>JBKHWK010000007.1:0-39045 GCA_046566625.1 Gammaproteobacteria bacterium
CTTCAACAAGGCGGATGTTCGCGCGATCTACGGTGACGAACTGCAAGCCGTAGCCAATGCGATGAAGGCCCATGACGACATCGAGCTGGTGCTTGAAGGCCACACTGACTCGGTCGGCACCGATGCCTACAACCAAAACCTGTCACAACGCCGTGTGGCCGCGGTGAAGGCCAAGCTGGCCAAGGACTACGGCATCGCGGCGAACCGTATCTCGACGGTTGGCTACGGCGAGAGTCGGCCGATTGCCGACAACGCCACTGCCGAAGGCCGCACGAAAAACCGCCGGGTGATCGGGGAGCTGAGCTATACGGAAGTGGCGCCCAAATAAGGGATCACCCCGTAGTCTGACTGAAAACGGCGCCCACGGGCGCCGTTTTCATATGGGGCCGGGCCGGGTGGCAATCCCGGAATGCGATAGCGGGGAACCTGCGGATGACAACCCTCTACTGGCATGATTACGAGACCAGCGGCATTGATTCGGCACGGGATCGGCCGCTGCAGTTTGCCGGCGTTCGCACCGACGAAGACCTCAATCCCATCGGGTTGCCCCTGAGCCTGTACTGCCAGCCCGATCCTGACCTCCTGCCTCAGCCTGCGGCCTGTCTACTGACCGGAATCACCCCACAGAAGGCCGCGCGTGAAGGTGTCGCGGAACCCGAATTTGCCGCCCGTATCGTCGCCGAGCTGGGGGCGCCGGGCACCTGCGGCGTCGGCTACAACAGTCTGCGCTTCGACGACGAGTTCACGCGCTTCCTGCTCTATCGTAATTTCCATGATCCATACGAGCGGGAGTGGCGCGGCGGCAACTCGCGCTGGGACATCATCGACATGCTGCGGCTGGCGCGGGCGCTGCGGCCGGAGGGCATGAGCTGGCCTGATCGGGAGGATGGCAGTTCCAGCTTTCGCCTCGGAGATCTGGCCGCCGCCAACGGCATCGTCCACGACAATGCCCATGATGCGCTGTCCGACGTGCGGGCCACCATTGCGCTGGCGCGTCGGGTACGGGAGTGCCAGCCCGAGCTTTACCGCTATGTCTACGAGCACCGGCACAAGCGCCAGCTGCTGCCGCTCCTCGATCCCGCTCGGCGGCGGCCGGTACTGCATGTGTCCGGCCGCTTGCCCCGGGAGCGGGGTTATACCGCCCTGGTACTGCCGCTCGCCCGGCACCCGGGCAATGCCAATGCCATCATCTGCTTTGATCTGCAGGGTGATGCCGATGCGCTCATCGCGCTCGATGCAGACGCGATTCGCGCGCGGGTGTTCACGCCGGCGGCAGAACTCGCTGCGGGAATCGAACGTCTGCCGCTCAAGGCGATCCACCTCAATCGCTGCCCGGTGGTGGCGACGCCGAAATTGCTGGATGCGGCCGCCGCGCGCCGGCTCGGCATCGATCTGGGCCGCTGCGAAACCAATTGGCACAAATTACTGACCATGGATCTGACCGCGAAGCTGGTGCAGGTGTTCGCGCCACAGGCCATGCCGGCACCCGTGGACGCCGAGACAGCGCTCTATGCCGGATTTCTCCCCGACGCCGAACGCGGGCTGCTGGCCGCGGTGCGCGCGGGTCGGGGCGAGGAGCTCAATCCGGCGCGCCTGGCGTTTCGCGATCCCCGCTACCGGGAACTGTTGTTTCGCTATCGTGCGCGGTATTTCCCTGCCACGCTGACGCCCATCGAACGGGAAAGTTGGCAGGGTTTCTGTCGCTGGCGCCTGACCGATCCGGCGTCGGGTTATCTCGGCCTCGCGGCATTTCGCGCCGAACTGTCGCTGCTGGCGCAGCAACCGACCGATTCCGCGCGGCGAGCTTTGCTGGAGGAATTACAGGCCTGGGGCGAGACCGTCGCCGGGCGCCACGGACTCGGCGGTGCTGGTTGAGGCCAGGCAAAGCCGCTAGAATCCGGGCGATTTCAGCGGGGGGATGTGTGTGAAGTTCAGGGGTTCCCATATCCTTTCCGTCGCGCAATTCGAGCGCGACGACATCAATCGTATCTTCCGCATTGCGGATCGCATGGAGCCCTACGCCCAACGCCGACGGGTCACTCGGGTGCTCGAGGGAGCGATTCTCGGCAACATGTTTTTCGAGGCCAGTACCCGCACCCGCATCAGTTTCGGCTCCGCCTTCAACCTGCTGGGCGGCGAGGTGCGGGAGTCGGTGGGCATGGACAGCCTGTCCCTGGTCAAGGGCGAGTCACTCCAGGACACCGCGCGTGTGTTGTCCGGTTTCAGCGATGTGATCTGCATGCGCCATCCCCTGGCGGGTTCGGTGGCGGAATTTGCCGGCGCGAGCCGGGTGCCGGTGCTGAACGGCGGCGACGGCAGCAACGAGCATCCGAGTCAGGCCCTGCTCGATCTCTACACCATCGAAAAAGAAATGGCCGGGCGTGGTCGCGGCATCGACGGTCTGCGCATTGCCATGGTCGGTGACCTCAAATATGGCCGTACCGTGCATTCCCTGAGCAAGCTGCTGGCTTTGTTCGAGCGCGTCCATGTGGTGCTGGTGTCGCCCCCGGAGCTGCGGATGCCGTCGCCACTGGTTGACGAACTGCGGGCTTCCGGCCAGCGGGTGGACGAGTCGCAGAACCTGGAGGCGAGCATCGCCCACGTGGATATCGTCTATTCGACCCGGATTCAGGAAGAGCGCTTTCCGGATCGCGAGCAGGCCGACAGCTATCGCGGTCGCTTGCGCCTCAACCAGGCAATCTATACCCAGCACTGCGAACCCAACACGGTCATCATGCACCCTCTGCCGCGGGACTCGCGCGCCGAGGCCAACGAGCTTGACCGCGATCTCGACCAGAACCCCAACCTGGCCATTTTCCGCCAGACCGACAATGGCCTGCTGATTCGCATGGCCCTGTTCGCACTGGTGTTGGACGTGGTCGATCTGGTGGACAAGTACGCCCGGGAAGTGCCTTGGCACACTCCCAACCGGGGCGTCTGAATGGCTGTGGAAACGCCGGCCGCGATCAACGCTGACCCCTTCGCCGATATCCGGCCGTACCGGGACGACGAAGTGCCCGGTGTGCTGGCGCGGCTGCGCCGCGATCCAGAGTTCGCCAACGTCCTGGTGCAGATGTTCCTGCCGCGGCTCGGGCGCTATTGCCCGCCGTTGGGCGGTGTCCTGGTGTGGCTGGCGCTGTGGCGGGTACTGCGAGGCATCCGCACCGTGGGGGACTTTCAGCGCCTGGTCGAGCGCCACTTGCGACCCCATCTGGAGAAAGTCGCGACCGCGCTGACGGTCAGCGGTCTGGATCGGCTGGACCGGACCCGGGCACAGGTTTACATCAGTAATCACCGCGATATCGCCATGGACCCGGCACTGGTCAATCTCATGCTGTACGGTAACGGCATGGACACGGTGCGTATTGCCATCGGCGACAACCTGCTGAGCAAGCCATTCGCTAGTGATCTGATGCGCATCAACAAGAGCTTCATCGTCAAGCGCGCGCCCCAGGGCCGCCGCGAGAAACTCGCCGCCTTTCAGCAGCTTTCCGCTTACATCCGGCATTCCGTGCTTACCGAGCATTGCTCGGTGTGGATCGCCCAGCGTGAAGGACGCGCCAAGGATGGGATCGACGCTACCGAACCCGCGATCCTGAAAATGCTGGCCCTGAGCCGGGCGCCGGGGCAGGACGTGACCCAGGCCCTCGACGAACTCCGTCTGGTGCCGGTGGCGATCAGCTATGAATTCGATCCCTGCGACCGCGACAAGGCGCGCGAGCTGCACGCAATACGGACCGAGGGCGAATACCGCAAGGGCGCGCACGAAGATCTCCAGAGCATTTATCGCGGCATCATGGGCGCGAAGGGCGCGGTGCATGTGGCATTCGGCGCACCCCTGCCGCCGGGGTTGGTCACCGCCGAAGCCGCGGCCGTCGCGATCGATCGCGAGATTCTGCGCGAATACCGGCTCCGTGCGACCAACTTCGCCGCCTACGCCCTGTTGTACGGAGCGGATCAGCGCGCAGACGCGCTGCGCGCAACCCTGGAACAGCAGCCCGGCTGGGCGGCTTCCGAGCAGCAGTTTCACGCCCGCCTGGCCGATGTGCCCGAGGCCGAGCGCGACATTTTCCTGGCCATGTACGCCAATCCCTTGCGCCGACGCCTGGAACTCGATACCTGATATGGCGCTCGCCGCCGAGCTCAAGGAACAGATCCAGGCCGGCTATCGTGCCTTTCTCGCCCAGCGGGGACTGCGTCCACGCGCCGGACAGCGCCAGATGATTGCCGCCATTGCCGGCTTTCTCGGCGAGCGCGAGGACAATCCGGACGCCCGGGTATGCGCCGTTGAAGCGGGCACCGGCACCGGCAAGACGCTCGCCTATCTGCTGGCGGTGCTACCGCTGGCGCGTGCACAGGGCAAGAAGCTGGTGATCGCCACAGGTACCGTGGCACTTCAGGCGCAACTGGTGGATCGCGACATTCCCGATCTGTTGGCGGCAACCGGCTGGGATCATGCCTTTGCACTTGCCAAGGGCCGCGGCCGCTATCTGTGTCCGCTGCGGCTGGAGCAGTGCGAGGCCCAGACCAGCCAGGCGCGCAGCGGCCAGTTCCTGTTCGAGGATGAGCTCGCTTTCGTCCCAGGTGCCGGTGACGAACGGCGCATCGAAGCACTGGGCCGCGCCTGGCGTGAGGGCGAATGGGACGGCAATCGTGACCGCTGGGAGCAAACCCTGCCCGATTCTCTGTGGCGGGCGCTCTCCATCGACGGCCGTCAGTGCGGCGGTCGGCGCTGTCGCCTGATCGCTTCCTGCTGTTATTACCGTGCCCGGTCGACGGTGGATGCGGCGGATTGCATCGTCGCCAATCAGGATCTGGTGATGGCGGATCTGGCGCTCGGCGGCGGCGTGGTGTTGCCGGCGCCGGAAGAAACCATCTATGTGTTCGACGAAGCCCACCGGCTCGGGGACACCGCGCTGGCCCACTTCGGCGCCCAATGCGGACTGGAGGCGACCGGCGACTGGCTGGAGCGGCTGGAGACCCAGAGCGCGCGCAACGCCGCGCGGCTGGCGGTGGCGCCGGAGGATGCTACCCGCGCGCAGGCACTGGTGCTCCCGGCCGCTGCCGCGGCACTACTGTTGCGGCAGACCATGCCCCTGTTCGCGCTGCTGCTGGCGGACGCCAGGACTTCCCGCTACCGCTTTGCCGGCGGCCTAGTGCCGGATGTACTGCGGGTCCCCAGCGGCGAGCTGGCGACTTGCTTCGGCAGTCTCGTCCAAAATCTGGAGCGTTGCCGCGAGGGTCTGGAGGCGGCACTGGAAAAAACCGAATTCCCGCTTCCCCGGCCGGAACTCGAAGCGCATTTCCAGGCAGTGGGTCAATGGCTCGGCCGCGCCGAGGGGATCGCGCGGCTGTGGCGGGCCATGGCCGAGCCCGACCTGCCCGCTGCCCCACCGCTGGCGCGCTGGGTGGCGCGCGAGGCCAATGGCGAGCTGCGGGTCGTCATCACGCCGGTCAGCGCCGGGCATACGCTTGCCGAGCAGCTCTGGTCGCGCTGCCATGCGGCGGTGCTGACTTCCGCCACGCTGCGGTCGCTGGGCAGTTTCGACCGCCTGCGGCTGGATACGGGCATCCCGGAAGGCAGTGCTACCCACGCGCTGGCGGGCGGCTTCGACTACCGGCGGCGCGCCGTATTGGCAATTCCGGCGGAGGCCGTCGATGGCGGCGACAATGAAGCCCACACTGCGGCGGTGATCGCCCTGCTGCCGGCGTTACTGGGCGTGGAGTCGGGCGGCAGCCTGGTGCTATTCGCCTCGCGACAGCAACTGGAGCGGGTGCGTGAGGCCTTGCCCGCGACTTTGGTGGAATACCTGCTGGTACAAGGCGAGCTGCCGGTGGCGGAGATCATCGCCCGCCACCGGGCGCGCGTCGATGGCAGCGAGCGCAGCGTGATCTTCGGTCTGGCGAGCTTTGCCGAGGGTATCGATCTGCCGGGCGACTACTGCCGCCACGTGATCATCGCCAAACTGCCGTTCGCGGTCCCCGACGATCCGGTGCAGGAGGCCCGCGCGGAGTGGATCCAGGCCGGCGGCGGCAACGCCTTTCGCACCCTGTCGCTCGCCGATGCCTGCCTGCGTCTGGTGCAAGCCTGCGGACGTCTGTTGCGCACGGAGGCAGACAGCGGCCGGATCACCATTCTGGATCGGCGGCTGCTCTCGAAAAGTTACGGACGTGAACTGCTGGCGGCGCTGCCGCCCTTCGGGCGGGAATGATTCAGCCGCGCGTCGCCAAGGATACTGGCGGCGCAATCGCGATACCGAGCAGAGCGGCGCGCGCGCCTGCCGCGCGACAGATGCCTTCGACATCCAGTCCCACCTGCGTCAACTGCGCGCTCCGGGTGTCGTGTTCGATGAAGGCGTCGGGTAACCCCAGGTGCAGGATCGGGCTGGTGCGGCCGCAAGCCGCCAGGTACTCGGCGACGCCGGCCCCGGCGCCACCTGCGATGACATTGTCTTCCACGGTGATCAGCAACTGGTGAGTGTCCGCCAGTTGCGCAATCAGATCGACATCCAGGGGCTTCACGAAACGCATGTCCGCGACACTGGCATCCAGGCGCTCGGCCGCCGCCAGCACGGTAGGCAGCAGGGCGCCGAAATTGAGTAGCGCGATGGCGCGCCCGCTGCGGCACCGGCGGCCGTAGCCGATGGGTAGCGGCTCCAGGCCAGGATCGACGGCGACACCTGGACCGGTGCCGCGCGGGTAGCGCACGGCCGCCGGACCCGGATGCCGAAAGCCGGTATTGAGCAGCTGCCGGGTCTCGTTTTCGTCGGATGGTGCCATCACGATCAGGTTGGGAATGCAGCGCAGATAGCTCAGGTCGAAGCTGCCGGCGTGGGTGGGGCCATCTTCACCCACCAGCCCCGCGCGGTCGATGGCGAACAGCACATCGAGATTCTGCAAGACGACATCATGGATGAGCTGGTCGTAGGCGCGCTGCAGGAAGGTGGAGTAGATCGCCACCACGGGTTTCATCCCCTCGCAGGCGAGACCGGCGGCCAGGGTGACGGCGTGTTGCTCGGCGATTGCGACATCCTGAAAACGCTCGGGAAAGCGCTGGGCGAATTCGATCATCCCCGAACCTTCGGTCATTGCCGGGGTGATACCCACCAGGCGTGGTTCCGCGCTGGCCATGTCGCACAGCCAGGCGCCAAACAGATCCTGATACTTGGGTTTAGGGGGGGCAGGTTTGGGGGGCGCGGGCGGGACCGGCGGCGTCGTCGGTTCGATCTTGGTCAGCGCGTGGTAGCCGATGGGGTCGGCCTCGGCGGGGAGAAAACCCTTGCCTTTGACGGTGGCGACATGGAGTAGCACCGGACCCGTCACCTGCTTGAGGTTGGTCAGGGTGTTAACCAGGAGCGGCAGATTGTGGCCGTCGATGGGACCGATATAGGTGAAGCCGAGCTCCTCGAACACGATGCCGGGCGCGACCAGCGCCTTCATCAACTCTTCGGTCTTGCGCACCAGGGTTGCGGTGGAGGGAAAGGCTTTCAGTACGCGTTTGCCACCCTCGCGCACCCAGTTGTAGAGCCGGCTCGACCACAGCTTGGAAAAATAGGTCGAGAGCCCTCCCACATTGCGGGAGATCGACATCTGGTTATCGTTGAGTACCACCAAGAGGTCGAGGTCCAGGTGGGCGCTGTGATTCAGTGCTTCGAAAGCCATGCCGGCGGTCATCGCACCGTCGCCGATTACCGCGATGGCGCGCCGGTCGCTGCCCGCCAGATGCGCGCCAAGCGCCATGCCCAGGGCGGCGCTGATCGAGGTGCTGGAATGGCCGACACCGAAGGTGTCGTATTCGCTTTCGCTGCGTTTGGGAAACCCCGCGATGCCGCCGCCCCGGCGCACACCGAGAATCTCCTCGCGTCGCCCGGTGAGGATCTTATGGGGGTAGGTCTGGTGGCCGACGTCCCACACCAGCCGGTCGTCCGGGGTGTTGAAGACATGGTGCAACGCTATGGTGAGCTCGATGACGCCGAGACCGGCACCAAAGTGGCCTCCCGTCTGGCCGATGGCGTAGAGCAGATAGGCGCGCAATTCATCGGCGAGCAGTTCCAGCTCGTCGAGCCCCAAGGGACGCAGCGCCGCCGGGCTCGCGATGGTGTCGAGCAGCGGTGTAGCGGGGCGGGCCCGGGGGATGTCGGTAAAGCTGAGCGCCATGGCAGGAGGGAGTGCGCGGGGGCGGGAATTCTACCGCAAATGCCCGCGCCAGAATCAGTCGCGCCGGGCTACCGCATAGTCGGCGAGCTGGCGCAGGGGCTCGGCGCGCGCGTCCAGGTGCGCTATCGCCGCCAGACTGCGGGCGTGCAGTTCGCGCAGACTGGCCCGCGCTGCCTCGGGACCCAGCAAGGTGAGGAAGGTTGCTTTGCCGAGGCGTTGATCGGCGCCGCTGTGCTTGCCGAGGGTAACCGTGCTTTCCTCCGCGTCGAGGAGGTCATCGCGGACCTGGAAGGCGAGCCCCAGCTGATGGCCGTAGTCATCGAGGGCGGCGAGCAGGGCCGCGTCTTCCGTGCCGGTCGAAATGGCGCCCATGACCACGCTGGCTGCAATCAGGTCGCCAGTCTTGCGGCGGTGCATGGTTTCGAGCGCACTTCGATCCAGTTTTTTCCCCGTTGCCTGGAGGTCCATGGCCTGCCCCAACACCATCCCCTGTGCCCCGGCGGCGTGAGCAAGTCGCTGGATCAGGCGCAGCGTCGCTCGGGCCGGCAGCGAATCGATGGCACTGAGCTGCGTGAACGCAAGCGCCTGCAGCGCGTCGCCGGCCAGGATCGCCATCGCCTCGCCGAACACGCGATGACAGGTGGGGCGGCCGCGGCGCAGGTCGTCGTCGTCCATGGCGGGCAGATCATCGTGGATCAGCGAATAGGTGTGCAGCAATTCCACGGCCACCGCCACCTGATCGGTGGCGGCCGAAGGTTCTCCCGCTGCCGCCGCTGCGGCGTAGGCGAGGCAGGGACGAAGGCGTTTGCCGCCGCCCAGCAGGCTGTGCTCCATGGCAGCGATCAGCGGCGAGGGGCTGGCATCCGGAATCGAGGATAGAGCGCGGTCAGAGGCCAGGGTGGCAGCGAGTCTTGGTTCCAGCCGGGTGCGGCATGCGCAGAGGAAGTCCGTCAGGGTGCCGGTCACTCGTCGTCAGCCTCTCCGGAGGAGACGGGAAATGTGGTTGCAGTTGGCCCTTCACCCACATCGCCCTGGGTGAGCAGCAGCACCCGTTGTTCGGCTTCCCGCAGAGCTTGCTGACATTGCCGCGTGATGCGAACGCCCTGCTCGAAGCGGCCCAGCGCTTCATCCAGGCTGAGCTTGCCCTCTTCCAGCACAGCGACGATGGCCTCGAGTTGGGACAGATTCGCTTCAAAATCCGGCGCTTTCTTTCGGGTAGCCAAACCAGTCCCCGGTTGCGAGTGATCCAGCCAGCACCCTAACCGAGGGCCCAGAGGCGGTCAACGTGATGGGCGTGTGCGATATATCCTACAAAAGGGCGAGGCATTTTCGGACTGGGAGTTATGTGGGTTGCGCCACATGATGTCTCCCGCAAGGACACGCGGAACACGGATGTTGCTCTGGCACAAGGATTGGTTGCCAGAGGACGGGGATGTTGCGCAGGGACGGGCAGCCGGTACGGATTGGCTGGCGCGCGGGGAATCAGGGCACATGGAGTGCTTTGCCGCTGAGGGAGCCCGGAGCCTGGAAAGGATGTCTTCAGGCGGGGACAGGGAAGTCGCAGGATATTCCCCGCGTTGTTCTTGATCTAGTGAAGTGTTGTTTGGTACCTCTATTTCTTAATGCCTTTGGCGCCCTTTTGTTTCTCCAGCAAAAGGGCGTTTTCTTTTGCGGGGTTCCAGTTTCCCTTGCCGCGGACCCGAACCGGCGCGGCACAGGCCGCTATATTGACAGCCTTTCGCGGTTCCCTATGATGGGGCACGGTTTGCGTGAACTGGTGGAGGGTGCCGACTTCAGCGCACGATCGATGTCAGCGAGGTTGTTCGCGAGTGCTGTACCATCCGGCAGGCCAGCCTGGCTGGTTGCGCTGCGCGGCCTCGGGGAGGGGTTGCTGGTTCGGCGCTCGCCGGTGAGCGAGGCCGCATGAATCTCGTGCCGGAACTCATGGTGGTGGACCGGCAACCAAAAATACTGCGCTTGAATCTCGCGGGTCTGCCCATCGAGTGGCTCAACTGGCAGGAGGCGGTTTGCCTCTATGCACGCGATCTCGTGGCCTGGTCGCTGGGCGACATCGTGCACAAAGTTCACGGCGGCCTGAGCCGTGCTACCGGGGCGCGGTCCCTGATCGAACTGCCCAGCATCATTGCCTGCGGCGGTGGTCAGATGGCGCGGCCGCGGACCAATTACCCGCTCACCAATCCGGCGCTGTTTGCCCGGGACCGCTTTCACTGCCTGTATTGCACGCGCCAGTTTGCTGCTGGCGCTCTCACCCGCGATCATGTCGTGCCGCTGTCGCGCGGCGGCCGCGACCGCTGGCAGAATGTGGTTACTGCCTGCCGTCGCTGCAACCAGTTCAAGGGCAATAGACTGCTTGAGGATATTGGCTGGGAGCTGGTGGCGCTGCCCTACCGGCCCAACAACGCGGAATACCTGGCGCTGATCAATTCGCGGCGGATCCTCGCCGACCAGATGGACTTTCTCGCCGCGCAGTTTTCCAGCAACAGCCGCTGGCTGATCTGACCCCGGGGCGCGGAAACGGCCCACGCCCCGGGAGCTTCCGGAACTATTTGAACACCGGTTTGCGCTTTTCGCGAAACGCCGCGACACCTTCGCGGGTGTCGTCATCCAGAAACAAAAACGGCATGACGTCCTTGGCGTAGGTGATGTCGGCGCCGCCGAGCTCCCGGTTGTACACCGATTTGGCGTAGCGGATCGCCATCTGTGGCTTGCGGGCCAGCTTATCCGCCAGTTCCAGCGCGCGGTTGAGCAGGTCTGCGTGGGGAACGACCTCCAGCACCAGGCCCATGGCTTGCGCTTCCTGCGCCGAGACGGGCTCGCCGAGCATGCTCAGGTACTTGGCGCGCTGGCGTCCGACCAGTTCGGCCAGACGCACAATGGCGAAACCGGGCAACAGGCCGAGCTGGATTTCCGGCACTGCCAAGCGGGCGCGCTCGGAAGCGATGATGAAATCGCAGGCGATGGCGATCTCAAAGCCGCCGCCGTAGGCGAAGCCGTTGACGGCCGCGATCACCGGCTTGCCGATGTTTTCCGGCAGCGCCAGCACGTCGAGCACCTTGTCGATGAATTCGCGGGCGTAGCTGGTGGTGAACTCGAAGCCGCTGATGTCGGCGCCCGCGCAGAAGGCTTTCTCGCCCGCGCCCGTCACGACCAGGACACGGACCGCGTCGTCATCGCGCGCAGCGGCGAATGCGGCGGTGAGACCCGAGCGGATGCCGGGGCTCAGCGCGTTCAGTTTGCTCGGTTCGTCGAGGGTAATCAGGGCGGTGGTGCCGCGCCGTTCGTAGTTCACGCTGTCGTAGCGCATCGCGGTCTCCGGTATGGGAATGGAGGCCGCATTGTGCCACGCGCATCGCTGGCAGGGAGTCGTTAGCGGTTGCGCGCGAGCGCCTCGGCCAGCGCGGTCAGTTGCGGGAGCGGGCCGACGCCAGCCTGGTGAGGCAGTGCGATCACGGCCATTCCGAGCCAGTGCGCGAGCTCGGCGGCGTTGTCGAGCCGGGGATCGAGCGCGGGATCCAGCTGATTCAACACCACGGCGGCCAACGTCAGGCCGCGACGCTCGATAGCCTCCGCGGTGACCAGCACCTGATGGATCGCGCCCAGCCGGTCCGCGGCGACCAGGACCACCGGCAGACCGATCCGCTGAGCGAGATCCGCGTTGAGCGCGTTCCCCGTGAGCGGCGAAAGAAAGCCACCGGCCCCTTCGACGACCAGAAAATCTTCGGCACCCACTTCATTCCGGCAGGCGGCTATCAGTTGTTCGAGATTCAGGGGCTGGCCGGCGAGCGCGGCCGCGCGGGTCGGCGAGACGGGCGCTTCCAGCGGAAAGGCGCAGACGCGATCCAGCGTTTCACGGTTGCCGGCAGCCTCCCGGAGGGCGAGGGCGTCGGCCGGGAGCAGTTCGTTACCCCGGCGCGCGCAGCCGGATTCCACCGGCTTGCGCGCGCAGACGTGGATGTCACGGCCGACCAGTTCGCGGATCAGCAGGGCACCGAGACGGGTCTTGCCCACGCCGGTGTCAGTGCCGGTGATGAACAGGCCTCGTGTCACAATGGCAGGCCGACGGAGCGGATCGCGAGCCTGCTCACTGGGGTAAGGCGGTCGCCCGGCGCGCTTGCCGCCATTCCAGGAAGCCTTCGAGGATCGAGTACACCGGGGGAATCACCACCAGCGTCAACAGCGTGGAGGATATCATCCCGCCGATGACCGCAATCGCCAGTGGGCGGTTGGTCTCGGCCCCGGCGCCGACCCCCAGAGCTGCGGGCACCATAGCCAGGATCACCGTCAGGGACGTCATCAGTACAGGCCGCAGACGAATCGGGCAGGCGGTCAGCAGTGCCGCATCGATCGCCAGTCCCTGTTGGCGCCTCTGGTTGGTGATGTCCACCAGCAGAATGGAGTTCTTCGCCACCAAACCGACCAGCAGCACCAGACCGATCATCGAATAGGTGTTGAGCGTCTGTCCGGTCAGCCAGAGCGCCGCAATCCCGCCAACCATGGCGAGCGGCTGCGCCGTCATGATGATGACGGGCTGCAAAAAGGAATTGAATTGGCTGGCAAGCACCATGTACAGGAGCACGGTGGCCAACATGAAGGCAAACAACATGTTGCTCGCGGTCTTGGCGAATTCCTCCGACTGCCCCTTGAATTTCAGGCTGTACCCGGGGATGAGAATGGCATCGGCGTGCTCCCGCACCTTGGCGATGGCGGTGGCCAGCGGGATCTGCGGTTTGCCATAGAACGGCGCCGAGTAGCGCAAATCGTAACGCGGTATCGAAGCCGGGCCGAGGGTTTCATCCAGCGAGGCGACGGTGTCGATGCGGATCATCTGACCTTCGCGGCTGCGCAGATAGATCTTGCTCAGATCGGCGCGGTTAAGAAAGGCAGTCTCATTGCCTTTGAGGCGCAGGTCGTAGCGTTCACCATCGCCGGGGTCGTCGTTGTATTTGGCGGCATCCAGGCCGCCGATCATGATGTTGACCGCGCTGGCGACGTCCTGGGCGGAGAACCCCAGGTCGGCGGCGCGGACGCGGTCGATATTGAGCTTGAATTGGGGCAGTTCGAGGTTCAGATCGAGATCCACATAGCCGAACCCGGGTTCGGCGAGCAGGCGCTGCTGTAGCTCCCGCCCCAGGCGGCCGACTTCGACCAGGTTGGGCCCACGGATAACAAACTGCAGCGGTTCACCTCGGGCTCCTCCCAGGTTGGGAATCGGGATCGGAAAGGCGCGCACGCCGGGGATGGTGGCAAACTCGGCGCCCAATTCCTTGAGCAGGTCCTGCTGGCTGATGGCGCGTTCCTCTTTGGGGGTCATGCGCGCAAACCCCCAGGCTTCGTTCATCTGCCGGCCGCTGGTCCCGACGCCGATAAAAAACGATTGCACGACATCGTTGTGACGGGCGAGCACTGCCTCGACTTCGTCGACTTTGCCCAGCACATAATCGATACCCGAACCCAGGGGTGCGCGCACCATCACCATGAAGCGGCTCTCATCCTGCTCCGGGGAGAATTCCTTGCCGATATCCTTGAGGAAAAATACGCAGCCCACCACCGTCAGCCAGGTGATTCCAACGACCGTCCAGCGCCAGCTCAGCGCCAGGGCGAGCAGCTTTGCGTAGAAGCTTTCCATGGCACGGAAAGAGCGCTCGAGCCAGTAGTAGAGACCTTGATGGTGCTCTTCCACCTGGAGAAAGCGCGAGCAGAGCATGGGCGTGAGTGTCATGGAGACAAACCAGGACACCAGCACGCCCGCCGCTACCACCACGGCGAAGGACTCGAAGAAGCGACCGATGATGCCGCCCAAGAAAATCACGGGAACGAAAATCGACACCAGCGAGAGCGTTGCCGCCAATACAGCGAAGACCACTTCGCGAGTGCCGTTGATGGCCGCGCTGTGCGGATCCGGGTCCAGGCCCTCACGGTGACGGTAAATGTTCTCCAGCACCACGATGGCATCGTCGACCACGATCCCTATCAGCAACAGCAGCGCCAGCAGGGTCATGGAGTTGAGGGTATAGCCCATGAAATAGATCAGTGCCACCGAGCCCAGCAGCGAGACGGGAATGGCGACGGCGATGATCAGCGTCGAGCGGATATTTTTCAGAAACAGCCATACCACCAGGGCGGTCAGCAGGGTGCCGAGCAGCAGGTGTTCTTGCAGAGCGGTCACCAACTCGCGTACGAATAGGGAGTCATCGGACGAGATCGACAGCTTTAGCCCGGGCGGCAACTGCGGGTTGATCTCGGTTTCGATGCGCCGATAGACCTCATCGACGATAGCGACGGTGTTGGCGTTGGATACCTTGACGATACCCAAGCCCACCGATTCGCGGCCGTTGAATGTGGCCGCGCTGCGGCGATCCTCCAGGCTGTCGGTTATGCTCGCGATATCCGTCAGATGCAGGGGCGCGCTGTCGCGGTGGGCCACGACCAGCTTTTCGAGATCCCGCACCCTGTGGTATTCGAGATCGAGCTTGACCAGGTGTTCGCGCCCGCCACTGGTGAGGAAGCCGCCCGCCATCATGAAGTGCTCGTTGCGGATCGCCGCCAGCACCTCGCTGGCGGTTACATTGAACGCGGCCATGCGTTCGGGATCGAGGTTGACGCGTACCGTGCGCTCGCGCTTGCCGCCGATCTGCACTTCTCCCACGCCATCGATGGTTTGCAGCGTCTTCTTTATATTGTTGATTGCATAGCTGTTGAGCTGCTGAAGGGTGCGGTCGCCCTCAAGCGCCAGCCACATGATGGGCTGAGCTCCGAATTCGACTTTCGCCACAACCGGGGGATCGGCGTCGGCGGGCAGTTGCCGCAGCACCTGGTTGATTTTCGACTGCGCCTCGTTGAAGGCGATGTTGATGTCCTTGTCGAGATTGAAGGTTACCACCACGCTGGAGGTGCCCGGACTCGAGCTCGATTCGATGTGTTCGATCCCCGGCACGCTGTTGACGGCGGTTTCGATCACGTTCGTGATGGAGGCGTCGATGACTTCCGGCGAAGCGCCGGTCAGGGTCGTGGTTACTGCCACCAGGGGAAATTCGGTGTACGGAAAGCGATCGACCCCGAGGCGCTGGTAACCGATGACACCAAACAGCACCAGCACCGCCGACAGCATGGTGGTGAGCACATGGCGGTTGATCGAAAGCGCGGGAAGGTTCATGGCTCAGTCAGCTCGCGCCGTGTCGTCAGCCGGAATAACCGTCACGGGGGCGCCCTCGGTGAGGAAGCTGGCACCAGTGTGAACGACCAGATCGGTTGCGGTCACGCCGGAGCGGATTTCCACCAGGCCATCGCGGAAAATACCGGTTTCCACCGTGCGAGGATGGGCCGCGCCGGCCTCTACTACATAGATCACATTGCCAGCCGGTCGTGGCACGACCGCGGATTCGGGTACCAGCAGTGCGCCAGGCCGTCGGTCGATGACGATGCTCGCGTTGACGCTGCCGCCCGGTTGCCAGCCGCCGGGATTCTCGACAATGGCGAATACGTCGATCGCGCGGTTGCGGACGCCGATGGTGGGGCGGATCTCCGATATGGCGCTGGTCACCCGGGTGTCCGGCGTGAGCGGGGAATAGAGTTCGATTTCCTGGCCCACCGACAACTTGCTGGCCAGGGTTTCCGGCAATGGCAAGCGGGCGCGCAGACGATTGGAAGTGGTGATGCGAAACAGCGGATCGCCTACCTTGACGAAATCCCCGGGGCTGATCAGCTCGGCATCCA
Organism: Gammaproteobacteria bacterium; assembly: GCA_046566625.1. Classification (GTDB taxonomy): domain Bacteria; phylum Pseudomonadota; class Gammaproteobacteria; order Pseudomonadales; family Porticoccaceae; genus JAGPUQ01. The sequence goes on from JBKHWK010000007.1 coordinate 15,892, forward strand.
CCACGCCGTCATAGCGCGAAAGTACCCGGGTTTTCGTCAGTGCGCGCTCGCTCTGTTCCAGTCGTGCCTGCGCCGCCTTGATCTGTTCATTCAGGGCGCGCAGCTGGGCGACCGCTTCATCGTGGCGATCCATCGAGATCTGATGGCCGGCCAGGAGTGCCTGGTAGCGTTCAACCGTTCGGCTCTGGTTGTCCCGCAGCACGGATAACTGCCGCAACTCGGCGTTGGCGGCGGCGGTGGCTATGCGGTAGTCCTCAGGATCGAGTTCCGCGATCAACTGGCCTTCCGTGACGCGCTCGCCGGTTTTGGCGAAACCCCGGAGAATTCTTCCTTCCACCTCAGCGGCCACTTCCGGGGTGATCAGGCTCTCGAGCTGCCCGACCGAGCGCTCGATCACCGCGATGTCCTGCCGCAGCGGTGGCGCGGCCGTGACGGCGGTGGAGCGGGTTGCCGGAGGGGTTGTCGTGGCGGCGGGTTCGCGGGAGCCACAGGCCGTCAAGGCCAGCACTGCGATCAGCAGGGCGATGTCAGGTCTACGCAGGGTATTCAACATGTTACAGGCATTCTCGCGGCGGGCCCGTGTTCGGGGCCAATCGGTCAGGGGTAAATTCAAGAATAAAGAATTCGGGTGCTTGACTGAATCGCGGGGCTTCTTGCGTGGCACGTCGATCTAGGCGGGGTATTGGACGATAGAACGCGCCAGCGAGTCAAACGACCGTTTGCGACATTTCCGCCCGGCCCCAGCCGCAGGTCTTTGGCGGGCTGCGCTCGGTCCGGCGTGGTGGAGTATCCGGCAATTGACTCAGGCCAATTGACAGCCCCAAAAACAGGTTGCCCCCCCAATCCGCTTTGTGATTGAATCGATCCGATCTGACACAAAACGCGGACTTTCGATCGCCAGCGTGGTCGAACGGCAGTATGTTGCTTGGCCTAACGTTTTGTCACAGAAGCAATTTCCAACCTTACACGCCATAACTGGTTTGTAGACCGTACCATCAACCTTTCAAACGATAGCAAGGGGGAAACATTGGCTACTTGGAGAGAAGAAACCGTTAAGGTCGCGGGCAGCGAGCTGGTTATTGTCCGGGGTGGATCCGGCAAGCCGCTGCTGGTGCTGCATGACGAGATGGGCTACACCGGCTGGATGGGCTGGAATGAGGAGCTCGCCAAGAGCCGCGAGCTGATCATTCCGCTGCAGCCGGGCTTCGGCAAATCGCCGCGCCTCGACTGGGCCTGGCGTCACCGGGACATCGCCAACTTTTACCAGAACATGATTCGTGAACTGAACCTGGGCAAGGTCGATCTGCTCGGCTTTTCCGCTGGTGGGTATATCGCTGCGGAAATGGCGGCAGCCAACCCCGAACAGTTGGCGAGCCTGACCCTGGTGGGTCCCATGGGCATCAAGCCTGACAAGGGCGAGATCTACGACATGTTCGCCTGCACCATTAACACCTATCTACGCGCCAGCGTCGCCGAGCAAGAGAATGAGTTCAAGAATATCTACGGTGGCGAAATGTCGCCGGAGCAGTTTGAACTGTTCGAAGATGCGCGCGCGGAGAGCGCCCGTATCGGCTGGGAGCCCTACATGTTCAACCCCAGCCTGCCGGCGCTGCTGCGCAGTGCCGCCAACGTCAAGCTGCCTACCCTGTTGATCCGCGGCAGCGACGACGGCATCGTCCCGGAAGATTGCATCCGCAAGTACAAGGAAGCGCTGCCGCAGGCCCAGGTGGTATCCATCGCCGGTGCGGGCCACCGGGTGGAGATCGAAAAGAAAGACGAATTCGTCGCCGCAGTCAAGAAAATTCTCGCCTAACCTCACGGAGGTCTGAGTCATGCAAATCGCACATTTTACCGAGCGCCCGATGCGCTATGTACCCGAAGCGCCAGTGCTGCAAAATCGCGCGTTCTTCGGCGTTTCCAACAAATACTTCGATGCCGAGAAAGCCGCGCACGATTACAACTTCTATCTGGACGAAGCCTGTTACTGTGAAGAAGTGGGTTTCGACGCCGTTGCGCTGAACGAGCACCACGGCAATCCTTTCTGCTCCGGCAACGTGCTCACCACCGAGGCGGCGATCCTGGCGCGCATCACCTCCAAGGTGAAAATCGTGCTGATCGGCACCCCGCTGCCGGTGATCAAGCACCCGCTGCGCGCGGCCGAGGAACTGGCCACCATCGATGTCATCTCTCGTGGCCGTCTGGTATCCGGCTGGGTGCGGGGCGCCGGCAGCGAGCAGTTCTTCAACAACGCCAACCCCGCCTACAACCGCGAGATGTTCAACGAGGCTCATGAGTTCATCATGCAGGCCTGGACCCGCGAAGGACCCTGGCGCTACGAAGGCAAGCACTTCCATTACCGCCATGTGAATCCGTGGGTCAAGCCTTACCAGAAGCCGGTTCCCCAGCAGTGGATCCCCGGCGTACTGAGTCCGGAAACCATTCTGTGGTGCGCCGAGAAAGCCTATCCCTATCTGGGACTGGGCACCGCACTCGGGCCGACCTGCGATATGTGGGACATGTATGCCGACAAGGCGGCGGAGCTGGGTTATCAGGCAGGTCCGGAGAACTTCGGCTACCTGCTGCCCGTGTTCTGCGCCGACACCGACGAGAAGGCACAGGAGCTCGGTCGCGGCTTCATTTACGGCGGCGGTCAGAACGCGTTCTCCCGTCCCGAGCACACCCTGCCCCCGGGCTACAACTCGAAGGCGGCGATTCGCATGCTGGCCAATCAGCCCGGCGGTAGCTGGCTCGGCGTCAGCAAGGCCAAGATGATGGCGAGCCAGGAGGATTCCTGGGATGCGTCTGCGTATGAAGGCCTGCGGCAGAAGCTGATCAAGGGCTACGAAAAAGTGCAGGAAAACCTGCAAGTCGTGGTCGGCAGTCCCGAGACCTGCATCAAGAAGATAACGGATATCCTCAAAGTTATCCGTCCCGGCGTGTTCACTGTGTTCGCCGTGCAGGGTACTGTCGGTGACAAGGACCGCCTGCGCAGCGTCGAGCTGCTCGGCAAGGAAGTATTGCCGGCGGTGCGCGCTTTCGGCAAGCAGCAGGATCTGCAAGGTCCGTTTGATCGGACGCCGGGGTCGGTCAAGTTGGCGCCGGGCACCAAGCGGCTGCCGGTGGTGGATCGCGCGGCTCTGGCGGCGCTCAACCTGCCCTGAGTGCGAGCATTGCCCGGGTAGTTTTTCCCGGGTAGCTTTTCCCGGGGAGTAAAAAAGAGGGCGCCTTGCGGCGCCCTCTTTTTTTTTCGGTTTTTTTCCGTCGATCCTGAATCAGGCATCCAGTGCGAAGCCGGCAGTCAGGCCGCCGTCCGCGATAAATTCCGAGCCGGTCGAATAAGACGCATCGTCGGAGGCCAGGTAGGCCGCCAGTGTGGCGATCTCTTCCGGCTGGCCAATGCGCTGCAGCGGCACCCGGCCGAAAATCTCGCCGGCAGTCTGGGCGTCCAGTCCGGCACCGGTAATCATCGGGGTGAGGATGCCGCCCGGGTGGATGGAGTTGACACGAATCCCGTCTTTCCCCAGTTCCAGCGCGGCCACCTTGGTCATGCCCCGCACCGCGAACTTACTGGCGCAATAGGCGGTGCCGCCGGTCATGCCGATGAGGCCGTCGATGGATGAAATGTTGATAATGGATCCGCTGCCGGCCTGCTTCATCGCGGGCGCCACGGTTTTCATGCCCAGGAACACGCCCACCTGATTCACCTGGATGACCTGCATGTACTCTTCGAGCGGACAGTCTGCCAGGGCGGTGACCTTGACGATGCCGGCATTGTTGACCAGTACATTCAGCTTGCCGAACTTGGCGACAGTCGCCTTGACCGCAGCTTGCCAGCTCGCTTCGCTGGTGACATCCAGGCGCAGGTAGGCGGCGTTCGCGCCGATTTCGGCCGCCACCGCCTGGCCTTCGCTGTCCAGAATATCGCACAGCATCACTTTGGCGCCGCGTTGCGCGAACAGGCGTGCTTCTGCAGCGCCCTGGCCCCGGGCGGCGCCGGTAATCAATGCCACTTTGCCGTTGAGATTGCTCATGGTGTAACTCCGTCTGTTATGGGTTGTTGGTGGTTGGTGTTCGGGAAAACCGTTTCAGCAAGCCGCCTGAGTATGCGCGAGATGGCTTGACGGACAAAACGTGCGTCGACCAAGCCGCGCATTGAAAAAGCTGCTTGTTGAAAAAGTAAAGCCCGCTATTGGGCGGGCTTTACAGATTTCGGGATCATGCCGGCACTACCGGATGTTCATCCGAGCGCGAAACCGGCGGTAAGGCCGCCATCGGCGATGAATTCGGAGCCGGTGGAGTAGGACGCATCATCAGACGCGAGGTAGGCGGCCAGGGTTGCCATTTCTTCGGACTGGGCGATGCGGCCCAGCGGAATCTTTTTGAATGCTTCGACCGCCTGGCTTTCGCTGAGTCCGGTGTCATCCAGGATCTTGGTTTGCACACCACCCGGGTGGAGGGAGTTGACGCGGATGCCGTATTTGCCCAGCTCCAGCGCCGCCACCTTGGTCATGCCACGCACCGCGAATTTGGTTGCGCAGTAGGCGGTAGCACCGTACATGCCGATCAAGCCGTCAATGGACGCGATGTTGACGATGGAGCCACCGCCGGCCTTCTTCATCGGCTCGACCACTTCGCGCATGCCCAGGAACACGCCCACCTGATTGACCTGCACCACTTTCATGTATTCGGCGAGGCCGGTGTCACCGATTTCCTTGACCGGGGTGATGATCCCGGCGTTGTTGATCAGCACATTGAGCTTGCCAAATTTGGCGACCGTGGCTGCGACGACTTCCTTCCAGGCGCTTTCGCTGGTGACATCCAGGCGCATGTAAGCCGCATTGGCGCCGATCTCGGCGGCGACCGCCTGACCTTCGGCATCGAGTACATCGCACAGCATCACCTTGGCGCCGCGCTTGGCGAACAGGCGGGCTTCGGCGGCGCCCTGGCCGCGGGCGGCGCCGGTAATCAGTGCTACTTTTCCGTCGAGACTTGCCATGGTTGGATTCCCCTGTGGTTGGTTGTTTAGGGTGGTTGGTGATTTATATAGTTGGTTGTTCCGGTAGCTGGGCAGCGGTCGACGTCGAGGACGTCGACACGGATTGTCGGCTTGTCGCTGATCCCGTTTCTGGTCGGCATTGCCGGCTGACGGGGTCGCAGGCGCGGGCCAATATAAAAGTTTTCGGGGGGAAACGCGAACCTCTTGGGCACTCTGGCGGGGCTCTGTTACCCGGGAGTCGAGCGTGTACAATCCAGGGTTATCATCTTCGTGTCTTTACATTACAGGGGTTCATCATGGATATCGGCGTCCAACAGCTGCTCCACGATCATGCGCGTCCGGCGTGGCTGCCAGACGCCGGCCCCGCACGCTGATCAGCGCGCCGAACCGCTCGCCGGTTCCGCAGCGCGCCCGCTTTCCAAAACACTCGCTTTCCAAACTCAGTAGCAGGAGATTTCCCATGGCACGTTTGAGCCAGTTGAGCCGTTCCGTGGCCGGCAAGGTCGTCCACGTCACCGGCGCCGCCAGCGGCATGGGCCGCGCCACCGCCTATCTGTTTGGCGATGAAGGGGCCAAGGTCGCGGTCACCGACCGCTTCGCAGAGGACGCCGAGAAAGTCGCCGCCGCCATCCGCGCGGCGGGCGGTGACGCCGAGGCCTGGGAGCTGGATGTGGCTGACCCCGACGCCATCATCAATGTCACCCGCGCCATCGGCGAGCGTTTCGGCGGCCTCGATATCCTGGTCAACAACGCCGGTGTCGGGGTCTTTTCGAAGATCGACGGCGACCGCTACGAGGAAAAGTGGAACTGGGGCATGGATATTCTGCTCAATGGTCCCATGCGCCTGGTCCGCGCTTCCCTGCCCATGATTCGCGCATCCACCCACGGGCGCATCATCAATATCGCCTCCACCGAGGGTCTCGGCGCCACCGAAGGGGCGAGTGCCTATACGGCGGCCAAGCACGGCGTGGTCGGTCTGACCCGCGCGCTCGCGGTGGAGCTGGGGCGCGAGGGCATCACCGTCAATTGCGTGTGTCCCGGGCCCATCAACACCAAGCTCACCAGCTTCATTGAAGACAAGGACAAGGCGACCTTTGCCCGGCGTCGGGTCCCTCTGCAGCGCTACGGCGAACCCGAGGAAGTCGCCCACGCGACCCTGAATTTCGCGCTGCCCTCCGCATCCTTCATGACCGGGACGACCCTGCAGGTCGACGGCGGTCTCTGGATCCGCAACGCCTAGCGCCGGGAGGGCAATATGACCCAGTGGCAGATTGGTGCCGTGACCGTCACCAAGATCGTCGAAGAAGATGCACCCGTGCCCGGCCCCTTCGTATTGCCGGATGCGCAGCCCGCCGCGCTCGCCGAAATTCCCTGGTTGGCCCCGAATTTCGTCACCGAAAAGGGCTGGCTCAAGATGTCGATCCATGCCCTGGTGATCGAGAGCCAGGGGCTGCGCATTCTGGTGGATACCTGCGTCGGCAACGACAAGGAGCGCACCACCAAGGCCTGGTCGATGCGCTCGGGCCCGTTTCTGCGGGATCTGGCGGCGGCCGGTTTTCCCCGCGAAAGCATCGATTATGTGATCTGCACGCACCTGCACGTGGACCATGTGGGCTGGAACACCATGCTGGTCGATGGCCGCTGGGTGCCCACCTTTCCCAATGCCCGCTATCTGTTTGGCCGCACCGAATGGGAGGCCTGGAGCGCCGATCCCCAGGATGAGCACTTTGGTCCAGTGATGCAGGATTCGGTGACACCGATCCTGGACGCCGGGCTCGCCGATCTGGTGGCGAGCGACCACCGTGTCAACGATGAAGTCTGGTTCGAGCCGACCCATGGCCACACCAAGGGCCACATCAGCGTGAGGATTGCCTCGCGGGGTGCGGACGCCGTCATCACCGGTGACATGACCCACCATCCCTGCCAGTTCGCGCGCCCGGCATGGCGCTGCTACGCCGACTACGACGCCGCGGCGGCGATCCAGACGCGACGGGATTTCTACGCCCGCTACGCCGGCACCGGAGTGCTGGTGATCGGCACGCATTTCTCGCCGCCGACCGCTGGCCACATCGTGCGCGACGGCGACAACTACCGGCTCGACTGCTGACGATTTGCTTGGGATTTACTTGGAATTTGCTTGGATAGGTGAGGACGGATCATGAAGGCGACGCGTTTTGTAGAAGTGGGGCAGCCCATCCAGTTGGTGGATCTTCCCGATCCTGAAGTCGGACCCACCGATGTGCTGGTGCGGATTTCCGGCGCCGGTGTCTGTCACTCCGATCTCCACGTCATCGACGGCGAAGTCGGTGTGCGTCAGAAGCCCATCACCCTGGGCCATGAAAACGCCGGCATTGTGGAGCGCGTCGGCAGCCTGGTCACCGAGGTCAAACCTGGCGACGGCGTCGCGGTATTCGGCGCCTGGGGTTGTGGCGTCTGCGCGCTTTGCGAGCAGGGCGAGGAAAACCTGTGCCAGAAGCCGATTTATCCCGGCGTGATGGTCGATGGTGGCTGGGCGGAAAAACTGCTGGTGCCGCACCCGCGCAATCTGGTCAAGTTGAACGGCCTCGATCCGGTCATCGCCGCGCCGCTCACCGACGCCGCGCTGACCCCCTATCGCGCCGTGCGCAAGGCGCTGTCGCGGCTCGGTCCGGGCCGCACGCTCGCCATCATCGGGGTGGGCGGATTGGGCCACATGGCGTTGCAGATCGCGCGTGCCCTGACGCCCGCGACCCAGCTCATCGCGATCGATGTCAGCGACGCCAAGCTCGCCATGGCAAAAGAACTGGGCGCGGACCACTGCGTCAACGCGAAAGCGGATGTGGGGGCGGCCGTAAAAGCGGCCACCGGCGGCGCGGGCGCCGATGCGGTGATCGACTTCGTCGGCAATGACGCTACCCTCGCCAACGCGGTTGCCAGTGTTGCCATCGCCGGCAAGCTGGTGGTGGTGGGCATCGCCGGCGGTACGCTGCCGTTTTCGTTCTGGAAAATTCCTCTCGAATGCGAGGTTACCACCAGCATCTGGGGCAACCGGCGGGAACTGAAGGACGTGCTGGAACTGGCCCGGCGCGGTCTCATCACGCCGCACATCGAGCGGCAGCCGTTGTCGGCCATCAACGAGGTGATCGCCCGCCTGCACGCCGGCGATGTGTGCGGCCGCGTGGTGTTGACGCCCTGAACACGGCGCATTCATTTCATTTGTTGCCAATTCCCCTGTCGAGAAAGCAGTAAGAGGTACCACCATGCCGTTATCACCTCCCAAGGCGCGCCGCCATTTGCACACGCGCACCATCGATCTCACCGGCTATTACCGCGACGACGGGCTGTTCGATATCGAGGCCCATATCATCGATCGCAAGACCTACAGCTATGACAGCCAGTGGCGGGGCGTGGTCGCGTCGGGCCACCCGGTGCACGACATGTCGCTGCGACTTTCCGTCGACGGCGATCTGGTGGTTCGGGAAGTCGAAGCCGTGATGGACGTGCAGCCCTACAACATCTGCTCCGATGTGCTCGATAATTTTCAGCGCCTGGTGGGATTGCGGATCGGTGCGGGCTGGAACAAGCGCGTCCGTGAGGCGGTGGGTGGTGTCGAGGGCTGTACGCATTTGGGCGAACTGCTGGGACCGCTGGCCACGGTGACTTTCCAGACTCTTTCCGGAGACTATCCGCGCGAACTGATGGGCAAGCCGCCGCGCCGGCGCGGCGCCGCTGCCGGTGGCGCTTCCGACGGCGAGAGCGGCGCCGAAGACGGCGAGGCGCTCTTCATGCTGAACGGCTGCCATACCTGGCGCAGCGACAGCCCGGTGGTGCAGCGGGACTATCCCGCCCATTACACCGGCCCGGTCCACGACACCCAGGTGGATGTCGTGAAGATCGTCGGCGGCGAGCGGTGACGGCCGCGCCGGCAATGATTAAGCTCCGGAGCGGAACATGACCGGCGAACTGGGCGTCAAGCAATACGGCCGCGTGGTGCGGATTCCCTCGCCCACGGGATTCAGCGTCGGCGACATCAACAGCTACGTCATCCTGCCGCCGGAGGGCTCCGATCAACTGGTGCTGATCGATACCGGGGTCGGCAGTCAGACTGCCTGGGATGCCCTGCGGGCAGGGCTCGGCCAGTTCGGTTATCGCATCGAGGATATCCGGCTGCTGCTGCTCACCCATGGCCACACCGACCATTTCGGTCAGGCGACGCGCATTCGGGAGACATCGGGTTGTGTCATCTGGGGCCACGAGGCCATCAACATGACCGTCTCCCGCTACCTGCCGTCGCCGGACCGGGAAGCCGAGGAGCGCGCCTTTCTGCGCCGCTTCGGCATCACCGACGCGCTCTACGACAAGGCCTATGCGTACCGGTCCTACATTGCCAATGTCTACCGGCCTTGCGAGCCCGATCGCCTGCTGGCGGACGGTGACCGTATTCCCGTCGAGGGCTTCGAGCTGGAGACCATCCACACGCCCGGCCATTGTCCCGAGGAGGTCGTCTACTGGCAGAGTGAGACCCGCCAGATGTTCTCCGGCGATCATCTGCTGCCCGACATCACGCCGGTGTGTCTGTTGCACATTCCCGCGACGCCCGATGGCGCGCGTATCCATGCGCTTACCCAGTACTACCAGTCGGCGGACAAGATACTGCCACTGGACGTGCGCACGGTTTACCCCAGCCACGGCGATGTGTTTCGCGATCATCGCGAGCTGATCGCAGGTTACAAGCTGTCGACCGACCGGCGCCTGCTGAAAATCGCGCGCATACTCGAGCAACACGGCACGCTGACCCCGCTCGAAGTGAGTCAGCATTTGTTTCCCAAAGTCTGGGAAGATCAGCTCTATGCGGTGATCTCCGAGGTAATGGGGCATCTCGACATGCTGCTCGATTACGCCATGGTGGCCACCGAAGAGCGCGACGGGCTGCTCCGCTACCGCCTGCTGCGGGTCCCCGGGCCGGGCGAAATTTTCGGCGCGGCGGCCTAGCAGCTTGTTAAAAAACGTCGCGACGGGGCCAATTGCGAGGCGCACGGCGCGCAGCGACCGAGACATATCAAATGGATAGGCGAGGGAGCGAGCACCGCGCAACGAAGCAGATGGCTGCCGCAGCAGTTTTTCAACAAACTGCCAGACCCGTCCACATCAGGACATAACTATGCTGAAACAAACAAAATCCAACGAACTGATCGGTGCCTCGCCACGCTCGTTCGAGGATGCCTTGCAGGCGATTCTCACCCGCGCCAACCAAACGCTGCGCGGCGTGCGACGCCTCGATGTGATCGCCAAGGACATCGAGGTGAATGCCGCCGGCGAACTGACCTACCGGGTACGTGCCCAGTTGCGTTTCGACGTAACGCCGCCCGACGAGCTGCATCTATGATTTCCGCGGGGAGAATATCGCCATGACCGTATCCAGTGTTTCGACCCTTACCGCCAGTTCTCCCGAGAGTTGGCAGGACGCCGTCACGCGCGGTATCGCACGGGCCCGCAAGACCCTGCGCGGCATTCACAAGGTCGAGGTAATCGCCGAGCGCGCCCTGGTCGAGCGCGGTGAAATAAAAAGTTACGAAGTCGAGCTCAAGATTCTGTTCGCGCTCGACGATTGACCGGCAGCGCGCAGCGCGCTGCAAATCCATAAATCAGAGGCCCGCAGGGCCCGGGGGGAGGAAGTCATGGCGCAAGCCACCGTGTTTACCAATGCGCGTGTGATCGACGGGCTGAGCGCCAGCGCGCGCACCGGCGTGTCGATCCTGGTCGAGGGCGAACGCATCAGTCAGGTGTCTGAAAGGCCCATCGCGGCCGCCGGCGCCACCGTGGTGGATCTCGCCGGCAAGACCGTACTGCCGGGCCTGATCGATACGCACATTCACACCGTGATGATGGACGCCGAGTGCTTCCCGCTGTTTCTCGCCGCCGGTGTCACCACCGCGCGCGATGTGGGCGGCCGGCTCGATCTGGTGTTGCAGAACCGCGCCGATCTCAATTCCGGGAAAAAACTCGGGCCGCGGTTGTTTGTCTGCGGGCCACTGCTCGACGGTCCCGGTGCCAGCTTCGAGAGCCCCGGCTTCACCATCATGCTCGACCGCGTGCAGTCGGTGGCTGCGGTGCCCGACAAGATCGGCAGCCTGCTCGAGGCCGGTGTCGACGGCATCAAATGCTATTTCACCATGACCGCCGACATCGTCCGCGAGGTGATCCGCTTCGTCGACAAGCGTGTGCCCATCACCGGGCACCTGGGTTACTGCTCGTCCATGGACGCGATTGAGGCCGGCATCGACGGCCTCGAACATGTGTGGATTTCGCCCTATAACGACATCTGCGCGCTCAACATGCGCTTTGGCAACGACGCCTCGATGATGAAAAAGGAATTCTGGACCCAGACCATGGCGGGCTGGGAAGCGGCCGATCTGAACGGCGAACGGGCGCGCAAATGGATCGCCGCCATGGTCGAGAAGCAGGTGCATATGGGCACCACCCTCGACCTGCTGTGGACCGCAAAAGCCGGCGCTGCCGCCTGCATGCTGGACCCGGATCGCAAACTGATCCCGCCCGCTGCGCTCGCCCGCCAGGCGAAGATGAAAAAATTCCTGGGCGATCGCCCCGACTGGGACATCCATCCCGGCTTCTATGACGTCGGCGAAGGCAGCAAGGCGCTGGAGAAGCACCAGGAAGTGGTGCGCATGCTGCACCGCTCCGGCGGCCGCGTCGTCGGCGGCACCGACTGCGGAGCGCTCGCCTATCCGCCGCCGGGTTTTGCATTGCTGCGGGAAATCGAGCTGCTCGCGGAAGCCATCGGCAACATGGCGGCACTGCAGGCGGTGACCAGTGTCGCCGCAAATTATTTGCGTGCCGGCCAGGATATCGGCGCCATCGCGCCCGGCCGTTATGCGGATTTCCTCGTCGTCGCCGGCGATCCGTTGCGCGATGTGCGCGAACTGCGCACTTTGGAAACCACTTATCGCGGCGGTGTCGCTCACGACCCGCAAGAACTGATCCGCAACGCGCCGCAGCATCAACCGGCTGGCCTGCATACGCACTGATAACAGACTGATTGGAGAACGACATGAGCCAAGGTTACGCATTGATTACCGGCGCCATCGGCGGACTCGGTACCGCCATGACCAAACGCCTGGTTGCCAACGGCATCCCCGTCATCGGCTGCGACCGCAAGACGGCCGCCGAACTCGAAGCCTGGCGGCAAAAAGCGCTGACCCCGGAGGAGGCCGCGCAGGTGACGCTGTTTCCGCTGGACGTGACCAAGGACGAGCAGGTGGATGACCTTGCGGCCGAACTCAAAAGCCGTGGCCTGCACGTCGCTTATCTGGTCAACAACGCCGGCATACAGGGTTATGGCAAACCCTGGGAGCTGGACACCAAGACGCACGACCGTGTCATCAAGGTCAATATCAACGGCACCTTTTTTTGCAGCCGCGCGTTTTCGAAAGCCATGGTGGATGCGGGCTTCGGCCGCATCGTCAATTTTGCGTCATTGGCAGCCTACACGCCGCCCGCCGGCCAGGCCTGCTATGCAGCTGCCAAGGCTGGCGTGCTGGGATATACCCATTCCATCGCACTCGATCTGGCGCAGTACGGCGTCACCGCGAACGCCATCGCGCCGGGGCTGATCATGCACGACGGACTCAAGGGCGTGATGCCCGACCATGTGTATGAAGCCATGCTCAGGCAGGTGCCCATGCGCCGCGCCGGCAAGCCCCACGAAATCGCCGCCACCGTGGCGTTTCTGCTGTCCGACGATGCGTCCTACATCACCGGGCAGACGTTTCACGTCAATGGTGGCTTGTACATACCCGGGTGAGCACATTTCCGGCTAACGATTCCCGACCAACGATTCCCGCTGACCACCGCGAGATAACGCCATGAGCAAACTGCAATTCGGTACCGGCCTGCGCAGCGTCGCCGACACCGCCCAATTCGCGCGCCGCGCCGAGGCGCTCGGTTACGATGTGCTGGGCTGCGGCGAACACGTCATGTTCCACGGCCCCATCGGTAACACCTTCGTGCAGCTCGCGGTGGCCGCCGGCGCCACCCAGCGCATCCGGCTGATGAGCACCATCGCGCTGCTGCCCCTGTACCCGGCCACACTGGCCGCCAAGATGGGCTCGGTGCTCGATGTCGCCTCGGGTGGTCGTTACATGTGCGGCATCGGCGTCGGCGGCGAGTTTCCCAAGGAGTTCGAAGCCTGCGGCGTGCCGGTCGCCGAGCGCGGCGCGCGCGCCACCGAAGCCATGCAGGTGATCCGCAAGCTCTGGACCGAACGCGAGGTCAGCTTTCAGGGCCGCTTCAATACGCTCAACCAGATCACGCTCGATCCGCCGCCGGTGCAACAGCCACCGCCCATCTGGGTCGCCGGGCGCAAGGAAGCGGCGATGCGCCGCGCCGCACTGTTCGGCGATGGCTGGATACCCTACATGTACACGCCGGAGCTGCTCGCCGACAGCATGGCAAGTATCGGAAAATTGCGCGCTGAAAATCCGGTGGCCGCAACCGAGTTCAACTACGGGGTCTTTATCTTCAGCGCGGTGCACCGCGACGGCGATGTCGCGCGCAAAATGGCGGCCGAGCGCCTGGGACGACAGTACGCGCAGAATTTCGACAACCTGGTGGGCAAGTACGCGCTCATCGGCACGCCCGCCGAGTGCCGCGAGCGGCTGCGCCAATACGTGGATACCGGCGCCACCCTGTTCATGCTGACGTCGGCCTGCCCCGATGATTACATCGATGCCAACATCAAGCTGCTGGCAGAAGAAGTGATTCCGGAATTTCGCTGATTTTTTGTTTCATTCACACACAATCCACTTCAACCAACCGAGGGCAATACCATGGGTAATCGACTGCAAGGCAAGATCGCCATCATCACCGGCGGCGCGCGCGGCATCGGCGAAGCGCACGCGCGGCTGTTCGCGGCCGAAGGCGCCAAGGTCGTGGTCACCGATATCCTTACCGCCGAAGGCAAGGAGACGGTGGCCTCCATCAAGGCCAGCGGCGGCGACGCCATTTTTCTTCAGCATGATGTAACCACGGAAGCCGACTGGGCGAGCGTGGTCGCGGACACCATCAAGCAATACGGCGGCCTCACCACCCTGGTCAACAATGCCGGTTTTGCCAACCTCAAAGGCGTCGAGGAAGAAACCCTGGAAGGTTTCAACGCCATCGTCGCCGTGTGTCAGACCGGCGTCTGGCTGGGCATGAAAGCCGCGATGCCGGCGCTGAAGAAAACCGGCAACGGCGCCATCGTCAACATTTCGTCGCTGTACGGCATCATCGGCACGCCCAGCATGATCTCCTACCACGGTGCCAAGGGCGCGGTGCGGCTGATGACCAAATCCGCGGCGCTGGAATACGCCAAGCAGGGCGTGCGGGTCAATTCCGTCCACCCCGGTATCATCGCGACGCCGCTGGCAAAAACCCTGTCGGCGGAATACCTCAAAGTGATCACCGAAACCACGCCCATGGGGCGGATGGGTGAGCCGATCGACATCGCCACCATGTCGCTGTTCCTGTGCTCGGACGAAGCCAAGTTCATTACCGGCTCCGAGTTCGTCGTGGATGGCGGCTGGGGCGCGCAATAGCTTGCGGTTGTTGCTGTTTAGGGCTGTTGCCGTTCGCGGCTATGGTGATTAGCGCGGGACTGGGATGTCCCGCGATTCCAGAGGGATCGGACCCGCGCGCGTAACCCTTTCGCGCACCCCGGCGGCAGTGCCGGTTTTGATGTGCGGAGCGCCGCTTCCCACAACCCGCTTTCCTTGCAAGGTTTCCGGAGTATTTGTTGCACGAATCCAATGCTTTCCGCTCGGGGGCGATCATCGTCGCCACCCTGTTCTGCACGCTCGGGCTGCTGTACGGCGTCTGGTATTCCTATTCGGTGTTTCTGGTGGCGCTGGTCGGGCACTTCGGGTGGTCGCGTTCGGTCACCGCAGGCGCCATGTCGGTATTCATCCTGGTGCACGGCAGTTTCGGTCCGATTGCGGGCCGGCTGGTGGAACGCTTCGGGCCGCGCCGGCTGATGCTGGTGGGCAGCCTGGTGATGGCGAGCGGACTCGCGCTCACCTCGTTGGTCCAGACCTGGTGGCAGCTTTATCTCAGCTACGGCGTACTCACCGCGATCGGTCTCGGCGCCTGCGGCTGGGTGCCATCCGTGATCCTCGCCGAAAAATGGTTTCCCAATCGCGTTGGCACCGCGCTTGGTATCGTCACCGCCGGCATCGGTGTGGGAATTCTGGGCGTGGTGCCGCTCACCAATTTCCTGGTAGAGGCGTTCGATTGGCGCCGGGCGTTTCAGGTGCTGGCGGTATTGGTGGCCGTCGTGATCGCGCCGGCAGCGCTGTTCATTCTGCGCGAGCCGAAACCACTGCCGCCGGTCGCCAGGCCGCGGTCGGGGGATGCGAGTGCTCCGCTGCCGGCACACTACTGGACGGTGCGCAGCGCACTGCGTTCGCGCGCGTTTCATTTTGCGGTGCTGGCGTTTTTTACCGGCGGCAGCCTGAGCCAGATGCTGCTGATGCACCAGTTCGCCTTTATGGTGGATCACGGCGTAGCGAAAACCGCGGGTTCGTTGATCGTCGGCATCATCGGGATCACCAGCATTCCCGCCAAGATTCTGTGGGGAACACTCTCCGATCGTATCGGACGCGAACTCACCTACAGCATGGGCCTCGCGAGCATTTTGCTCTCGGTGCTTTGTCTGGCATTCATCGGCGCGTTGCCCGGACTCGCCATGCCCATCGCCTTTGCGCTGCTGCTGGGTACCGGCTATGCCGCCAACGCCCCCATCATTCCGGCTGCGGCGCGCGATCTGTTCGCCGGCCCGAAATTTCCGAGCATCTTCGGAACCCTCTCGATGTTTGCGGCGCTGGGCGGCGCCACCGGCTCCTGGCTGGGCGGCGCGCTCTACGATCTCACCGGCGATTACCGCGCGATGCTGCTGGTGGCAGGCGGTCTGGCCATCTGCGCGCCCTGCATGCTGTGGATCGCGGCGCCGCGCAGGCCGCAGCCGCCACCATTGCCGGCGGGCGCGCTGTAGGTACTGGAATCTGCGCCCGATCGGACGCTAGTTGTCCTGCGGCGGAGATTCAGCAAGGGCCTGAAGGAGTTGTTCGGCGGTGACGGCGGGGCAGACAAACGTATCGGCGAGGGCGAGCAGGTCCTGGTCGCCGCTCGGCAGCAGGTCGGCCTTGCCTGCCACCGCGAGTTGCAGAAATGGCGCATCGAAGGGGTCGCGGCACCCGGGGGTTGTGGGCGGCGGATCGGGTATCCGTGTGGCACCAGGGTAAATAGTCGGCCAGCAACTCCTGCTGTTCGTCCGGCGACAGTTTGAATTTTGGATAAAGGGAAAATCGGGGACAGACCGCGGTTTTGCGGATTTGATAGAGCGGAAAGCCCCGGGAAACCGTGGCCTGTCCCCTGTTCCCCCTGTTTCCCCTGTTTCCGCCTTTGAAGTCAGCCAAATGCCGTCACGTTTTTTATTTCTACTTCGTCGTCATTCTCCGCGCGCGATCTATACGCCTAAGAATGTTCACCCCCAGCATGTAGGCGTAAACGCTTGATGGCCTAAATCTGAAATTAATTCCCCGGTAATTTATCTGTCCGTCAACGGTGCGACTAGTAACGAGAATCCCCTCCTCTAAGTCATGCTTCTTGGCGAATTCAACGCAGTTTCCGAGTTCTGGATGATTGGTAAAGGGACGGTCGCTCCACTTTACCTCGACAGCCCACATTGGCTTCTGATCGGCGCTTGAAAGACTAACAATATCAATCTCGCCAGAGTTCCATCGCGCATAGTAAAGCTCAGCGCTTGTGCTGTGCTGCCATTGGCTATATATCCCAGTTTCGGTAAGCGGGCCCATCTCGTCGGAGTCCGCAGTTATTTGACCGAATAAAGCGGCTCTCATGGATGGATTGGTCAGGTACACTTTGAAGCACATGGCGCGTTTAAATCGCTTCGCGTTATTGTCAATCCGCTCTACGCGTCGAATCAGAAAGGCGGCTTCGAGGTACTCCAAATATCTCTTGATAGTGTTCTTCGCCACGCCAGAGGACTGAGATAGGCCCTCTAAGCTGACCTCGCCACCGGAGTTGTATGCGAGTGTTGTAAAGAGCCTATTTAGTTCCTGTATGTCGTTAATGCCATATAAGCTGGGAAGGTCACGGAGCAAGACCTTGTCAATGATGTCGCTCTTGATATATTGGCCGGGATCCTGTCGGATTGTCTCCGAGAACACGGCTTCCGGATAGCCGCCAAAATTAAGATAGTTAACAAATTCACTATTCAGTTCGGAAATATCTTTCGCGGAGTAATCCATCCGAGAAGCATCATCCTCACGGGGGCTAACATTGATTAGCGAGTCCTCCTTGCCGATGAAACTCAGATACTCTGCGAAGGTGAGTGGGGGAAGCACGAAATCGCTAAACCTACCGGCGCCAGATTCATTGCTTTTCATACGTAGCGCAGCAGCGGCGGAGCCCGTAACTACAAATCGATAGATAGGATATGAATCCACTAGAGATTTGAGGTGAACCTCCCAGTCCTTTAAATACTGTATTTCGTCAAAAAAAATGAAGAGGGGCGTGTTTTGGGTGTGCCCAAATTGCTCCTGAAATAGGCCGAGAAGTACTTCCAGGCTCAATCCCGTGTAGATCGGAGTCTCCAGCGATAAATATAAGATACTCGTCGAGTTGATCCCCTGATCGAGCAACTTACGTATGGCGTGGTAAACCATAACGGTCTTGCCGACCCGGCGAGGTCCCATTAGCACCACGGCTCGCTTTACCGAGCTGTCGGTGATGCCGGCAAAAAACGAATCAAAGTACTTCCGTCTCGGGTCGTCTTCATACCGAATCTTGGCCGGCTCACCTTGGCCCCACCAGGGGTTGTCGAACGCCAGGCGCTTAACGATATCCTTCGTTGCTATTTCGAGCATGGCCATCACCATAAGATCAGCTGCTTGATCTTATGGTGGGCCCGCATGAAAATCAAGGTCAGGTGGCTGATCTTGTTTGGGTCCAGCGGCCAGGGGGCCTCAATGGCTGCGCTCGCCACCGTGCGCTGACGCCCAACCATTCGTTGCAGGCGCGACGGCCTTGACGGGCCGCGGCCTGAACTCAAACGTTAGGCGTCATGAGCATTGCGCCTACCCGAGAGGAGTAGGGTTAGGTCTTGGCATGCCACTTCTATCTCTCCCCCTTAATCACCTTGCTCGCCGTAGCGAGTCTGAGAGGGTGTGCCATGGGCGGGAGGCTGGCTCGGCTGGAAGTGGCATGTCAAGACGTGACCCCTAGCCCTCCTTGACGGTGGGGCATCAGGCAGTAGTGCCGCGCCCCACCACCGCCAGGACGCGCCCGCGCCATTCCTGCGCCTCCTGATAGCTGCCGAATATCACCGCATGGTGGGGCAGGTCGGGGTGATCGGTGAAGACACTGAGGTAGAAGCAATCGAGGCCGTCATTGCCGCGGCTGCCGCCCAGGCCGCTCGCCGCGCCCACCACGGCGCCCACGCCGCCGAACAGCAGCCCGCCGACCGCGGCTCGGCCAACCACACTCTTGCGCTGGGGTGGTCCCGGGTCGATCCGGCCGGCGGCTACCTCGATGCCGGTGATTCGATCTGCCGAGATCACGACCGCGCGGGGCAGCTTCGGCCCGGCGGCGCAGACCAAGCGCTTGTCCGGGTCGTAGGCCAGCATGGTCCGGCCCATACCGCGTGTCTGGCGCGAGAAATCCGCATTGTGCTCGGCAGCTGCCGTGGCGATGGCTTCCGTCCGCCGTTCCCGGTCGCCCGCATCCCATACCCAAGCCACGAACACCAGTATTGCGACGATGGATCCGATCAGGATCACCGCTTCGGCGAAACCCAGGCCCACCCCGACCTCCTTTTATCCGGCGCGTTCGCAGGGATTCTTTGTAGCAGAGCGCAGCAGCGCGCGCCAGTTCGGCGCCAACAGGCACGCGGCCTGACGCCACAGTGCGGAGTGCGGCGGCCGCTGGCGTCAACTACCGCGGGGTGGAGTCGATGGGCTATAGTTCGCTGATCGTCAGCTTTCTCCGATCACCATCAGCCGCTCCCCATGCGCGCCTGATGGTGTCGATCCCGCTTACCCAATAAGAGGAAATCAGCATGAAAGACGTAGCAGGTAAGGTTGCCTTCATCACCGGCGCCGCCAGCGGCATGGGCCTCGGCATGGCGCGCGCCTTTTCCGCCGCCGGCATGAAAGTGATGCTGGGTGATATCGAAAAAACCGCGCTCGACAAGGCAGTCGCCGAACTCAAGGCCCAGGGCCGCGATGTGGCGGGCGTGGTGACCGACGTGACCCGGCGGGATTCGGTGTTTGCCGCCGCCCAGGCCACCATCGACACCTTCGGCAAGGTGCATGTGGTGGTGAACAATGCCGGCATCGGCGCCAGCGGCCGCGCCGAGACCACCAGCGAGAAAAACTGGCGCTGGACCATCGACGTCAACCTGTGGGGCGTGGTCTGGGGCCTGCAAGCCTTCATGCCCCTGATCGAATCCCACGGCGAAGGTGGCCACGTCGTCAACACCGCCTCGATGGCGGGCATGTACGCCTGGGGCGAACTCTCCGCCTACAACGCCTCCAAGTACGCGGTGGTGGCAATCTCGGAAACCGCGATGGCGGAGCATATCAACGACAACATCGGCGTCTCCGTGCTGTGTCCGGGCGTGGTCAACACCAACCTGGGTACCTCGGCGCGCAACCGCCCGGCGGAATACGGCGGGGCCACGGATTCCAAATCGGAGCAGATGGTCGAGATGCTCAAGAAAGGCCTGAGCCCGGATGTGGTGGGCGAACAGGTGCTGGAAGCGATCCGCGCCAACCAGCCCTACATCTTCACCGACCCGGGGCTGCGCAAATACGTGCAGGCCCGCTTCGACCGGATTCTGAAAGGCTACGACTGGGCGGATCAGTGCGACGCCCTCAAAAAAGCCGATCAGCAGACCGATATCACCCTGTAACTGATCCCGATGCCAATGTTCGTGCCGGGCTGCCCTCAGGGCGGCCTGGCACGAGCCGTGCGTCACTCTTATTTTCCATGACCTGAGAGTGCATCCGATGCAAGCCCTGACCCGCAAGAAACCCATCGCTGCCGTGGATGACAACGGCCACCACGGTCTGGCGCGCAGTCTCTCGGGATTCGATCTCACCGTGCTGGGGATCGGCGCCGTGATCGGCGCCGGCATCTTCGTCCTCACCGGGGTGGCGGCGGCGACCAAGGCCGGGCCCGCGCTGTCGCTGTCGTTCATCGTCGGTGGGCTGGCCTGCCTGTTCGCGGCGCTGGTGTATGCCGAGTTCGCCTCGACCGTGCCGGTCGCGGGCAGCGCCTATTCCTACACCTATGTCACGCTCGGAGAATTCCCGGCCTGGATCATCGGCTGGGATCTGATTCTCGAATACGCACTGGCCTGCGCCGTGGTGGCGATCGGCTGGTCGGGCTATTTCCTGCGCCTGCTCGATGGTTTCGGGATTCATCTGCCGCCGGAGCTGACGCGCGGGCCGTCCGAGGGCGGCATCATCAATTTGCCGGCGTTCGCCGTGATGCTGCTGATCAGCGCGGTGCTGGCGCTGGGCGTGCGCCAGACCAGCGTCGTCAACACGATCATCGTGATTCTGAAGCTGGCGGTGATCGGTATTTTTCTCTACGCGGCGGTGCCCCATGTGCAACCCGCCAACTGGGAGCCCTTCATGCCCTTCGGCTGGTCCGGGGTCATGGCTGGGGCTGGACTCATTTTCTTTGCCTATATCGGCTTCGACGCCGTATCCACGGCGGCGGAGGAAGCCAAAAACCCGCAGCGCGACATGCCCCTGGGCATCCTCGGCTCGCTGGTCATCTGCACGCTTATCTACATCGCCGTCACCGTGGTGTTGACCGGGGTCGCGCCCTACGCATCGCTCAATGTGTCCGATCCCATCGCTTTTGCGTTGGCGCAGGTGGGTGAGCGCTTCGCCGCCGCCGTGATCGCGGTGGGCGCAGTCGCCGGGCTTACTTCAGTGCTGCTGGTGATGCTGTACGGCCAGACGCGGCTGTTTTACGCCATGTCCCGCGACGGCCTGTTGCCGCCGGCGTTCTCGGCGCTGCATCCCCGCTTTCGCACTCCGGCGCGCACCACCATGGCCACCGGCATCCTGATCGCCTTTGCTGCCGGGCTGTTGCCCATCGGTCAGGTAGCGGAGCTGGTGAATGTGGGCACGCTCGCAGCCTTCATGGTGGTGTCGGTGGCCGTGCTCTATCTGCGCCGCACCCAACCGGATCTGCATCGCCCGTTTCGCACGCCCTTCATGCCCTGGATTCCCATTCTGGCCATCCTCACTTGCGGTTATCTGATCGCCAGTCTGGATTGGGTGACGCTGGTGCGCTTTGTGATCTGGATGCTGATCGGTATCGCGGCCTATTTCCTCTATGCCCGCCGCCACAGCGTTCTCGGCGGCAATACGGGCTGACCGCGGCCCCGCGCGGGTTCGCGGATTCTTCCGCGCCGCGCGGTTCCGCCGCTCAGGGTCCACTAGAATCGGGCATACGACCAATAACCCGGGGCAGCCCGTTGCAGGGCGCGGAGGTAACGCAATGCACTATCGAATTCTCGGCAACAGCGGCTGCGAGGTATCGGCCATCGGGCTCGGCTGCATGGGCATGTCCGACTTCTACGGGCCGGCGGATGAGCGCGAATCCATCGCCACTCTGCACCACGCCTTGGATACCGGCCTCAATTTCCTCGACACCGCCGATGTCTACGGCAGCGGCCACAACGAGACCCTGATCGGCAAGGCGCTCCAGGGCCGGCGCGAACAGGCGTTCATTGCCACCAAGTTCGGCATTGCGGGCGCCAAACGCGGCCCCAAGGGCGGACTCGAACTCCAGGTCAACGGCCGGCCCGAGTATGTGAAAAGCGCCTGTGATGCCAGCCTCAAGCGGCTCGACGTTGCGTGCATCGATCTCTATTACCAGCACCGGGTCGATCCCGATGTGCCGATCGAGGAGACCGTCGGTGCCATGGCCGAGCTGGTGCGTGCCGGCAAGGTGCGTTGCCTGGGGCTGTCCGAGGCCTCCATGGACCCGGCGCTGATCCGCCGCGCCCATGCCGTGCACCCCATCGCGGCGGTGCAGACCGAATACTCGCTGTGGACCCGCGATCCCGAAGCCGAGGCGCTGCCCCTGTGCCGCGATCTGGACATCGCCCTGGTGCCCTACAGCCCGCTCGGGCGTGGCTTTCTCACCGGCGCCATCACTACCGTGGCGAACCTGGAGGACCAGGATTTCCGCAAGACCAATCCGCGCTTTCAGCCCGGCAATATCGAGCGCAATCTGGAACTGGCGGAGCAGGTGAAGGCCATCGCGGCCGCCAAGGGCTGCACCGCGTCCCAGCTCGCACTGGCCTGGCTGCTCGCCCAGTGGGACCGCATCGTGCCGATCCCGGGCACCCGCCGCATCGCCAACCTCGACAACAATGTGGGCGCCGCCGATGTCGCGCTCAGCGCGGCCGAGCTCAAGCAGATCGCGGCGATCTTTCCACCGGGTGCCGCCGCCGGCGCGCGCTACGCCTGATCCGCCGCATCCGCAGCCACCGGAGCCCCACATGGAATTGCCCGCCGACATCCGCCTGAAGCTGGAAACCTGGGACGAATACATGCATCCGCCGACCGCGGCGGTGAACTACAACGAGAGCATGTACTTCAATCTCTACGACGCCGAGCAGCGCATGGGCGGCTGGTTCCGGATTGGCAATCGCGTCAACGAAGGCTACGCCGAGATGACCAACTGCCTGTATCTGCCGGACGGCTCGGTGGCATTCATGTATCACCGGCCCCACATCAGCCACAACGAGGCTTTCGAGGCTGGCGGCATGCGCTTCACCGTGACCGAGCCTTTCAAGCGCCTCTCCGTGCAGTATCAGGGTGATGTGCTGCTGCTGAAAAATCCGGGCGAGATGATCGATCCCGGCCGCGCCTTCAAGAACAATCCCAAACTGCCCTGCACGGTGGACATCCACTATCACGGCGTCTCGCCCATGTACGGCGGCGAGCCGGTCCATGCCGACGGCAGTCCCTGGCTCGAGAATCCCAACACCGGGCTCTATGTGGGCCATTACGAGCAGCACATCGCCGGGCAGGGCGTGATCCGCGTGGGCGAGCAGGAGTGGCACCTCAGGG
>JBKHWK010000008.1:0-37189 GCA_046566625.1 Gammaproteobacteria bacterium
GACAACCAGGGCGACCCGTTGCTGCGCGTCGCCTTCGGCCCGCACGCGCCCTACACCGTGGCCGACGCCACCTTGGAACGCATCGCGACTTACGCCGAGGAACTGCAAGCCGCCGTTCACATTCACCTGCATGAAACCGCGCGCGAGGTGGCCGACGCCATCGCCACCCACGGCGACCGTCCGAGCGCCCGCCTGCACCGCTTCGGGCTGCTGTCGCGCACGACCCAGTGCGTCCACATGACGCAGGTGGACACCAGCGATTGCGAACTCCTGGCCGCCACCGGCGCCAGCGTGATCCACTGCCCCGAATCGAACCTCAAGCTCGCGAGCGGCTTCTGCCCGGTGCAGATGCTGCGCAGCGCAGGCATTCCGGTGGCGCTGGGTACCGACGGCGCCGCAAGCAACAACGACCTCGATCTGTTCGGCGAAATGCACACCGCCGCGCTGCTCGCCAAGGGCCTGAGCGGTGACCCGTCCCACCTCGGCGCCGCCGAAGTGATCGAGATGGCGACGCTCGGCGGCGCCACGGCGCTCGGTCTGGACGACGAAATCGGCAGCCTCGAAGCGGGCAAGGCCGCCGACATGATCGCCGTGGAGTTCACCGATCCGGGCGCGCTGCCCCTGTATAATCCGCTCTCACAACTGGTGTACACCGGCTGCGGGCGGCGCGTCAGTCACGCTTGGGTGGCGGGCCAGTGCGTCCTCGACGAGCGCGTGCACCAGACCATCGACCTGCCGGAACTGACCGTGCGCGTCCGGGAATGGCGCGACCGCATCGCCGCCAACACCCGCTGAGACCCCACCCATGTCGGTGACTGCCCATGTCCACTGCTGATTCCGACCCCTCCGTCCACGGCAATGTCGATCCCGCCGAAATCGCCCGCTTCGCGGCACTGGCCGCGCGCTGGTGGGATGCCACGGGCGAGTTCAAGCCGCTCCATGAAATCAACCCCCTGCGCGCCAACTGGATCGACGAACGCGCCCCGGTCGCGGGAAGCCGGCTGCTGGATGTGGGTTGCGGCGGCGGTATTCTGGCCGAAGCCATGGCGCGCCGCGGCGCGCAGGTAACCGGCATCGATCTGGGTGAAGCGCCGCTCGCGGTGGCGCGCTTGCACGGCATCGAGTCCGGTGTCGCCGTGGAATATCGCTGCGTCGCCGCCGAAGCACTGGCCGCCGAAGCGCCCGCGACCTTCGACGTGGTCACCTGCCTCGAAATGCTGGAGCACGTCCCCGACCCCGCCGCTGTGGTGCAGGCCTGCGCGCAACTGGTCAAACCCGGCGGCCACCTGTTTTTTTCCACCATCAACCGCAATCCCAAGGCGTTTGCACTGGCGATCATCGGCGCCGAATATCTGCTGGGTCTGCTGCCGCGCGGCACCCACACCTACGCCCGCTTCATCCGCCCGGCGGAACTCGCCGCCTGGTGTCGCGCCGCGGGTCTCGAGGTGCGTGACATGACGGGCATGCTCTACAACCCGCTGACCCGGAGCTATCGCCTGAAGGCAATGGATGTGGACGTGAACTACCTGCTCCATGCCACGCGGGCCGCTCCCGGGGAAGCCGCGTGAGCCGCTATCGCGCCGTCCTGTTCGATCTCGACGGCACATTGCTCGACACCGCGCCGGACTTCGCCTACTCCCTCAACCAGATGTTGCAAGCGCGCGCCATGGCACCGCTCGCGGATGCGGAAATTCGGACGCTGGTCACCGATGGCTCGGCGGGCCTGGTGGCCCGGGCCTTCGGCTGTACGGCGGAGGATCCCAGGTTCGAGCAGATTCGCGCCGAATTTCTGGCGATCTATCGCGACAACCTGTCGCGCCACACCCGACCCTTTCCCGGGATCGAAGCCGTGCTCGCACGCCTGGGCGAAACCGGCATTCCCTGGGCCGTGGTCACCAACAAGCCCAGCACCTACACCACACCGCTGCTGCGGGACATGAATCTGTCACCGGCGCCGGGCGCGGTAATCTGTCCCGATCACGTCACCCATGCCAAACCGCACCCGGAGTCGATCCTGCTCGCGTGCACCCGGCTCGGCGTCGCACCGGATGCCTGCATCATGATCGGCGATCATCGCCGCGACATCGACGCGGGGCGCAGCGCCGGCACCCGTACGGTGGCAGCGATTTACGGCTATATCGACACGGGCGAAGACCCCGCCGACTGGAACGCGCACCATCGCATCGCCAGCGCTCACGAGCTTCACGACCTGCTGTTTTGACCCTACCGAGACCCCCGTCGCTGCCATGCCTGTTTCCACCGTACCCAGCAACTACACGCCCTCCCCGACCCTGTTGCACGACCGGGTGATTCTGGTGACCGGTGCCGGGGCCGGTATCGGCCGCTGCGCTGCCGCCACCTATGCGCGCCACGGCGCCACCCTGATCCTGTGCGGCCGCACGGTCGCCAAACTCGAAAGCGTCTACGACGAAATCCTCGCCGCCGGCAGCCCCGAGCCCACCATCTACCCGCTCTGTCTTGAAGGCGCCACCGAAACCCATTACCAGGCGATGGCCGAACGGATAACCGACGAATTCGGTCGTCTGGATGGCCTGCTGCACAATGCCGCGCTGCTGGGCGAGCGCACCACCATCGCCAACTACGGCGCGGCGAACTGGGCGCGCGTGCTGCACGTCAATGTGACTGCGGAGTTTCTCCTCACCAAGGCACTGCTGCCAGCGCTGCGCGAGGCCCCCGACGCCTCGGTGCTGTTCACCTCTTCAGGCGTCGGCCGCGCTGGCCGCGCGTTCTGGGGCGCCTACGCGGTATCCAAATTCGCGGTGGAAGGCATGAGTCAGGTGCTGGCGGCAGAGCTGGAGCGCACCAGCCGGATTCGCGTGAACTGCGTCAATCCCGGCGCCACCCGCACCGCCATGCGCGCCGCCGCGTACCCGGCCGAAGATCCCGCGACGCTGAAAACGCCCGCCGATCTGATGCCGGCCTACCTGTACCTGATGGGGCCGGACAGTCAGGGTGTGACCGGACAATCCTTAGACGCCCAGTAGGGGGAACGCAGACCGCCAACAGCTAGTTGAAAAACTGCTGCGGCAGCCATCTGCTTCGTTGCGCTGTGCTCGCTCCCTCGCCTATCTATCGGATATGTCTCGGTCGCTGCGCGCCGCGCGCCTCGCAGCAGGCCGCCTCGCGACGCTTTTCAACAAGCTGCTAATGCTTGCGGGACTGCCCCCGGCGCCCGCCGCCCGCCCGCAGCCGACGCTCCTGACGCTCGCGATGCTGGAGTTCATGGGGCACCAGGGGCGCCACCTCGCGCTCCAGCCCCGCCGCCTTGTACAGCCCGGCGATTTGTCCGGGCGGCAGATCGGCCCACTGCCCCAAGCGAATCCATGACGGCAGCACCACGGGTCCGTAGCGGACCCGCTTGAGCCGACTCACGACACAGCCTTGGGATTCCCACAGACGCCGCACCTCGCGGTTGCGCCCTTCCCGCACGATCACCGAAAACCAGCGGTTGGCGTTCTCGCCGCCGCCCGGCACGATGCGCTCGAAGCGCGCGGGGCCGTCGTCCAGTTCGACCCCCGCGGTGAGGCGCGCGATCATTTCGTCAGTCACTTCGCCGCGCACCCGCACCCGGTATTCCCGATCGATTCCGGTGGTCGGATGCATCAGGCGATTGGCGAGTTCGCCGTCGTTGGTAAACAGCAACAGGCCGCTGGTATTGACGTCCAGGCGCCCGACCGCGACCCAGCGTCCGGTCTTGAGCGCGGGCAGCGCGTGGAACACTGTCTCCCGCGCTTTCGGATCGGTGCGGGTGCTGATCTGGCCTTCCGGTTTGTTGTAAACCAGTACCCGGGGTGCGGCGGTTTCCGCGAGCGCGATGCGTCGACCATCGACGCAGATGACCGCGGTCGCGGTCGCGCGATCACCGATGCCTGCGATCTTGCCGTCGACCGTGACCCGGCCGCCGCTGATCCAGCCTTCGATCTCTCGGCGCGAACCCAGTCCGGCATTGGCGAGCAATTTCTGGATTTTTTCGGTCATGGTGTGGGTGCCGTTGCATCAGCGGACATCTCATCCGCGGCGAATGAATCGGCTGAGAGCGCTTCGTCAGCGCCCAGATCGGCAGCGGCGGGCTCGATCGCAGCCGTGGCGGCCAGCTCCAACTGGGGCTCCAGCAGCTCGAAATCCTTTAGCTCGCTGAGGGGCGGCAACTGCTCCAGGCTCTCCAGATTGAAATAATCCAGAAACTGCCGGGTGGTGGCATAGAGCGCCGGTCGGCCGGGCACATCGCGATGACCCACCACCCGGATCCACTCCCGCTCCTGCAAGACTTTGATGGTATCGGAACTCACGGCCACGCCGCGCACGGCTTCGATGTCGCCCCGCGTCACCGGCTGACGGTAAGCGATCAGCACGAGCGTTTCGAGAAAGGCGCGCGTATAGCGCCGGGGTTTTTCTTCCCACAGCCGACCGACCCAGAGTGCCAGCTCGGCGCGCACCTGGAGTCGATAGCCGCTCGCCGTCTGGCGCAGCTCCCAGGCGTGTGCGGCACTGGCGGCAGCGATGGCATCGAGCGCCGTCCGGATGGCGTCGTGACCGGGCTGTTCCAGGGGATCGAACAGCGCGTCCAGTTGGGCCAGATCGAGGGGCCGTCCGGCTGCCAGCAGTGCGCCTTCGATGATCATGCGCAAGCGTTCAGCTTCCATCCGTCGATCTCCCGGCAATATGAATGGGGCCGTAGGGCTCGGCCTGGACAATGTCGATCAGGGATTCTTTTACCAACTCCATGATCGCGAGAAAAGTGACCACCACTCCCCGCCGTCCCTCCGTGAGCCGGAACAGCATCACAAAGGGCACGAACGCTTCGGTGCGCAGGCGATCCAGAATTTCAGCCATGCGGGCGCGGGTCGACAGCGCCTCAAAGCGGATGTGGTGGTGTTCCTGAAGCCGCGCTCGCTCCATCACGCCGGCCAACGCAACCAGCAATTCCCGCAATTCCACCGGCGGGTGTGGACGCTGCTGCGGGCCATCCGGTGCGGGCAGCGTTGCGAGAAAGACATCCCGCTCCACGCGGGGGAGCAGATCCAGCGTCTCGGCGGCCTGCTTGAAGCGCTCGTATTCTTGCAGCCGGCGAATCAGTTCGGCGCGGGGATCGTCCTCGTCAACGATCTCTGCCTGACGGGGCAGCAGCATGCGGGATTTGATCTCCGCCAGCATCGCCGCCATCACCAGGTACTCGGCCGCCAGCTCGAAGCGCAGCGCCTCCATCATGCCGATGTACTCGATGTACTGGCGGGTAATCTCCGCGACGTTCACCAGCAGGATGTCGAGATTGCGACGCCGGATCAGGTACAGCAGCAGGTCGAGAGGACCTTCGAAGGTTTCCAGCACGACCTCGAGCGCGTCCGGTGGAATATAGAGATCCGCCGGCAACTGGGTCATGCGCTCGCCGAGCACGATGGCGAACGGCAGTTCCTCCTGGCGGGGCGCCTGGGGCGGCATCCTGACCGCAGGCTGCGCTGGGGGGTCCGCTGTGCTCATCGAATCTCCGGTAACCATGGATGGCCGCAATGGCGCGGCCATTATAGGGCGCTGCCCCGACGGCGGTGACCGCAGCTCGCGTCAGGCGCAGCCGAACGGCTCCGGATCGCCCATGCCACGCCGCAGCAACTGGGGTTCGGCGCCGCTCAGATCAATCACGGTAGTGGGTTCCAGCGAACCGTAACCGCCGTCGACCAGCGCGTCGATCCGCGCACCCAGCCGATCCCGAATATCGTCCGGGTCCGATAACGGGTATTCGTCCCCCGGCAAAATCAGCGTGACGCTCATCAGAGGCTCGCCCAGCTCGGCGAGCAAACCCTGCGTGATGGCGTTCTCCGGCACCCGCAGTCCGATGGTCTTGCGCTTGGGGTGCATCAATCGGCGCGGGACTTCCGAGGTGGCGTTGAGGATAAATGTGTAAGGGCCAGGTGTATGAGCCTTGAGCAGACGAAAAACCTGATTGTCGACCTTGGCGTAGCTGCCCAGCTCCGACAGATCCCGGCACACCAGGGTGAAGTTGTGGTGCTTGTCGAGATCCCGAATGCGACGGATACGGTCCACTGCATCCTTGTCGCCGAGATGACAGCCAAGTGCATAGGCCGAATCCGTTGGATACGCCACCAGACCGCCATTGCGGACGATGTCCGCCACCTTGCTCAGCAAGCGTGCCTGTGGATTGTCGGGGTGGATATGTAAGGTTTCGACCATGACTACGTCCGCTGCCGGGCACACCGGTGGTTGCGCGCGGCACTATAGCAGGCTGCGGATAGACTGCTGTGGCAGCCATCCACTTCGTTGCGCGCTGCTCCCACCCTGCACCACCCTGCCGGTCGGCCTCGCGCTGTCTTGCGGCAAGCGAACCTCCCGGAAAATTGCGCGTCCGCGAGCCTCCGCGTCTGTGCCCTGACCCACCAAACCGGTAGAATCCACCGCTTTCCAGGCCTCGCTCCTCCATGACCGCCACCACCGCGCCACCTCGCGAAAGCCTGCTGCTCAATCTCGGGCTGAATATCATCGCGCCCTCGCTGGTACTGATGAAGCTGAGCGGTCCGGATGCCCTGGGGACGACCTGGGGGATTATCCTGGCGCTCGCTTTTCCCATCGGCTATGGCCTGTGGGATTTTTCCCGCCGCCGGAAATTCAACCTATTCTCGGGTATCGGGGTGGTCAGCGTCTTGCTGACGGGCGGTATCAGCCTGCTCGCGCTGCCACCGCGCTATCTGGCATTCAAGGAGGCGGCCATCCCCGGACTCCTCGGCATCGCCATCGTGCTGTCGCTGAAGACCCGCTGGCCCCTGGTGCGGAGCCTGTTGCTGAACGACGCCGTAGTCGACACCGCACGGATCCACACCGAACTGGCGACGCGGGGAGAAGTAGCGTCCTTCGAACGCGCTATGGCGCGGGCCACCTGGATGGTGGCGGGTTCGTTTTTTCTTTCCTCCGCACTCAATTATCTGCTGGCCACTGCCGTGGTCACGGCCACCGCCGGCAGCGTCGAATACAACGAGCAGCTGGGCCGGCTGACGGCACTGAGTTATCCCGTGATTGCCCTTCCCGCCACCCTGGTCATGATGGGCGCCTTGTATTATCTGTTTCGCTGCATCACGCGCTTGACCGGCCTGACGTTCGAGGCTCTTCTGCGGACTCCGCCCGATCAGGCACAGCATTGAGACCGTTTCAGCATGTGGTATGTGTTCATCTGCGAAGACAATCCCGATAGCCTGACGGCCCGGCTCCAGGCTCGACCCGCGCACCTGGCGCGCCTCGAAGCACTCAAAGCCGCCGGCCGGCTGCTGGTGGCATGGCCGACGCCCGCCGTCGATGCGGATAACCCGGGCGCCGCCGGATTTACCGGGAGCATTGTCATCGCCGAATTTCCCTCGCTCGCCGCTGCCCAGGCCTGGGGTGCCGATGACCCCTATATCGCCGCCGGCGTCTACGCCTCGGTGACCGTCAAACCTTTCAAGCGAGTGTTGCCCTGATGCCAACCGCGCAGCCCACTGCAACCGTTCGCCGTTCGGACTTTCGTCGGCCTGGCTTTCGTTGGCCTGGCCTTCGCCAGACGAACGCGCGTTACCCGGATTCTTCTCGTCTGGCCCGCCTGCTCTTCGCGAACGGACTGCTGTGCGCCGCCATCCTGCTTCCGGATCTGGCGCGGGCGGACACCGCTTACATCATCGATGAAATCGTGGTGTCTCCGCGGGAGACGCCCTGCAGCAGTTGTCGGATCGTCGGCCCGGGGATACGTTCCGGCCAACCGGTGAAGATCCTCGAAACCGGCGATGGCTGGACCCGGATCGAAACTGCCGAAGGCGTTGCCGGCTGGCTGGCGAGCCGTTATCTCAGCTCAGAGCCCATCGCGCGGGACCAGCTCGCAGCCCTGCACGAAAAGATCCAGCGCCTTGAGGCTGAAATCCTGAAGCTCAGTCAAGGTGCACCGACGGCAACCGCTGAAGGCGCACCCGTGCCGGCAGCGCCTGGAAGCGAAACTCCGATGACCGACGATGCCGCCGACAGCGACGCGCTGCACGCGCAGAATCAGGCACTGCTGACGCGCAACCAGATGCTGCAATCCGAAATAGATGTGTTACACGCCACCAAGGAAGAACTGCAAAGCAACGATGTCCAACGCTGGTTCATCTTCGGTGGGCTGCTGGTGGCATTGGGCGCCTTGCTGGGTATGGTTCTGCCACTGCTCAAACCGAAACGACGAGGATATTCCGAATGGAACTGAAACTTTTTGTTCAAAAAAAGCTGGCGCTGAAAAATCTGGCGCTGATCCTGTTGACCAGCCTGGGGCTGGCCGTCCCGGTGGCGGATGCCGCTCCCGCGGCTAATCCGGTAGTCGAACTGAAGACAAGCATCGGCGATCTGCGGGTGGAGCTCGATGCACAGCGCGCGCCAGCGACGGTGGCGAACTTTCTTCAGTACGTCGACAGCGGCTTCTACGATGGCCTGCAGTTCCACCGTGTAATAGCGGGGTTCGTGGCCCAGGGTGGCGGCTACGCGGCGGATGGCAGCGAGCGCCCGACCCGCGCAACCATCAAGAACGAATCCGTCGGCGGTCTCGGCAATGCGCGCGGCACCATCGCCATGGCGCGCAAACCCGATCCGGACAGCGCTTCCGCCCAGTTTTATTTCAACCTGAAGGATAACGATGCGCTCAACGCCAAAGGCGACCAGCCCGGTTACACGGTGTTCGGCCACATCGTCCAGGGCGAAGACGTGCTGGATCGCATCGGTGCCGCCCCGACGGCCAACAACGGCGGTGCCTTTGTTCAGCAACCGCGCGAGCCGATCCTGATCATCAAGGCGACGCGGATCTAGTCCGGCGGTGACGGCCCTCAGCGTCAACCTGAACAAGATCGCGTTATTGCGAAACTCCAGGCCCGGTAATTATCCCGATGTGGTTGCGCACGGGGTAATTTGCCTGGCGGCTGGCGCGGCGGGGATCACCGTCCATCCACGCCCCGACCAGCGCCATATCCGCCCGGACGATGTGCGGGCCCTGGCCGCGCTGGTGGCAACTTGCCCGGGTCGCGAATTCAATATCGAAGGCAATCCCTTCGCTCCCGCCGCCGGCACTTATCCGGGACTCCTGGCGCTGGTGGCGGAAACCCGCCCGCAGCAGTGCACCCTGGTGCCGGATGGGGCGAGCCAGCTCACCTCCGACCACGGCTTCGATCTCGTGCGCGATGGCGCGGCACTGGCGCCGGTGATCGCGCAACTCAAGGCCTGGGGGGTGCGCGTCAGCCTGTTCATGGACCCGGATCCGGCGCAGATCGCCCGCGCCGCCGCCCTGGGCGCGGATCGCATCGAACTCTACACCGGCCCTTACGCAGCCGCCTGCCTGGACGGCATGGGGAACACCGCGCTTGTGCCTTATCAACAGGCGGCGGCGCACGCCGCCACGCTCGGGCTCGGGGTCAATGCGGGGCACGATCTCAATCTGGACAATCTGGCCGATTTTGCCGCCGCGTTGCCTCAGCTGCTCGAAGTCTCGATCGGCCATGCCCTGATCGTGGATGCGCTCACCATGGGCCTGTCGCGCGCCGTGACCGCCTACCTCCAATGTCTGGACTGAGCAGACGCGGCGTGGATTACCAGGAAAAGAAGCAGTTCTACGCCAGGTTCATCACCGTCTACGGGCGCAACCCGGTCATCGAAGCGCTGCGCGATCCTCTCCTGAGCGTACACCGCTTGCATCTGGCCAAAAGTAATCGGCCAGATGGCACCATCGCCGAACTGCTCGCCCTGGCGCAGCAACGCGGTATCGAGGTCCGCCATCACAGCCGCGAGGAGTTGGCGCGGATTTCGAAGAACGGGCGCCAGGATCAGGGCGTCGCCGCGGATATCGCCTGCCCCCACCACGCCGACTACCGCGACCTGCAGCTGGCGGGCACGCGACCACTGCAACTCCTCGCCCTGGATCGCGTCACCAATCCCCAGAACCTGGGCATGATTGTGCGCACCGTCTGCGCGAGTCCCCTGGATGGTCTGCTGCTGCCGCGCCAGGGCTGTGCGCCCCTGTCGCCGCTGGTCATCAAGGCCAGCGCCGGCACCTTGTTTCGCTGCCCCTTGTGGCGCTGCGAACACCTGCCCGATGCCCTCGCCGAGCTCGCGGCCCAGGGAGTCGAGATCGTTGTGCTGGCCGCCGATGCGCCCGTGGAACTGGGCGCTTACCGGCCCCGGGGCGCGGTGGTTTATGTACTGGGCAACGAGACCGATGGCGTATCCGCAGCGGTATCGACGCTCGCCCAACGCCGGGTGCGCATCTCCATGGCCAACGGCGTGGAATCGCTCAATGTCGCGGTCACGGCGGCGCTGATCGCCTTCCGGAGCCAGCTCGCCACACCGGCGTAAAGGTCGCGAGCACGGATGCGATCAGGGTGCAGCCGCCCAGCGCGGCCAGCGCCGGCAGCACACCGAACCCGGCGATGATCTGTCCCGTCAGCCAGGCGCCCAGGGGTGCAGTACCGAAGAACGCCAGTTGATAGATGGATACCACACGGGAGCGGTGGGAATCCGGCGCCTGGGTGTGGGTGAGCACCCGACCCAGGGTGATGGCCATCCCCGAGAACATGCCCCAGACCACGACGGCCGGAAACAACGCCCACAGCGGCAGATGGAATGCCAGCACCGCCAGCACGATACCCCGGCCAAAGAGACTCGCAATCAGCGCCCGACCGGGCCGGCCCAGGGATGAGCCACGGCGCATGAAAAGCAGGTTCGCACTCAACACCCCGAGCGTGAAACACAATTGCACCAGGGAGAACAGTCCGGCACCGCCCTGGTAGATCTCGCGAATCATCAAGGGTACCGCCACCAGATAGGCGCCGAAGCCGAAAAAGCCGGTGATGCTGACCACGGCCATCAACGCGCGCAGCCCTGGCAGCCGCCAGACCGTCGCGAAACCGGAAGCCACTCCCAGCGGCTCCCGACGCCGTCCCGTCTGCAAACCTTCATGCGCCGGCTGCGCACGGCGGAACAAGCCGCCGGCAATCACGAACATCACCATCTGAACCAGCAGCAGCAGCGGCAACCCGATGCGGTCGAATTGCCCGGCGGCGACGATACCCACACTCTGGGCCGCAAACTGCACGAAGGTGGATTGCGCCACCGACTGCTGGATATTGCCGGCATAAACCTGGGGCAACAACGCCTCTCGCGCCGGCTGCACGAAGGCAGTGATGGTGCCGTAGCACACACCGAACAGGAGCAGCAGCGGATAGTCGAGCCGTGCGGTCAGCGCGGCCCATAGCAGCAGGCCGCAGGGCAGTACATAAAGAAGGAACAGGCGCCGCACATAGGTGCCGAGGTGACGGTTATCGGAAATCGCACCACCCAGCAGAATCAGCAGCAGGCTCGGAACCAGCACCGCGGTCTGCGCCAGCCCGACCCGGGCAGGTGTTTCGTGCAGCACACCGACCAGTATCCAGGGAAACAGCACGACCTGTAGCCCCATCGCGACGGCGCCGGAGCCCACGCCGCCGAGATACCAGCGAAAGCGTCCCGGACGCGCCGGATCAAGCACGTTGATTACCCTGCGCGTTCAGGCCCGGCGACGCGCGGCCCGGCAGCGACCGACCGGGACGGCTCAGGACTCGTGACTCCACTCGCAGCGTACGCGCGGCGCGGTGCCCCCCGGGCGATGACAGTCGCCGGCGCTTTCCCAGTGGAAGGAGTGCGTACCCGCAAGCTCGGTTTCGAGGTGTACCGTCGCCGATACCCAGTACATGCGGGCGAGCACGGCTTCGAATTCCCGCAGCCACAGCTCCCACTCGTATTCGATGCCCTGATAGGCGGCGCCGAAATGGACGACCTCGGTGTGGGGACCATTGAGCAGTAGCGAACGCTCGGGGCAGCCGAACATTTCCCGGGAGATCAACGGCCAGCTCTCGATCGACGGCAATTCTTCGATCACGCCGCGATTGGTCCGCAGCCGCTCTTCTGCCTCGCGAGTCGGCACGCAATCCTTGATACAACCGTATACCACCGTCTCACCGTCCAAGCCCGCTCTCCAATCGATTTTCGTGGCCTTCTTGTAGTTTCGCCATCAATCCGGCGGATGGCTCCCGGCGTTCTGGGCGGCAGGTGCGCCCGAACCCAGTCAAGCGCCGATATTGTATTGCAGCTACTCCGTGAACTCTGCTTCGAACTCCGCTTCGTCGAGGATTCGCACGCCCAGGGCGCGCGCGCGTTCGAGCTTTGAACCGGCCTTGGCGCCCGCGAGCACTGTGTGGGTGCGCGCGGAAACACTGCCGGCGACCGTGGCGCCGAGAGCTTCCAGACGCTCCCGGGCCTCGTCCCGCGACATGCGCTCCAGAGTCCCGGTCAACACCCAGGTCTGGCCCGCAAGCGGCAACGCAGAGGTCTCGCGCGGCTGCTCCGGCCAGTGGACGCCCGCCGCGCGTAGCGCCGACACCACCGCACGATTGTCCTGGTTCGCAAAAAAATCCTTGATGTGGCCCGCCACGATGGGTCCCACGTCCCGCACCTGCGACAGCAGTTGGGATTCCGCGCTGGCGGCATCGGCTTCCGCGGCCGCCATCAATGCATCCAGCGTCCCGAAATGCCGCACCAGTGCCCGCGCGGTCGCCTGACCCACCTCGCGGATACCCAGTCCGAACAGAAAGCGCGGCAAGGTCGTTTCCCGGGACTGTGCGATGGCCGCGAGCAGATTGTCCGCCGATTTTTCTGCCATGCGGTCGAGGCCCGCGAGTTGGGCACGGTCGAGCCGGTACAGATCGGCCACCGTCGCCACCAGCTCGCGCTCGACCAGTTGTTCAATGATCCTATCGCCGAGCCCTTCGATGTCGAGCGCCCCGCGACTGGCGAAATGCCGGATGGATTCGCGGCGCTGCGCGCTGCATACCAGGCCGCCGGTGCAGCGTACGGCGGCCTCGCCAGGCGTCCGCTCCAGAGGGGATTGGCACACGGGGCATTGGTCGGGAAAGCCGATGGGTTGCGTCTCGCGTGGGCGCAGTTCACTGACCACGCACACCACCTGGGGAATCACGTCGCCGGCGCGGCGCACCACCAGGGTGTCCCCGATCCGGGCGTCCAGCCGGGCTATCTCGTCGGCGTTGTGCAAGGTTGCATTGGCAACCGTCACGCCACCGACGAAGACCGGACGCAAGCGCGCCACCGGCGTCACAACCCCGGTGCGTCCCACCTGAAATTCGACGCCGAGCAAGGTCGTGGTGGCCTCTTCCGCGGGAAACTTGCAGGCGACCATCGAGCGCGGCGCGCGCGCGACAAAGCCGAGCTGCCGCTGAAGATCGAGACGGTTCACCTTGATGACGGCACCGTCGATGGCATAGTCCAGCCCGGAACGCTGGGTGCCAAGGTCTTCGAAATAAGCGACGGCTTCTTCCAGCGTTGCCGCCACCCTCAACAGCGGACTCACCGGAAAACCCCAGGCCCCCAGGCAGTCCAGCATTTCCTTCTGGGTGTCTGGGTAATCCCAACCTTCCGTCTGACCGATCCCGTACGCGCAGAACCGCAGCGGTCGGCTCGCGGTGATGCGCGAATCCAGTTGGCGCAAGCTGCCGGCGGCGGCATTGCGGGGGTTCACAAAGATTTTTTCCCCGGCTTGTTCGGCGCGCGCATTCAGTTCCGCAAAACCCTGGAGCGACATATAGACCTCGCCGCGTATCTCCAGCACTGGCGGCACGGACGCGCCGTCAAGCCGCAGGGGAATCGAGGCGATGGTACGCAGATTGGCGCTGATGTCTTCGCCGGTTTCGCCGTCACCCCGGGTAGCGCCACGGACAAAAACGCCGTCCTGATAGCGCAGACTCACCGCAAGGCCATCGAATTTCGGTTCGCAGACATAGTCCGGCGAGGTATCGAGGTCAAGGCGTTCGCGCACGCGGCGATCGAAATCCCGCAATTCTTCGACGCCGAAAGCATTGTCGAGCGAGAGCATGGGCAGCGCATGCAGCACCGGCGCGAACGCGGCGAGCGGCGGCGTGCCTACCCGCTGGGTCGGTGAATCAGGGGTGCGCAGATCGGGGTGAAGACTTTCGATGTCCTGAAGCCGGCGCAGCAGGCTGTCGTATTGCGCGTCACTGATGCGCGGATTGTCTTCGGCGTAGTAGCTGATGTTGTGGCGATGAAGCTGCTCGCGCAGCAGTCTGGCCTCCTGGGCAAGCTCCGGGGGCGCTGTCGTATCCGGCACGACAATCAGTCCGGGAAGCCGTGCCGGCGGCTGTACTCAACAATGCGCTGGCGGTAAAGAGTGATGCCGCCGCGCGTCAGAGTGGCGCGCTGTTCATCCCTCAGCTCGGCGTCCAGCTCCTGCGCCGCCGCCTGCGCGGCGGCCAGCATATCGTCGAATACGGCCAGCGGATCCGACCGCTCGTTGATCAGCATGAAGAACGCCACGCCCGGGGTGCTGAACTCGTGCAGGGAGCCCTCAAATGATCCCGGCTTCAGTGCGTTGGCGACGCTGAAACGCGCCACGGATTCGCCGCCTGCACTGTCCTCGGCATAACTGTGGAAAATATTGCGCTCGCCAAATTTCAATCCAGCGTTCAGCAACGCGGCAAACAGTGGCTTGGCACTGAACATCTGTCCGGGCGGCGCCATCAGGTGAATGACCACCGCATCGGATTCTCCCGCTTCCTTGGCCGCTGGATCGACTGCGGTCGATGCCTTGCCCCGCCGCTTCCCTCCCCGCGTCGAGCGCGCCGGTGTTGGGGCATTTGCCGATATCTTCGGAGCCGGCTCGCCCCGGAAAAGCGGCAGATCATCCACATCGAGCTCGATCCTGTCGGTGCATTCGACATCGGGCTCTCGTTGCGGAATCAGGGTATCGGTTGCGAAGACCGGTTCGAGGCAAGGCTCCACGACCGGGTCCGGCGCGCTCACTTGATCCACCGACAGGGACGGATCCGGCATCAATTCATCATGGCCGTGCTCTGGTCCAGGTTCGCGGTGGAAAGGCCTGGCGCGGAAAGTAAAGGCGGCATCGCTGCGCTGGCGCAGGCTCTGGTTGATCTCCGCCGTCGCCTGTTCGTCGCGAATCGCCACGACCCGGACCGACCCCGGCAGCTCATCGTTGTCGTGATCAGTGGGGGACTGGCTGTCGTCGTCAAAAATGGATTGCCGACGCGGACCACGCAAGCTGCCGCGCCGAGCGGCCCGCATCCGGCGCACACCATCGAGAATGATGCCGCACACCAACAGGGCGCCCAGTGCAATGAGGACCTCCCGTGGGCCAAAATCCATCGTTACCGTACCTCGTTCAGGTTGATTGCTGAGTTCGAACCGATGGTTTTACCCGGCTTCGGCCAGACGGACGGCTTCATCGACATCCACCGCCACCAACCGCGACACCCCGGGCTCGTGCATGGTAACACCGAGCAACTGACCGGCGATTTCCATGCTGATTTTGTTATGGGTTATGTAAATGAACTGTACTTTTTCCGACATCTCCCGCACCAACCGCGCATAGCGATCCGCATTGATATCATCCAGCGGCGCATCGACCTCGTCGAGCATGCAGAACGGTGCCGGATTGAGCTGAAAGATCGAGAACACCAGCGCAATGGCTGTCAACGCCTTCTCGCCACCCGAAAGCAGATGAATGGTGGCATTCCGCTTGCCGGGCGGCTGCGCCATGATGGTCACACCGGTATCCAGCAGATCGTCGCCAGTCAGCTCCAGGCCCGCCTGACCGCCGCCAAAGAGCTTGGGGAACAGTTCCTGTAGGGAGCTGTTGATCTTGTCGAAGGTCTCCCGAAAGCGCGCGCGGGTTTCGCGATCGATCTTGCGGATGGCGCTCTCGAGGGTTTCCAGGGCGTCGCGCAACTCGGCGTCCTGGGTATCGAGATACACCTTGCGCTCCGACTGCTGCCGAAACTCATCAACCGCCGCGAGATTGATCGGCCCCAGGCGCTGGATACGGCGATCCAGGGCGTCGAGCTGTTCCTGCCAGTTGGGCGCCGCGGCCACATCCGGCAGATCGGCCAGCAGCGCCTCGACCCTGAACCCCTGGCTCTGAAGCTGCTCCGCGATGCCGTCGGCGCGGGTCCGGACTTCGCGTGCCGCCAGCCGCAACTGTTCCAACCGATCGCGCTGTTCCTGCACCTGGCGCTCGGCGGTCACCCGCCGCGTTTCCTCGGTACGCAGGCCGGCGTCGAGACGCTCCACCCCGGCCCGCGCAGTAGCCAGTGCGGTCTCCGATGCCAGCCGCGCGGCGAGTTTGTCCTGGAGTTGTTGCTGCATGAGCGCCGCCGGATCTTCGCTGCCCGCGAGCTCGAGGGCGAGCTCGTCGCGCCGCCCGGTCAGCCGTTCCACTTGCGCACGAATGCGCTCGAGTCCCTCGCGGACCGACCCGAGCTGGGCGGTCAATGAGCGTTCACGCAAATCGAGTTGATGCAGGGCATCGCGGTGTTTCTGCGCGGCCCCGCGCGCGGCTGTGACTGCTTCGCGGCGACTGTTCCGCTCGGCCGCCAGCGCCTCGACCGCATGGCTCGCCGCCTGCATCTGATCCAGCAGCCCCTGGAGATCGCGGCGGGCGTCGCCCACCTGAGCTACCTCCTGGGCCAGCAGCGCTTCCGCTTCGCCAAGCTCGCGCAGCACGCGCTGGTTGCGCTCGTCGAGCTGCTTGCGACGCGCCTGCTCGGCGCTCTGCTTGGCGCGTACGTCGGCGTAGTCGCGCTGCGCGCGCGCGAGCTGCTGCTCGGCGGCACCCCGCTGCGTTTCCAGATCGCGCATTGCGGTCTCGGCGGCGCTGTGTTGCTCGGCGGCGGCGGCAATACGGGTTTCGGCAGCAATGATCTGCTGCTCGACCGCCGCCAGTTCACGCTTGCGAATCAGGACCCCGCCGGCCAGATCATCGCCGCGGATCAGGCGCAGCCAGTTGGTGCCGAACCAGATGCCGTCCCGGGAGATGATGGATTCGCCGGCACGCAGACTGTCGCGGTGTGCCCAGCCGGACCCGAAATCGTCCGCCGCGTAGATGTTGGCGAGCAGCGGCTCTGCCAGTTGCCGGGCCTCCCGCAGTTTGTCAGCCAGACGGGGCAGGCTGCCGCCGGGTTCGGACGCCAAGGGTCGGCCGCCCTCCAGCAGCGCCAGATGGCCGCGTGCGAAGCTGGCAAACTCGCTGTGCAGTGGCGCGATGGCGTCGGCGCACAAAGCCTGCAAGTCGGTACCGAGCACCGTCTCGACAGCAAGTTCCCAGCCCGGCTCAACATCCAATCCGTCGGCAAGACGTGGCAGTTTTTCAAGACCACGTGCTTTTAACCAAGCGCCGGCGCCCTCGCCTTTCGCGCGCGCGGCATCGAGCAGCGTGGTCAGCCCCGCACGCCGGCCTTGCAGCTCTTGAAGCTGCTTGCGTTCGCCATTGAGTGCCGCGGCAATCGCCACCTGCTGCGCGCGCGTCGCCGCAATCGCGGTTGAGATTTGCGCGAGCTCCTCCTGCTGGACCGCGTTGGCCCGCTCCCGCTCGGCCAATTGCTGCGCCAAGGCCTCCAGATCGGTGCCCGGCAGCACCGCATTCACTTCGGCAAGTTCCGCCCGCAGCCGCCGCAAGCGGTCCGACGTCCGCGCGGTCGCGCTATCCAGATGCTGGATGCGCCCTTGCGTCTGGTCCATGCGCCGCTGGGCTTCGGCGCTTTCGCGCTGCGCCACTTCCCAGCGCTGCTGAACGTCGTGCAACAGGCGCTCGCCTTCCTGGAGTTCGGCCGTGGCGGCTGTGGATTGCTGTTGTGCGGCCTCCCTGGCGGGCGTCACCTCGGCCAGTTCCGCCGTCCAGGCCGTGTTGCGCAAGCTGTCGTTTTCGAGATGCTGGCGGGATTCGCCTAGATTGCGTTCGACCTGCTCCAGGTCGGTGCGCAGACGGCGAATCTGCTCCCTGCCGTGCTGGATTTTCTGCTCTACCGCCGAGACTTCCGCCCCGATGGCGTAGAACTGCTGCTGGGCACCGTTGAGTGCATCGCTCGCGCCGGCATGGTCGGCACGCAGACGCTCCAAGGCCG
Source organism: Gammaproteobacteria bacterium (assembly GCA_046566625.1). Lineage (GTDB taxonomy): Bacteria > Pseudomonadota > Gammaproteobacteria > Pseudomonadales > Porticoccaceae > JAGPUQ01. The sequence continues at coordinate 17,988 of JBKHWK010000008.1, forward strand.
CTTCGGCTGCGTGGCGCTCGGCAATCAGGGCTTCGAGAGCCGTCGCCTGTTCGGCGATCACGGCTTCGTGGCGGCGCGCATCGGCATCGTAATCCCGCCAGTTGAGCGCGAGATGTTGGGCCTTGAGCTGGCGCTCCTCGGTCTTGAGCACTCGGTACTTTTCGGCGGCGGCGGCCTGGCGCTCCAGGCGATCGAGCTGGCGCCCCATTTCATCGCGGATATCGGTAAGCCGCTCGAGGTTCTCGCGGGTGTTGCGGATGCGGGTCTCGGTGTCCTTGCGCCGCTCCTTGTATTTCGAGATACCCGCCGCTTCTTCAATGTAAACCCGCAGATCTTCCGGACGCGCCTCGATCAGTCCCGAGATCATGCCCTGCTCGATAATGGCGTAGCTGCGCGGGCCGAGCCCCGTACCGAGAAATACGTCAGTAACATCTCGACGGCGACACCGGCTGCCGTTGAGGAAGTAGGTGGACTGCCCGTCCCGCGAGACACGGCGCTTGACCGAAATTTCCGCGTAGGCGGCGTACTCACCGCCCAACTTGCCGGCGCTATTGTCGAAAATGAGCTCGATGGTGGCTTGCGCGACCGGCTTGCGGGTGCCGGAGCCACTGAAGATCACGTCGGCCATCGACTCGCCACGCAAGTGCTTGGCGGATATTTCCCCCATCACCCAGCGCACCGCGTCGATGATGTTGGATTTGCCACAGCCGTTGGGGCCCACGACGGCACAGAGATTACCGGGCAGGTTAACCGTGGTGGGATCGACGAAGGATTTGAAGCCCGCCAGTTTGATACACTTCAGACGCATCGAGGATTGGTGACCTTGGGTTCACACCAGCCCCGGCGGGGCGTTGCGCCGTGGATTTTACACCCTGTACCGCCTCCGACAAGGCTTTACCCGCAGGGTCCGACCGCATCTCCCCACAAGCGACCACATGCCGAATATTGTTCTCATCGAGCCCGAAATTCCGCCGAATACCGGCAATATCATCCGCCTTTGTGCCAATACGGGATTTTCGCTCCACCTGGTCGAGCCGCTGGGTTTCGCGCTGGATGACAAACGTATGCGGCGGGCCGGACTCGATTACCACGAGTGGCAGCCGTTGCGGATCCACGCCGACTGGGCGAGCTGCCGCAAGGCGCTCGGCGCCGGTCGCCTGTTCGCCTTCTCCACGCGGGCGGAGCGCCACCATACCGAGATCGCTTACCAAGAAGGGGACAGTCTGCTGTTCGGTGCCGAAACCCATGGGCTCAACGCAGAGATCCTCGCCTCGATCGCACCCGAACACCGCCTGCGCATCCCCATGCAACCACATAGCCGCAGCATGAATCTCGCCAATGCGGTGGCGGTCGCCAGCTATGAAGCCTGGCGCCAACTGGGCTTCGCCGGTGCCCGCTGACCTGTCGGCACCCGTCGCGGGCCTCTTTTATGGCTCTTCGACCTGCTATACCCGGATGGCGGCGGAGCAGATTGCCGCTGCCCTTCCCGATTTTCGCGTCGAGATCCACGACATTGCCGACACGGCCCTGCGCACCGCAAACCGGTATCGCTTCGTTATCCTGGGCATCCCGACCTGGGACTATGGCGAGTTGCAGGAGGACTGGGAACGGGCTTGGCCGGACTTGGCCGAAGTGGATTGGGCCGACAAGGTGGTGGCGCTGTATGGGCTGGGCGATCAGGAAGGCTATCCGGAGTGGTTTCAGGATGCCCTGGGTTATCTCTGGACCAGAATAACCCAGCTCGGCGCGACTACGGTCGGATTGTGGCCCGCCACCGGCTATAGGTTTGCGCATTCGGTGGGTCTGACGCCCGACGGCCAATATTTTGTGGGGCTGGCACTGGACGAAGCGAGCGAATTCGAACACTCGGAAGCTCGCATCCAGGCATGGTGCAGGCAGATCGCAGGCGAGTTCGCGGCGCGCGACAGGATGTAAACAGGGCTGTCTTGCGAGGGACCTGCCCGGCGCAAACGTCCGAACATCTCCCCCCGTTGCCCCATTTCCCCACGGTCGGGGTCGACCGGACGCGCGATCCTCAGGCAATGCTGGAGATTTCGTTCCTGTCATGGACGGCAGGCTCGATACGAAACGTCCGCATCGCATCCGCGCTCAGGGGGCGCGAATACAGGAAACCTTGCGCCAGTTCGCAGCCTGCAAGCATCAATTCGGACTCTGCCGTGCTGCTTTCCACACCCACCGCGGTCACTTCTTTGCCGGCCACTTTGCAGAGGGCGACCAACGCGGGAATGAATCTCGGGTCATTCCTTGCGGGTATCTGGTTCGACAGCAGACGCTGATTGATTTTCACGGCATCGACGGGAAGGTTGCCGATATAGGCGTATTCGCCGGCATGAACAGCAAATTGGTCGATGCAAAGCCGCAGCCCCAGTTGTCGCGCACGCTCAAAGAAGATGCGGCAAAGGCCTGGGCTGCGCAAATAAATTTCCTCGTCCACCTCCAGCATGATCGCTGCCACCGGAATCCCATGCTTGGTCATCACATCAACCACGGTTTGGGGATAACGGGGGTCCTTGATCTGCGAAATGGCGATATTTATCGCCACCTGTCGGATCGGCATCCGCCAGCGGCGCCACGCCTTGAATTGCTTGGCGACCTGCTCGAGCGTCCAGACGCCGATGGTATCGGTAATGCCGGCGTCTTCAGCAAGACCAATGAAGTCCGCTGGATTGATACTCCCCCGGCAATGATGATCCCAGCGCAACAGCGCCTCCACACCCATCAGTCCGCCATTGTGGAGATCGACCTGCGGCTGGTAGACGATCTTCAATTGATCGCGCCGGATCGCCAAGCGCAGCTCGGATGGAAAATACAGCCCTTCGCTGTAAGACCCCAACTTTTCGGGGATCACCGCTTCGCGGCCTTTACGCGCCGCCTTGCTTTCGTACATGGATTGGTCGGCGCATTGCATCAGGCTCTCGATACTTTCCCCATCGTCAGGGTAAGTGGCGGCGCCAACGCTCGCGCGCACTTTGATCGTACGGTCTCCGACATGGAACAGCTCGCCGAGACAAGCGGAAATTTTGCCTTGAATGGCAGCGGCTTCCTCGTGGGGACTGTCGGCAATCACCGTAAATTCATCGCCGGCCAGCCGAGCCACCGTGTCGCTATCACGTATCGCCCCGAGCAATCGGCTGCCGGCCTGCCGCAGAATCTCGTCGCCTACATGATGTCCGTAGTCATCATTGATGCCTTTAAAATCATCCAGATCAATAAAAAATATCGTCAACTGCCGTTGTTCCCTGCGCGCACGACGGAGACCTTGATCGAGACGGTCCAGGAACAGACGACGATTGGGCAGATCGGTCAGGTTATCGTGCGTCGCCAGATGCCGCAGTTCATCATGTATTTTTTTGGTCTGGCTCAAGTCGGCGAAAGTAACAATGTAATTGGTGGTCCGCCCCGCGTTGTCTTTCACTTTGCAGACGACCAGCCGAACGTCGAAAAGATTGCCGGACCGGTGCCGCAGCATGGTCTCCCCGTGCCAGGAGTCCACATCCTGCAATTGATCAAAGACGCGTTGGTAGTAGTTTTCGCCCGGCGGCTTCGACAGCAACAAATTGTCGCGCTGCCCTATCGCCTCTTTCTGAGTGTATCCGGTTATCGTCGTGAATGCCGTGTTCACCGCGACGACAACCCGCTGGTGATCGAGCACCAGGACCGCATCGTTCGAGTGTTCCTGGAGTGCATTCCACAGGCGCGCCGTCACCGCTTCACTGCGACCTTGCGAAAGATCCTCGGAAATACAGGTAAATCCGCCATGCTCCCCCTCCAGGGACTGGGGGGTCATTCGATGACGGTATAAAACTCCGTTCATTTCGGCCTCACCAACACTTGGCAATCCATTCCGAGCACGCTGGACAAGCGCAGTGAGCGCCGGATTTTTCGCAGTGATCGCGTCAATGTTGCGACCAAGAAGCATGGCCCTGGATATCCCCTCACGGGCCGTCTCACGGCCATACACTGCGTTCACCTGCCCGCCGCCGTCCACCTGCCAAACCGTCAGCGCCTGATCCTGCGCCATGATGGCAAGGGCACCCTCCGTTGGCACGCCCGCCAACGCGCGCTGCCTGAGGAGAGATCCATGCACCAGCAGCGCTGCGCACCAAATCGCCAGAATGACGACCCCACCCAGCAATCGACCCGATACACCCAGATCAAGGCCAAAAATTACGGCAATACCCACCAGCACGAAAAAAAACGTGATGAGCAGCCGCTGGGCGATCACGCTTCGAGGTGAGTAGGACTCTGCTGATATCATCGGCTGTCCGTTATGCCAGTTCGCGAGAAACCACCTTACGTGCGTCGAAGTATAGGTAGCGGCCACGAGGGGCGTTAGGTTGAATCAACCCAGTGGCGTGAAACTGCACCCGAACGGTTTGTGACTGTGGTCACCAAAAAAGGCATGGCCACGTCTCACCACGGGCCTACGGACCCGGATCAAAGGCTGCGCGCAATAACCTCCAGCATGATTTCACTGGTTCCTGCGTAGATCCTGGCGACCCGGGCATCCGCGTACATGCGGCAGATGAGGTATTCGTCCATATAGCCATACCCGCCGTGCATCTGCAGGCAGGTGTCCAGGACCTGCTGGAGGCGCTCGGACGTCCAGTACTTGCACATCGCCGCGCTGGCACTGTCCAGTTTCCCGGCCACCACATTGAGAATGCAGTGGTCCAGGAAGACCCGCGCCACATGGGCGGTAGCCTGCGCCTCGGCGAGGCGAAACCGGGTATTTTGCAGGTCGAAAAGAGACGCCCCAAAGGCGGCGCGCCCTTTTACATAAGCGACCGTTTCCGCCAGCGCGCCTTCCATCATGGCGACCGACTGCACCCCGACCTGGGTCCGCTCATAGGGCAGATCCGACATCAGCTGCGCGAAGCCACTGCCTTCCACTCCGCCCAGCAGGTTAGCGGCCGGTACCCGTACGTTATCGAAGAACAGCTCACAGGTGTCCTGGGACTTTTGCCCCATCTTATCGAGGATACGTCCGACCTTGAATCCGGGCAGATCCTTGGTCTCAAGCATCACAATGGACAGGCCTCGCGCACCACCTGTCGAGTCAGTGCGCACCACCAGCGCCAGCAATTCACACAGATAGCCATTGGTGATGAAGAGCTTGGACCCGTTGATGACGTACTCATCGCCCTCGCGCGTCGCGCGGGTCTTGATCGCCTTGAGGTCAGAGCCGGTACCCGGCTCCGTCATGGCGATGCCGCCGATCAGATCGCCGCTGGCCATTTGCGGCAGCCAGCGCTGTTTTTGCGCCTCAGTGCCGTGATTGAGGATGTAATGGGCCGTGATGCTGTGGACCCCCTGGCCCATTCCTGACAGCCCGCGCCGCCATTGCTCCTCAAAAAATACCGCTTCATGGCGAAAATCACCGCCACCTCCACCGTAGTGCTCGGGGATATCCGTGCACAGGAACCCCTGCTTGCCCGCCAGACGCCAGAACGACTTGTCGAGGTGCTGTTGTTTGCGCCAGCGATCTTCGTTGGGCACCATCTCGGCATCGACGAACTTGCTCGCGGCGGCGCGAAAGATCGCGAGATCTTCATCCATCCATGGCGATTGATAACTTTGCATCTTCAAAACCCCACTTGGTTCTTATCCTGGAAAATCGTCTCGGAACGGGGCAGCTCAATCACCGCCTCACCCACCAGCTTTTCGTCGCCGGACTGATTGCTTGCCACCAGGCGAACCACCACCCGACGGTTAGCCCCCAACTCACCTACTTCCGTCACTTCACCATCACACACCAGCTGCTCGCCCAGTTTGACAATGGCGCCAAACTTGACCTCGAAGCTGCGGATACAGGCCTGGGGAACCCATGCCGTGAGCAACTGCCCGAGATAAGCCATGTTGAGCATGCCGTGGGCAAAGACATCATCCATGCCTGCCGCGCGCGCGGCATCGGGATCAATATGCAGGGGATTGTGATCGTTGGAGGCGCCACAAAAATACGCGAGCGTGGTGCGTGTGAGCGGCGGTTTGACAAGTGTCGGCAGGCGATCCCCTACCGCCACCGGGCGGGGAAAGGGCTTCATTCCGTCGCACCGGCACCGCGGATCACGATGGTCTTGCGAAATCGCGTGGTCAGCTCTCCCCGCTGGTTGAACGCCTCGGTTTCTTCAATGAGAAACTTGAGCTTGCCCTGGCGGCGCTGGATGAAATCCACGATCCGGCTCTGAAACCGGATGCGGTCGCCGGCGTGGATGGGGGCGAAGTAATCAAAACGCTGCTGCGCGTGCATCATGGTGCACCAATCGATTCCGAGCGCCCGATAGCGGGCATAGGGGTCTCTTTCACACAGGCTCAGGGTCACCGCGTAGGTGGGTGGGGCAAGAATCGAAGGGTGCCCGGCAGCCCTCGCCGCAGCCTCATCAAAGTAGACGGGATTGGTCTCGCCGACGGCCTTGGCAAAAAAGCATAGCTGCCACTTTTCGACCTCGGCTACCAGCTGGGGAATGGGGATATCCACAAACTTGCTCGTCATAGCATCAAGACCCAGCAGTCTGTGTCGTTCAAAGGCCGGATATATACCTTATATCCGTAGACAGGCACAAGCAGGTTACTGGGCCACGCCTTTCCGGAATCTTCCCACAGGCTTTCATCTCCCGGGCTACGGTTCCCTTCCACGGCGCCAGCCGCCATCGGTCGAAACACTAAACCCATTGGTAAATCGATTGACCTTTAGTAACCCGCCCCTCGACGATGCTCTACACTAGGGCACGAGTTACGCGAAGTTCGCCACGCAGAGGCGCTAATGACCAAGGTTCGCTGGGGCAAAAGCATTCAGAGCAAGGACGAGCAGTACGACCTGAAACGGTCTGCAATTTTGCGCACCGCAGGCCGTCTGTTCAATCAAAAAGGCTTTCGGGAAACCTCGCTGAATGACCTCGCGGACGAACTGCAGGTCACCAAGCCGACGCTGTACTACTATGTAGAGAACAAGGAAGACATCCTGTTCCAGTGCCTGCATACCGCCATAACGGAGCTGCTGGACCAGACCGACGCCATCCTCCAGGCACCCCTGAACGGGATTGAGAAACTCACGCGCTTCATCCACATGTTCATCGCCGTCTTCGACGATGAATTTGGCCGCTGTCTTGCGCACCCCGGCCCGGAGCCGCTGTCGAGCAAATACCTCGAGCAGATCGCGCCCCTTTATGTGCGCGTCGATTCCGCCATGCGCCAGATGATCGAGGACGGTATCGCCGACAAGTCCATGCGGCCCTGCAACAGCAAAATCAGCGCATTCGCCCTGTTCGGCGCCATCAACTGGATGACTCGCTGGTACCATCCCGAGGGCGAGATGACGACCCGCGAAGTCGCCGACGCGATGGTCCAGCTTTTCTGCCAAGGCCTGATGCCGCGCTGAAATCCGGGTCTCTCGCCTTTTTGCAGTCTCGATCGACGCCCTCAGCTGCGCAGATAGACGGCAGCGATCTTCTCCATCTCCGCCGCCATTTCGAAATCCAGCGTGGTGATGCCTTTCGAGCGATGGGTCAGAAGGTCGATTTCCACCACATTCCAGACATTCGTCCACTTCGGATGATGGCTCATCACCTCGCACACCAGCGCGGTCTGGGCCATGAACCCGAAAGCGGCGCTGAAACTTGGAAACTTGTAGCGTCGATGCAGTTTTCCGTCGGCTATGGCCCAGGCTTCCAGTGCCGAATCGTTGAGATCCTTCAGCTTGCCCGCCAATTGGTCTTGATCGATCAGTGCATCTTTTTTCATTGCTTCTTCCCCATCAAATTTGGTTTCGCCAACCGCGCAGCGACTGGTCCCGCACAATCCGTGACACTCAGGGACTGGCTGTATGCTCGATAACCTTGCGAATACCCTCCACCGCCAGAGGCGCGCCCGCGTAGGCAAACACCGTGAGCATCACTTCCTCGAGTTCGGCCTTGGTAACGCCATGACGCAGGGCTGAGGGTACATGGATATCCAGTTCGTCGTCACGCCCGAGTGCCGCTAGAACCGATACCACCAATGAGGCTGCGGTCGCGTCGGGACAGTTGCGGCCGTGCCCAGATTTCCCCGAACGCAAAGTCGACACCGGCATCGGCCAACGGACCCAGTTTTCCTGCGATGCCCTCAAGAAGCTTCCCGGCATCCGCCGACTCCTGGCCGGACAGACGTGTCATCACCTCGATCGAGCGGGCGCGCCGTTGTTCGCCCGTCAAACGCTCGGCGGGCCCGGTAGGCGGCGGGTGCCCCATCTGCGCGAGCAGGCGGTTGGTTTCCGCCATGGCGTCAAGTGCACGGGGAAAGCCCGCATAACCACTCAGGTGAACAAAAATTTCTCTGATCTCCTCCGCAGTCAGCCCATTCCTGATCCCCCCGGGGACATAATAGGCAAGCTGATTGGTCTGGTGGATTGCGCCCAAAATCGCCAGCACCACGAGATTGCGGTCACGCCGGCTGAGCTGTTCCCGACTCCAGATTTCGCCCATTACGAAGTCGACGGCAAAGGTGCCCAAGCCACCATTCTCGCGTTCCAGCTTCGTCGCCAGCTCGGTCGCTTCCGTGGCCGAGGTGCCGGTCAGGGCGCTCAGGGAGCGCAACCCCTGCTCCCGGCGCACGCTTTGATCTTTCGCCGCCAGACCGGACAGCGCGGAATCGGGGGCTGCAATAACCAATCCCGGCAACGCGAGCGTCGCAGTGATCAGAATTCCTTGCGCCAATCCGACCAAGGCAACGCCGCGGCCAATCCCCGCGCGCGGGTTAATTTTTCGTGAATGAACTTTCACCGGTTCCATTGCCATTTTCCGCTCCCGTTTTTTATCGGATGTTGTTTTGTACGGCGCTTGAATTGTCGATCACCAGTACCGTTACGCGGATCAATCCCACATCAGACCGCCGTCCACATTCCAGGACTGGCCGGTAACATTGCGCGCTTCGTCGGAGCCGAGAAACACCGCCAGATCGGCAATATCGTCGGGCTCGTTGGAGCGCCCGATGGGGATGTTGCCGTCGAAGGCCGTCATCACTTCGGTTTCCAGACGTCCAGCCGCCTCGGCGCGTTCGCGGACCACCTGATAATAAAGGTCGGTGCGGGTAACGCCGGGACAAATCGCATTGACATTGATGTTGTGGCGACCCAGTGCGTGGGCGGCGATCCGGGTCATGGCGATCACCGCACCCTTGGAGCCCGCATAGGCAATGTTCGAGGTGCCGGAATAACCCTTGCCGGCAATGGAGGCGATGTTGACGATGCGTCCACCGCCGCGCTCGCGCATCGCAACCGCCGCTGCCTGCATGCAGAAAAACAGACCGCGCGCGTTGACGCGGTGGATCGCATCCCAGTCCTCGGGACGCACCGAGAAAAAATCGATATTGCGCGTCACGGCGGCATTGTTCACCAGAATATCGAGTGCGTCATGGGTTTCGGCGACAAGCTGGATCATCGCGGTTACCGCTTCGGCATCACCCATGTCGACCACCATGGCCTCGGCTTCGCCATCATCGGCGCGAATCTCCGCAACCACCTCGTCCGCTGTCGCCACATCGATATCGACCACCACGACATAGGCGCCCTCGGCGGCGAAACGCCGCGCGATGGCCCTGCCGATGCCGCGTCCAGCCCCCGTCACCACCGCAACCTGACTCCACAAACGTGCCATCGGATCTCCCGCGAGCCTTCCACGCCTGGAACTGTCGGCTGGCGGTATCATGGTGGCTGACTCTCACAGTGTCAAAACACCCGACGTGACGCGGACAGCTTCGCGCGCGCCGGCATCGCCGACACTACCGCCCGACTTTCATCAGTTCTTTACCCACCCTGGAGGAAACACCATGCAACGCGGATATGCACTCGTCACCGGCGCCATCGGCGGCCTCGGCACCGCCATCACCAAACGCCTCATCGCCGCCGGCATCCCGGTGATCGGTACCGATCGGCGCGGCACCGATCTGGAATCCTGGCTATCGGATGCCCTCGACGAAACCGAGCGGCGCCAATTCAGTTTCGTTCCCCTCGACGTCACCAAGGAGGAACATATCGACCAGCTGGCGGCACAGCTGCGCGCCGAGAACAAGCCGATTGCCTACCTGATCAACAACGCCGGGATCCAGGGCAACGCCAAACCCTGGGATTTGAGCAGCAAGGACTGGCATCGGGTCATCGCCGTCAATCTGCACGGCACCTTCTACATGACACGGGCGTTTTCCAAGGACATGGTCGAGCGCGGGTTTGGCCGCGTCGTCAATTTCGCGTCCATGTACGCCTACCATCCGGGCGAAGGCCAGTCGCCCTACGCCGCCGCCAAAGCCGGCGTCACCGGCTATACCCGTTCGGTGGCGCTCGACCTGGCAAAGTACGGCGTGACCGTGAACACTATCGCGCCGGGCATGATCTGGCACGAACGCCTGCGCGGCGTGCTGCCGGACCAGGTGTTCGACGACATGATCGGCCGCGTACCCGCCGGACGCGCGGGCCGCCCGGACGAGATTGCCGGCGCCGTGGGGTTTTTCTGCTCCGAGGAATCCTCCTACGTCACCGGGCAGACCCTGCATGTGAACGGCGGGCTGTACCTTCCCGGTTAAAAGCTTCCGGGGTAAAAGCTGCCGGGGTAAAACGAAAACGCCCCATCCCTGTTCACAGGGATGGGGCGCAGCGCGAACAAAAACGTTATCCGTGCTTAAAACGCATCCCCCGGCACCCGCACCCAACCTTCCATCAGCACCCGGGCACTGCGGCTCATGATGGCCTTGGTCACGGTCCACTCGCCGTTCACGAGCCTGGCCTCGGCGCCGACCCGCAGCGTGCCGGACGGATGCCCGAAGCGCACCGCGGTGCGCTCGCCGCCACCGGCCGCAAGGCTGACCAGCGTGCCGGGAACCGCGGCGGCGGTGCCGATGGCCACGGCGGCGGTCCCCATCATCGCGTGGTGCAGCTTGCCCATCGACATGGCCCGTACCAGCAGGTCGATATCGGCCGCCCTGACCGGCTTGCCGCTGGACGCCGCATAGTCGGTCGGCTTCGCGACGAACGCGATCTTGGGCGTGTGCTGGCGTTTGGCGGCCTCGTCGATGTGCTTGATAAGACCCATGCGCAGCGCGCCATGGGCGCGAATGGTTTCAAACCGGGCGAGCGCCTGGGCATCGCTGTTGATCGCATCCTGCAACTCGGTGCCGGTGTAGCCGATGGCATCTGCATTCACGAAGATGGTCGGAATGCCGGCATTGATCATGGTCGCCTTGAGTGTGCCGATACCCGGCACTTCGAGATCGTCCACCAGGTTTCCGGTGGGAAACATCGATCCGCCCGCGCCCTCTTCGTCAGCCGCCGGGTCCATGAATTCGAGTTGCACTTCGGCCGCGGGGAAGGTCACGCCGTCGAGCTCGAAATCGCCAGTTTCTTGCACGGCGCCATGGGTCATCGGCACATGGGCGATGATGGTCTTGGCGATGTTGGCCTGCCAGATACGCACGGTGCAGACACCGTCCTTCGGCACCCGCGCCGCGTCGATCAATCCGCTGCTGATCGCGAACGATCCGACCGCCGCAGAGAGATTGCCGCAGTTGCCACTCCAGTCCACAAAGGCGGTATCGATGGAAACCTGTCCGAACAGATAATCGACGTCGTGATCGGGCTTGGTGCTTTTCGCCAGGATCACCGTCTTGCTGGTGCTCGAGGTCGCGCCGCCCATGCCGTCGGTCTGCTTGCCGTAGGGGTCCGGGCTGCCGATCACGCGGAGCAAGAGCTTGTCGCGGGCTTCTCCCGGCACCTGACAGCGCTCGGGCAGATCCTGCACTCGGAAGAACACACCCTTGCTGGTGCCACCGCGCATGTAGGTGGCGGGAATTTTGATCTGGGGGCTTTTGCTTTGGGGAGTGGGGGTCATGGAAAGTCTGTTCCAGTGATTGAGCCATCAACTCCCCTCTCCCCTCGCGGGAGAGGGGCCGGGGGAGAGGGGGCGGCTTCGGCAACAGCCGCCCATATCATCGCCAACACTGCGTCGGCACTTTGCAATATCTCGTTGTTCCAGAAGCGCAAGATTTTGAATCCTTGCTCTGCCAGCCAAGCGTCACGCACTTGGTCATCCGCGTTGTCGTTATGCTGACTGCCATCCGCCTCGACGATCACGCGGGCACCAAAGTGTACGAAGTCCACCACATAAGGACCGATCGGCTGCTCTGGCCGTCGAGGTGATGGGCCCGGAGGTGCCGCCATAACAGGTGTTCGGCATCTGTCATGTTTTGACGGAGGGATTTGGCGAATTGTTGTTGGTCCACCGATCGGTCTCCTCGATCCCCCTCTCCCCAACCCCTCTCCCGCAGGGGGAGAGGGGCTAAAGTAGTGCCTTCTCCCGCGAGGGGCGAAGGGCTGAAGCAGCGCCCTCTCCCGTGAGGGGAAAAGGGTTCAGGCGGCGCCGCTCGACGCCAGAAAATCCTGCGCAAACCGCTGCAACACACCGCCGGCTTCGTAGATGGACACTTCTTCCGCCGTATCGAGCCGGCAGGTCATGGGCACTTCGACGCGCTCGCCATTTTTGCGGTGGATCACGAGAATCAGGTCCACGCGCGGCTTGCGCTCGCCGATCACGTCGAAGGTTTCGGTGCCGTCGATGTTCAGGGTCTTGCGATTCACGCCGGGCTTGAATTCCAGCGGCAGCACGCCCATGCCGATGAGGTTGGTGCGGTGGATGCGCTCGAAGCCTTCGGCGGCGATCGCTTCGACGCCCGCCAGACGCACACCTTTCGCCGCCCAATCGCGCGACGATCCCTGACCGTAGTCCGCGCCGGCAACGATGATCAGCGGCTGCTTGCGCTTCATGTAGGTCTCGATGGCCTCCCACATGCGCACCACCTTGCCCTCCGGCTCGATGCGCGCCAGCGAACCCTTCTTCACCACGCCGTCTACCACCGCCATCTCGTTGACCAGCTGCGGGTTGGCAAAGGTGGCGCGCTGGGCGGTGAGGTGATCGCCGCGGTGGGTCGCGTAGGAGTTGAAGTCCTCCTCCGGCAGGCCCATCTTGGCAAGGTATTCACCCGCCGCGCTGTTGGCCATGATCGCGTTCGACGGCGACAGGTGATCGGTGGTGATGTTGTCCGGCAGCACCGCCAGAGGCCGCATGCCCTTGAGCGTGCGCTCGCCCGCCAGCGCGCCTTCCCCTTCCTTGTCCCAATAGGGCGGTCGGCGGATGTAGGTGCTCTGCGGCCGCCAGTCGTACAGCGGGCTGATCTGCGCGGTGGCCGCGTCCTTGTGCTCGAACATCGGGATATAGACCTGGCGAAACTGCTCCGGCTTCACGCTGGCCTTGACGATAGCGTCGATCTCTTCGTCCGACGGCCACAGGTCTTTCAGCAGGATCGGTTTGCCGTTGGCGTCGGTTCCGAACGAATCCTTCTCGATGTCGAAGCGGATGGTGCCAGCGATGGCGTAGGCCACCACCAACGGCGGCGAGGCCAGGAACGCCTGTTTGGCGTAGGGGTGAATGCGGCCATCGAAGTTGCGGTTGCCCGACAACACGGCGGTCGCGTACAGATCGCGGTCGATGATCTCCTGCTGAATCTTGGGGTCGAGCGCGCCGGACATACCGTTGCAGGTGGTGCAGGCAAAGGCCACGATGCCAAAACCAAGCTGTTCCAGATCGGACGTGAGCCCTGCTGCATCGAGGTAGAGCGCGACGGTTTTGGAACCCGGCGCCAGCGAGCTCTTGACCCAGGGCTTGCGGGTCAGACCCAACCGGTTGGCGTTGCGCGCCAGCAGACCGGCGGCGATGACGTTGCGCGGGTTGCTGGTATTGGTGCAGCTGGTGATCGCCGCGATGATGACAGCGCCGTCCGGCATCTTGCCCGCCTCGTTTTCCACGATACCGCTGATGCCTTTGGCGGCGAGATCGCTGGTCGACACCCGCGCGTGGGGGTTGGACGGACCGGCCAGGGTGCGCACCACGCTCGACAGGTTGAACTTCAGCACGCGCTCGTACTCGGCGCTCTTCAGGCTGTCGGACCAGAGGCCTGCTTCTTTCGCGTAGATCTCCACCAGTTTCACCTGCGCATCTTCACGGCCGGTGAGCGTCAGGTAGTCGAGAGTCTGCTGGTCGATGGAAAACATCGCCGCCGTGGCGCCGTACTCCGGCGCCATGTTGGAGATGGTGGCGCGGTCGCCGAGCGTCAGTGCGCTGGCCCCTTCACCGTAAAATTCCAGATAGGCCGACACGACTTTCGATTGGCGCAGGAACTCGGTCAGCGCCAGCACCACGTCGGTGGCGGTGATACCCGGCTGCGGCTTGCCGCTCAGCTCGACGCCGACGATCTCCGGCAAGCGCATCCAGGACGCGCGGCCGAGCATCACGCTCTCGGCTTCGAGACCGCCGACACCGATGGCGATCACGCCGAGGGCATCGACGTGGGGCGTGTGACTGTCGGTGCCGACCAGTGTGTCCGGGAAAGCCACGCCGCCTTGTGCATGAATCACCGGCGACATCTTCTCCAGATTGATCTGGTGCATGATACCGTTGCCCGGCGGGATCACCTCGACGTTCTCGAACGCTTCCTTGGTCCAGTTGATGAAGTGGAAGCGGTCCTCGTTGCGGCGATCCTCGATGGCGCGGTTCTTGGTGAAGGCGTCCGGATCGAAACCACCGCACTCGACAGCCAGCGAGTGGTCGACGATCAGCTGCACCGGCACCACCGGGTTCACCTTGGCCGGATCGCCGCCCATGTCGGCGATCGCATCGCGCAGCCCCGCCAGATCAACCAGCGCGGTCTGGCCGAGGATGTCGTGGCACACCACGCGCGCCGGAAACCAGGGAAAATCCAGATCGCGCCTGCGCTCGATGAGCTGCTTCAGGGCATCGGTCAGCAGCTCCGAGTCACAGCGGCGCACCAGATTTTCGGCATGCACGCGCGAGGTGTAGGGCAGCTTGGCGTAGGCACCGGGCTGGATCGCATCCACCGCCGCGCGGGCGTCGAAGTAGTCGAGTTGAGTACCTGGAAGAGGTTTGCGGAAGGCTGTGTTCATGGCGTAGGGAATTGTCCGGTAGGGTTCAGGGCAAGCACCGTCGGGGTAAAAACGCGCTTCTTTCGAAACTAGGGTTCAAAACTACGGCTCGTAACCACCACGATCCTTTGGCAAAAGCTCCCGGCCGCACCGGCGGGAATCCACCGGGGCAGCCGGAATCTGCATATCAGCCACGCTGATCGATGGGCACAACCTTGCGCGGATCTTCACCGATATAGTCGGCGCTCGGACGGATGATGCGGTTATCGGCGCGCTGTTCCATGACATGGGCCGCCCAACCGGTGAGCCGCGACATCACGAAGATGGGCGTGAACAGCTTGGTGGGAATGCTCATGAAGTGATAGGCGGACGCATGAAAGAAATCCGCATTGCAGAACAGTTTTTTCTCGCGCCACATCACTTCTTCACAGCGCACCGAGACTGGATAGAGCACGGTATCGCCCACGTCCGCGCCCAGCTTCTCGGCCCACTGCTTGATGATGGCGTTGCGCGGATCGGATTCGGCATAGATGGCATGGCCGAAGCCCATGATCTTGTCCTTGCGCTCCAGCATGCCCAGCATCTCCTGCTCGGCATGCTCGGGACTGGTGAATCTCTCGATCATCTCCATGGCCGCTTCGTTGGCCCCCCCGTGGAGCGGGCCGCGCAGACTGCCGATCGCGCCGGTCACGCAGGAGTGCATATCGGACAAGGTGGACGCACAGACGCGAGCGGTAAAGGTCGATGCGTTGAACTCGTGCTCGGCGTACAGGATGAGCGACACGTTCATCACCCGCTCATGCAGTGCATTGGGTTTTCCGCCGCGCAGCATGTGCAGAAAGTGGGCGCCGACGGAATCGTCATCGGTCTCGGTATCGATGCGCAGATTGTCGTGGCTGAAGCGGTACCAGTAGCAGATGATCGACGGAAACACCGCCAGCATGCGGTCGGTGGCGTCCTGCTGCTGCGCGAAGTCCGCCTCGGGCTCGATATTGCCCAGGAAGGAGCAGCCGGTGCGCAGCACGTCCATGGGGTGAGCGGTGGCGGGAATACGCTCCAGAACCTCTTTCAGAGCTTTCGGAAGCCCGCGCAACCCTTTGAGTTTGCTCTTGTAGGTTGCCAGTTCCGCGCCATTGGGCAGATGACCCTTGAGGATCAGGTGCGCCACTTCCTCGAACTGACAGTGCTCCGCCAGATCCTTGACGTCGTAGCCCCGGTACGTCAATCCGGAGCCGGTCTTGCCAACGGTGGACAGCGCGGTCTTGCCCGCGATCTGGCCGCGTAGCCCGGCGCCCTCAAGCTTCTTCGCCATTGCCATTGCTGATATCCCCTCTGGTACTGATGTGGGCGGCGTCGCGCCCGTTACTGGTTCTTGCCCTGGGAAAACAGGGAGTCGAGTTTCTCTTCGTAGGCGTGGTAATCAAGATAATCATAGAGTTCCATGCGTGTCTGCATAAGATCCACTACATCTTTCTGATCACCGCGTTCGAGGATGTTGCGATACACCGTCTCCGCCGCGCGATTCATGGCGCGAAAGGCCGACAGCGGGTACAACACCAGATCGACACCCCAGGCACCCAACTCGGCGCGATTGTAGAGCGGTGTCTTGCCGAATTCGGTGATGTTTGCGAGCAAGGGTACGTCGATGGCGGCCGCAAACGCCCGGTAGTGCGCCTCCTCGGTGATGGCCTCGGCGAAGATGCCGTCGGCACCGGCGGCGACACAGGCCTGCGCCCGCTCGATGGCGCGCTCCAGACCTTCCTGGGCAAAGGCATCGGTGCGGGCCATGATGAAGAAATCCGCGTCGGTGCGCGCGTCGACCGCCGCCTTCACGCGATCCACCATCTCCTCCGGCGACACGATTTCCTTGTTCGGGCGATGACCGCAGCGCTTCTGCGCCACCTGGTCCTCGAGATGCACCGCTGCCGCGCCGGCACGAATCATCTCTCGAATGGCGCGGCCGATATTGAAGGCGCCGCCCCAACCGGTGTCGATATCCACCAGCAAGGGCAGCGCGCTGGCTGCCGTGATGCGGCGGACATCCTCGGTGACGTCGTTGAGGGAAGTCATGCCCAGATCGGGCAGCCCATAGGACGCATTGGCGACCCCGGCTCCGGACAGATAGATCGCGTGATGGCCGATCTGCTCGGCCATCATCGCGGTATAGGCATTGATGGTACCCACCACGGGGAGCGGGCGGTGCTGGGCAATGGCGCGGCGAAAGCGCGCGCCGGGAGAAACCGTCTGAGTCATGATTGGTCGCCTTGTCACCTCGGCGGCACCGGCCCTGACGAGCCTGCCCCGCTGAGTCTGCTCTGCTGATACACCTGGCACCGCTGGCCAGCCAATGCAATCGCGCCCACTGTAGCGACCGCGGACAGATTGCCGCCGGGGCGCGCGTTGCCGTTCGGGACGCGCAATTTTGCCACTAAAGTGACCGCCGTGCGACCGACTGGCCGGCGCATTGAATTCTCACCCAGGCGCCCCAACATCCGTCCGATCCCCGAGGAGGTATCCATTGGAACAATATCGCGGCACTACCATTCTGTCCGTGCGGCGCAACGGCGTGGTCGCCATCGGCGGCGACGGCCAGGTCACCCTCGGCAACACCGTCATGAAAGGCAATGCCCGCAAGGTGCGCCGCCTCCACAATGGCAAGGTTATCGCCGGCTTTGCCGGCGGCACCGCCGACGCCTTCACCCTCTTCGAACGCTTTGAGGCCAAATTGCAGGAACACCGGGGTAACCTGGTGCGCGCCGCCGTGGAACTCGCCCGCGACTGGCGCACCGACCGCATGCTGCGGCGCCTTGAAGCCCTGCTCGCCGTGGCGGATCGCGAGGCCTCACTGATCATCACCGGCAACGGCGACGTCATCGAGCCGGAAGACAACCTGATCGCCATCGGTTCGGGCGGCCCCTTTGCCCAGGCCGCAGCGCGGGCGCTGCTGGACAACACCGAACTGGGCGCCCGCGACATCGTCGAGCGCGGGCTGCAGATCGCCGCCGACATCTGCATCTACACCAACCACAATCGCACCATAGAGACACTGGACGCCGACGCAGCTCCCAGTTCTTCCCAGCCGTGAGAACCCTCCATGTCTGAAATGACCCCCCGCGAAATCGTTCACGAGCTGGATCGCCACATCATTGGCCAGGGCAGCGCCAAGCGCGCCGTCGCCATCGCACTGCGCAACCGCTGGCGCCGCATGCAGGTGAATGCCGAGCTGCGCACCGAGATCACGCCCAAGAACATCCTCATGATCGGCCCCACCGGCGTCGGCAAGACCGAGATCGCACGGCGGCTCGCCAAGCTCGCCAACGCCCCTTTCATCAAGGTCGAAGCCACCAAGTTCACCGAGGTGGGCTATGTGGGCCGGGATGTAGAGTCCATCGTGCGCGACCTCGCCGAAACCGCCGTGAAACTACTGCGCGAACAGGAGATGGCGCGGGTCGAGCCGCGCGCCCGCGACGCCGCCGAGGAACGCATTCTCGATGCGCTGCTGACTCCGGCGCGCGATGCCGAACCCGCTGCGGCAGAGCCCCGGGATTCCGGTACCCGCCAGCTGTTTCGCAAGAAACTGCGCGAAGGTGATCTCGACGACCGCGAGATCGAAATCGAAGTGAGTGCCACGCCCGCGGGCGTTGAAATCATGGCGCCGCCCGGTATGGAAGAAATGACCAACCAATTGCAGGGCCTGTTCGCCAACATGGGCAGCGGGCGCACCAAACGCCGCCGACTTCCGGTTGCCAAGGCGCTCAAGCTGCTCACCGACGAGGAAGCCGGCAAGCTGGTCAACGACGACGACATCAAGGCCCGCGCGCTGGCCAACGCCGAGCAGAACGGCATCGTGTTCATCGACGAGATCGACAAGGTGGCACGGCGCGGCGAAGTCTCCGGCTCCGATGTGTCGCGCGAGGGCGTGCAGCGCGATCTGCTGCCGCTGATCGAGGGCTGCACCGTCTCCACCAAGTTCGGCATGATCCGCACCGACCATATCCTGTTCATCGCCTCGGGCGCGTTTCATTTTTCGAAACCCTCGGACCTGATCCCGGAACTCCAGGGCCGCCTACCGATTCGCGTCGAGCTCGAATCCCTTACCGCAGAAGACTTCGGCCGCATCCTCACCGAACCCCACGCCTCGCTCACCGAACAGTACCGCGAGCTGCTGGCCACCGAAGGTCTCAAGGTGGAATTCACCGCGGACGGTATCCGCCGCATTGCCGAG
>JBKHWK010000009.1:0-34894 GCA_046566625.1 Gammaproteobacteria bacterium
GGCGCCGCCGAAACCTGCTGGCACGCGGCGCGGCAGTATGTGCTCGACCGCCAGCAGTTCGGTCGGCCGCTCGCCGCCAATCAACTGATCCAGTTCAAGCTGGCGAACATGCAGACCGAGATCAGTCTGGGCCTGCTGGGTTCTTTGCAGGCGGCACGCCTCAAGGATCGCGGCCAACTGGCGCCGGAGCTGATTTCGCTGATGAAACGCAACAACTGCGTCAAGGCACTCGAGATCGCGCGCCAGGCGCGGGACATGCTGGGCGGCAACGGCATCTCGGACGAATACCCGGTGATGCGCCACATGGTGAATCTGGAGGTGGTCAACACCTACGAGGGCACGGCCGATGTGCATGCCCTGATTCTCGGCCGCGCCCAGACCGGGATTCAGGCGTTCAGCTGACTGCAGGCGCGCTCAGCGCGCCAATAAGCCCAAGGCTTCGGCGCCCGGCCCGAGGGGCTGACCGTAGCTGAATTCGACATGGTTGCCGTTGGGATCGCGGAGTCCGCAGTAATAACCTACCGGGAAGGGCTCGTCCCGGGGCGGCCATACCAGACAGCCGGCGGTGGCGCCCCGGGCGGCAATGGCGTCCACCGCCGCGCGGCTGAACAGCGCAAAACCGAAGTGCCGGTAATCGCGCGCCGCCAGATTCATATCGTCGCCACCGTCCATGAGGACGAACACGAAATCCGCGGCGCGTCCCGGCTCGGCCATCCAGACGACGCGCCGCGCTCCCGCTTGACGGCTGTGCACAACCTCCATGCCACAAAAATCCCGATAAAAACCGATACAGGCATCCAGGCCGGCTACGTGCAGTGCGAGATGCGTAATATGCGGCGTGATCACGACGGCTCTCAGGGAGTTCGATCTTCACCAGTCTGCCAGACGGAACCTGCGTTGAGCAGCCCGGCGCCCACGCTCAGCGGGTATCGTGACCGACTGCTGCCCCTTGGTCTCCCGATGCCTTAGCCGGAAAGCCGGGCATTGCGCTAGCATTCATCTTCATATGAATGATAATGTTGAATTATACGAAGCGGTCAAAAGCATAACCGTGCCTGTATCCGGTGCTGATCCCCTCGCCTGATTCGCAACCCCGATTATCGAATGTCCATGAGTCACACAGACAACCCTTGATCCAGTCCAAAAACAGGAGATACCAACCATGAACCAGATCGTCGATATCCACATCAAAGGCGGAACCCTCGTCGACGGTACCCGCGCGCCGCGCCGGGTCGTCGATGTCTGGATCGATCAGGGCAAAGTCCTGCAAATCGGTGGCAAGGCGCCGGGCGTCGCGAAGAAAACCATCGACGCCACCGGCATGATCGTGGCACCGGGCTTTGTCGACCTGCACACCCACTACGATGCCCAGATTCACTGGGATCCCTACTGCACCATCTCCGGCTGGCACGGCGTGACTTCCGTGGTGCTGGGCAACTGCGGCTTCGGCTTTGTGCCGGTCAAGCCCGAATTCCGCGAGCGCTCGCTGCTCACCATGACTCGCACCGAGGCCATCCCCTACGACACCATGAAAGCCGGAATGCCCTGGTTGTGGGAAACCGTGCCTGAATACATGGACAACCTGGCGCGCATTCCCAAGGGCGTGAACTGCATCCAGTACATGCCGACCGCGTCGCTGATGACCTATGTGATGGGCCTCGAAGCGGCCAAGAGCCGCCCGGCAAACGCCGCTGAGCGCAAGGAAATGAAGCGCCTTCTGCACGAAGGCATGGATGCTGGCCTGTGCGGGTTCTCCTTCCAGCGGCTCGGCCCCAACTCCACCCAGGCCGACTTCGATGGCACGCCGATGGTGACCGACACCATGGTGGATGAGGACATCTTCAATCTCGCCGAAGTACTGGCGGAGCGGGGCGAGGGTTGCATTCAGGTGACCCAGTCCACCGGCGACATGCGCGCCGACCTGAATTTCCTGGAAAAACTGGCGGCGGTCGCGCAACGACCCATCCTGCACAACGCCATCGTTCCGACCCGCAGGGATCCGTCCGTGCATCGTCGCAGCCTGGCATGGCTGCAGCGTTGCCGTGAAAAAGGCCTGCCCATCTACGGCCAGGCAGGTACCGTGCGCACCGGCTTCTCGTTCACGTTGGAGCACTGGAATCTGTATGACGCCAGCCCCGCCTGGCGCGAACTGACCACAGGCACCAAGGCGGAGAAGCTTGCAAAACTGGCTGATCCCGAACTGCGCAAGCATGTCGTCAGCGAAGCGGAAGCCGCGGACAAGCGCCTCAAGGTCATTCAGGCAGGCGTCGGTGGTGCCATTCCCAAGCTGATGGTGCACAAGGTCAACAAGCAGCCGGAGCTCGAAAAATACGTCGGTCGCTCCCTGGGCCAGATCGCGGCGGCGGAAGACAAGCATCCGATCGAGGTCATGCTCGACCTGTCCCTCGCCGGCGACCTGAATGTCGAGTTTCTGGGGCCAGAAAAGGACTTCAACGCCGATTACATGGCGGAAATGATCAACCAGTCGGACTACACCATCCCGGGTGTGTCCGACGGCGGAGCCCACACCAAGTTCTTCACCGGCGGCGCCTACACCACCGACTTCCTGTACTGGCTGGTGCGCGACGAACAGAAGGTGACCCTGGAGGAAGCCCATTTCCGGCTCTCGGCATTGCCGGCGCGGGCTGCGGGTTTCCGTGATCGTGGCGTGCTGCTCGAAGGCGCACCGGCCGATGTCGTCGTCTACGACCTCGCCAAGCTCAGCGATGGCAAGGAGTGGATCGGCGAAATCGTCGAGGACCTGCCGGGCGGCGAGTGGCGCCGCATCAAAAAAGCCATCGGCTACCATGCCATCCTGGTCAACGGCGAGGTAACCTTTGCGGATGGCGAATGCACCGGCGCGTTGCCGGGCAAGCTGCTTCGCAATGGCCAGGCCGAGCCGGTCGCGAAAGAACGCGCTGCCTGATCGCACGGAGCAGCATTCGAAGCCCGGGCAATGCCCGGGCTTTTTTTTGGCCGGCTTGGGTGAGGAAGCAGCCGCCCCCGGGATCAATGCTCGCGCGTGGCGAGAAACTCGATCTCCGGGTGGCGCTCGCGGGTCAGCGCCAGGTTGACCTGGGAAGGCGCCAGATAGGCCAGGCACTTGCCTCCGTCGATGGCCAGGTTTGCCGCCGCCTTGCTCCGGAAGTCGGCCAGCTTCTTGGCATCATCGCAGCGGATCCAGCGCGCGGTGGCGACGGTCACCGGCTCGTACACTGCCTCGACGCCGTACTCATCCAGCAGACGGTAGGCCACCACCTCGAACTGCAACTGCCCCACCGCCCCCAGGACAACGTCGTTGCTGGTTAGCGGGAAAAACACCTGCGTCGAGCCTTCTTCCGCCAATTGCTGCAAGCCCTTGTGGAGCTGTTTTGTTTTCAGCGGATCCTTGAGGCGGATGCGGCGAAACAGCTCCGGCGCAAAGTGCGGAATACCCGTGAAATTGAGCGGCTCGCCGGCGGTGAAGGTGTCGCCAATCTGAATGGTGCCGTGATTGTGTAGCCCGATGATGTCGCCTGAGATGGCGGTCTCGACGTTGGTTCGCTCGCCCGCGAAAAATGTCAGCGCATCGGCGATGCGGACTTCCTTGCCCAGACGCACATGGTGCATTTTCATGCCCCGCTGATACTCACCGGAACAGATGCGCAGGAAGGCGATGCGATCCCGGTGGCGCGGATCCATGTTCGCCTGAATCTTGAACACGAAGCCACTGAAACCCGGCTCGTCCGGCGTTACCTCCCGCTCCGCAGTCATGCGCGGCTGAGGTGCCGGCGCCCATTGCACAAAGTGATCGAGCATCTCGCGCACGCCGAAATTGCCCAGCGCTGTGCCGAAAAATACCGGGGTCAGCTTGCCGGCCCGGTAGCGTTCGAGGTCAAACGGATGCGAAGCGCCCCGCACCAGCTCGACTTGTGTGCACAGTGCGTCGTACTCGTACCCCGGCCCTATCGCTTCCCGGACGGCCTCTGAGTGCAGGCCGGGGATGCATACAGCTTCTGAAATGCGATGGCCTTGGCCGGCCTGATAGCGATGTACCGCGTCCTCGCGCAGATCGTAGACGCCGCGAAAACCGCGCCCCATACCAATCGGCCAGTTCACGGGCGCGGCCTCGATCTTCAGGACCTGCTCGATTTCATCGAGCACTTCCAGCGGATCACGCACCTCGCGGTCCATTTTGTTGACGAAGGTAATGATGGGCGTGTCGCGCAGGCGGCACACTTCCATCAGCTTGATGGTGCGCTCCTCGACCCCCTTGGCGCAGTCGATCACCATCAATACCGAATCCACAGCGGTCAGGGTTCGATAGGTGTCTTCGGAAAAGTCGGCATGGCCCGGGGTGTCGAGCAGATTCACGATGCAGCCGCCGTAGGGAAACTGCATTACCGAGGAGGTCACCGAGATGCCACGCTCCTTTTCCATCGCCATCCAGTCGGAGGTGGCGTGGCGGTCGCTCTTGCGTCCCTTGACGGTACCCGCGACCTGAATCGCGTTGCCCAACAGCAACAGCTTTTCGGTAATAGTGGTCTTGCCGGCATCGGGATGCGAAATAATGGCAAAGGTCCGACGCCCGGCAAGTTCCGGATGACTGTGTTCCATGGCAAAAAGAATCTTGGGGAGAAAATCTGGGCGCGGATTATAGCGCGGTGGTCCAGTCGGGCCGGCGATCTCAGGCCCTGAATGCAAAAACCGCCGCACCCGGAGGCGCGGCGGCTCTGCGAAGCCTTAAGGCAGGCCGAATTACATCGGCACTACGTTCTCGGCTTGTGGGCCTTTCTGGCCCTGACCGACGGTGAACTGGACTTTTTGTCCCTCCGCCAGCGTCTTGAAGCCGGCGCCCTGAATGGCGCTGAAATGGACGAAAACGTCTGGGCCGTTTTCGCGCTGAATGAAGCCGAAGCCTTTGGCTTCGTTGAAGAACTTGACAGTTCCGGTGACTGTAGTACCCATTGCAGTAGTCCTGTGTAAATTAAATTGATCTGAAAAGAGAACCTTAGAGCAGTGCTTAGAACGGGTATTACTTATGGACTTCAGGACTACGAGAACTTACAAGTATTCGTGGTACTGGGCATAAATATGGCCCCATTCCGAGGCCCCACGATTGTACAGGCCGCGTACACCCCCTGTCTACAGGCCCCTCAGCGCCTCTGGCTCTGGGGGAACCCGGCTGTCTAGGGGCCCAGCGACGGCTTAATCAGGGCCGCCAGCTTGCGCTGGGCAATCCCGCCATACCCGGCTCGCGTCGGGAAACTTCGCCACCAACGCTGCCTTCGCTCCGCGCAAACTCTTCGTGGACCCGCGCACCCGGAGCCAGTACGTCTTGCGCACCTCGCGATCCACCAGGATCGTTGCGGAATACCCATGCTCCAGTAACCGGGCACGCAGTCGCCCGGCGTTGGCGCGTATCTCGAAGAGACCCAGGGAGATCTGGGTATCGCTCCCATGCTTGTCGGTCACGAACCCCTCGAATCCCGCAGCGGCCAGCTTGGCGAGTGTGGCTTCAGCTCGGGATGGCGCCGGCAGCATCACCCGGTAGCCGGTGACGGTTTCCTGATCGATGGCCTGCACTCCGGAGAGGGTCACGCCGGTGCCGGCAAACGCCGCAACCCAGCGCTTCACGTCGGCCGCGCTTGCTCCCGGTCCGACCAACATACACAGCGAGGGCGTTGGCCCGGGGGGGGTCTGCGCCGCGACTTCGGGCGCCGCGCGCGCTTCCGGCGCCGGTACGGGCGGTCCCATGGGCGCATCCTGGGGCGCACCTGTACGCGCGGGGGTTGTATCGGCGGGTAGGTCGGGAGGCGGCGGCCCCATCGCCAACGCCTCGGATGCATCGGCAAGCGCTGCCTCGACCGCGGCCACCGGCCGCTTGGTCGCATCCAGGACTTCTCGCTCGTGCAGCAGCGTCAGCGTGGGCGCCGGGGGAGCGAGCTCCGTCACCCGGACAGGTTCCGCCAGGCGCAGATCGCGCTGACTGGAAAACCACCAGTAAGCCGCGCCATTGACCAGCACGGCTGCGGCGACCAGCCAGGGAGCCAGACGGCTTTCAGGGTAGCGCAAGGCGCAATCCGTCCAGCACGAGTTCGGGGCGCAGCAGACTCGGCGCGGCCAACCAGGGCGCCAACAGCTCGGCGTCGCCGCCGGTCAGCACCAAGGGTAATTCCGAACCGCTCCGAGTACGCTCGATCAGCGCGACGGTCATGGCGGTGCAGCCGCGCAGCACCGCATCGCTGGTGCCGTGTCCAGCCGCCAGCGACGCCACCAGTCCCGCGCTCAGGCGAACGCCGCTGGTACCAGACAGCAGCGCATCCAACATCAGCCTGAGCCCGGGAACGATATAGCCGCCCTGGTGCGTGCCGACATCATCCAGTACATCGACCGTCACCGCCGTGCCCGCATCGACGATCACGCAGGCACGACCCAGCTCATGCCACGCGGCGAGCAACGCCAGCCAGCGATCCACGCCGAGTTTTTCGGGCTCCCGATAGCCGCTGGTGACCCCCGCGATGCACGCCGTCGCGCGCGCATACTCGGGCGCAAGCCCCAGCGTATCGCGAGCCCAGCGATCCAGATGCGCCGCGACCTCGGGTCCGGCGACGTTCGAAACCCGCATTCGCCGGACGCCCTGCGCGGGCAGCAGTTCGCCCCAGGACACTGCGCCGGGCAGGTCGCGGCGCGAAAGGTGCCCGCGCGCCACCGGCTGCCCCTGCGCGGCAAGGGTCCGCCACTTGATGCGGCTGTTGCCGATGTCGAGCTCCAAAATCACAGCGCCTCCCGCAGACTGACTTCCCCGCCACTGATAAAAAGCAGCCCATCGGCGCATTCCAGTGCGAGCGCACCCTGATCGTTGACCCCGCACGCGATCCCATCGGTGGTGCGACTGCCGGCGCTGACCCGCACCGACCGGCCCTGATGCACGTGCGCCGCTTCCCATTCCCCGCGATAAGCGCGAAACCCGCGCTCCGGAAAACCGTGCAGCAGCGGCAACAGTTGATCCAGGAGCGCCGCAGCGAGCCGATCCCGCGAGACGCCGCAATCGCTCAGATCCCGCCAGGGCTGGTCGATCTCGCGGGCAGCCGCAACAGGCATGGCGACATTGATGCCGATACCGGTGATGACGCGGCAAAGTCCCTGGGGATCGCCGATGACCTCGATCAGGATTCCGCCCAGCTTGCGCCCGGAACGCAGCAGATCGTTAGGCCACTTAAGGCCGATGTCGAGCACGCCGACATCGGCCAGCGCGCGCCGCACCGCGACTCCCACCGCCAGGCTCAAGCCCTCGACTACGGCGATGCCGCCATCGAATTCCCAGGCGACCGTTAGATACAGGTTGCGCGCGAAAGGACTGACCCAGCGCCGGCCCAGGCGCCCGCGGCCGCCGGTCTGGCGCTCCGCCAGATAGCAGATGCCGCCGCCGTTCAGCGGGTCGGCGGCACGCTTGGCCTGCTCATTGGTGGAGTCGATCACTTCCAGGACGCTGATCTCGCGCAACAGCATCCGGGTCGCGTCGCTCAGTGCGGCGCGGATGGCCGCAGCGTCGTGGAGATCGAGGCCGCCCACAATCCGGTAGCCGTGCTGGCGCGTTCGCTCCAGCGGCAGCTCCAGCTCCTCCAGCTTGCCCAGTGCCTTCCAGATCGCCGCCCGACTCACGCCGAGGGTCTGCCCGAGTTCGGCGCCCGAGTGGAACTCGCCGTCGGCGAGCAGCCCCAGCAGCGCGCGCTGCGCCGGCGTCAGAACCATGATTGCCCCGCTCCGAAGGGCAGATTCCGCACCATGAATTGCACGCCAATCAGCAGCGAGACCACTGCAAACGCTCGCCGGAGGATGCGATCCGGCAGGCTATGGGCAAGGCGGGCGCCCCAGCGCGCAAAGGGTGTACTGGTCACGACGATGCCGAGCAGCGCCGGCAGATAGACAAAGCCCCAGCTCCATTGCGGCAATGCAAGATCGCCGTGACCGCCGAACACATAAGTGGCGGCGCCGCTGAGAGCAATCGGCAGACCGAGCGCGGACGATGTCGCCACGGCGATCACCGTGGGCTCCCGGCACCAGCTCAGATAGGGCACCGTCAACGAGCCACCGCCGATGCCGAAAATACCCGAGGCAAAACCGATGGTCGCGCCCGCGCCGGCCTGGAGCGCGCGACCGGGTGGCTGACCTTCCCTGGCCTGCACGCGCACACCGAACGCCATCTGAAAAGCGACCAGCAGCAGAAAGGCACCGAAGCTGAACTGCAACAGTTCACCTTCGAGGCGCGCCGCCACCAGACCGCCAAGCACCGTGCCCACCAGTACGCCGGGCACCAGCTGTGCCACCAACCGCCAGCGGATCGCGCCGCGGCGCTGGTGGGTGCGGATCGCACTCAGGGCAGTCACGACAATGGTGGCAAGCGAGGTGCCGATCGCCATATGGGTCAGTATCTCGGGCGCCATGCCCTGCCACTGAAAGGCAAAAATCAGCACCGGCACCACGACCGCGCCGCCGCCCAGGCCGAAAACACCCGCAACCAGACCAGCCACGGCTCCGATTCCGAAATAGACGAGGTAAGGGGCGATGATTTCCATGCAATCCCGGGTACGGATCTGGCGGGCGAGTGTAAACCAAGCGGTTCGGCGCGGTTTCACCCGCCGTGATCCCGGCAAGCCGCTGCGGGCGGCACGGCGTCCACTCAGCGCGTGAACGAAGGCCAGCACACACTGGCCCAACCTTTCACCGCAAACTTCTCATCACAAACTTCTCACCACAAACGTCAGTACCGCCCGCCAACCGCCGTGGGCAACTGGCTGCGAATCTCGGCGAGTTCTGCCGCCGTGAACCGCACCGCGAGTGCCGCCAGATTCTCTTTCAGCCGGGACAACTTGCGGGTGCCCGGGATGGGAAAGATGTTCGCGTCCTGATTGAGCACCCAGGCGAGTGCGACCTGCGCCGGCGTGATTTCCTTCGCGCGCGCAATCCGCTCCACCAACGCGATGAACGCCTTGTTCTGCTCCAGCGCTTCGGGCTGGAAGCGGGGCGAGTGAAGCCGGTAATCGCCGGGGTCGAGGGCCTCGCGCGAGGGGATGGCGCCGGTGAGGAAGCCCCGCCCCAGCGGGCTGTAGGCGACAAAGGCGATCTTGAGTTCGCGGCAGGCATCGAGGATGGCGCCCTCTGGATCGCGACTCCAGAGCGAGTACTCGGTTTGCAATGCAGTGATCGGATGGATTTTTTGGGCGCGGCGCAGTTGGTCCGCATCCGCCTCGCTCAGGCCCAGGTAGCGCACCTTGCCGGCCTTCACCAGATCGCCCATGGCGCCCACGGTGTCCTCGATGGGCACCTGGGGATCGACGCGATGGGCGTAGTAGAGATCAATGGTCTCGGCCCCGAGACGTTTCAGACTCGCGTCACAGGCTTCCTTGATGTGCGCCGGGCTGCAATCGAGTCCGGCGAAGCCGCCCTTGGCATCGCGCAGGAAACCGAACTTGGTGGCCAGTACCAGCTGGCTCCATTTGCCCTTGAACGCGCGGCCGATCAGGGTTTCGTTGTGGCCACTGCCGTACATGTCGGCGGTGTCGAAAAAATTCACGCCCAGATCCAGCGCACTGTGCAGGGTGCGAATCGATTCGGCTTCGTCCGCCGGTCCGTAGAACTCCGACATGCCCATGCAGCCCAGGCCGAGACGGCCCACGCGCAGATTGCTGTTGCCCAGTTGCAAGGTTTCCATGGCGGCCTCCGTCGATGAGGACTTCACCATAGCGGCGCACGACGCGCGCGACAACCGGCCCGACGCCAGCCTTGGGCCCCTTGCATTGATAGGGCGTTACCGCAACACTCGCGCCCCACCGGCAACACGCCTGACGCTCCCATGGCCTATCGCGACCTGCGCGATTTCATTCAGTTTCTGGAGGCGCGCGGCGAGCTCAAACGCATCGCCACGCCGGTCAGTCCCGCGCTCGAAATCACCGAAATCTGCGACCGCACCCTGAAAGCCGGCGGACCTGCACTGCTGTTCGAGCGTCCCACCGGGTTTTCCGTGCCCGTGCTCGGCAACCTGTTCGGCACCACCGAGCGCGTGGCGCTCGCCATGGGCGGGGAAGGTATCGCGCATCTGCGGGAGGTCGGTGAATTGCTGGCCTTTCTGAAGGAACCCGAGCCACCCAAGGGATTGCGCGATCTGTGGGCCAAGCGCGAGCAGTTCCGACCGGTGCTGAACATGCCGGTGAAAATCGTCAAAACCGCGCCCTGCCAGGAAGTCGTGCTGGAAGGCGCCGCGGTGGATCTGACGCACTTGCCGGTACAGACCTGCTGGCCGGGCGACGCCGGCCCGCTTATTACCTGGCCGCTGGTGATCACGCGAGGGCCCGGCAAGGAGCGCCAGAACCTCGGCATCTACCGGATGCAGGTGATCGGCCGCAACCGCGTCATCATGCGCTGGCTGGCCCACCGCGGCGGGGCGCTCGACTACCGCGACTGGCAGCTGGCCCATCCCGGGGCGCCGTTTCCTGTATCGGTGGCGCTGGGCGCCGATCCCGCCACCATCTTGGGCGCGGTGACGCCGGTGCCGGACAGCCTGTCCGAGTACGCCTTCGCCGGGTTGCTGCGCGGCGAACGCACCGAGGTGGTCACCAGCCTCGGCAACGATCTGCAGGTGCCGGCGCGCGCCGAAATCATCCTCGAAGGCCATATCCATCCCGGCGACGAAGCCGACGAAGGTCCGTTCGGCGATCACACCGGCTACTACAACGAGGTCGAACGTTTTCCGGTATTCACCATCGACCGCATCACCCACCGCACCAATCCCATCTATCACAGCACCTACACCGGCCGGCCGCCGGACGAACCCGCGATTCTCGGCGTGGCGCTCAACGAAGTTTTTGTGCCGGTGCTGAAAAAACAATTTCCGGAAATCGTGGATTTTTATCTGCCACCGGAGGGCTGCTCCTACCGTTTCGCGGTGGTGACCATGAAGAAACAGTATCCCGGTCACGCCAAACGGGTGATGTTCGGCGTCTGGTCCTTCCTGCGCCAGTTCATGTACACCAAGTTCGTGGTGGTCACCGACGACGACGTCAATGCCCGCGACTGGCGCGACGTGATCTGGGCCATGACTACCCGCATGGACCCCGCACGGGATTTGGTGCTGGTCGAAAATACGCCCATCGATTATCTGGATTTTGCCTCGCCCGTCTCCGGCCTGGGCTCGAAAGTCGGCTTCGACGCCACCCATAAATGGCCGGGCGAAACCACGCGGGAATGGGGCCGGCCGATCAGTATGGATGCGGCGGTAAAAGTGCGAATCGATGCGATCTGGTCGGAGCTGGGGTTGTAACGGACTCCCGAGCGCGGCGAACGAATGAAGTCCGACAGCGGGAAGATCGCGCCAACTCATGCGCCGCTGCGGATCGCCAGTCGTTCCCGGCGGGAGACGCCCCCCCACAGACCCTGACTTATAATCCCGACTCCAACTAGCGGATGTGCGCGATGAGCCAGGACAAACTCAAACAGGCGGCGGCACAGGCCGCGCTCGATTACTGTCTTGCCAGGATCGGCGACGACGGAGTGATCGGCATCGGCACTGGCTCCACGGTGAATCATTTCATCGCGCTGCTGGCACCTCACAGGGGTCGCATTGCCGCCACCGTGGCCAGTTCCGAAGCCTCGGCGGCGCGGCTGCGCGAGCTCCAGATTCCGGTGTGGGATCTCAACAGCGTTGCCGAAGTGGCGGTGTATGTCGACGGCGCCGATGAGATCAATCCGGCGCTGGAGATGATCAAGGGCGGCGGCGGTGCGCTGACGCGGGAGAAGATCTTGGCGGCGGTGGCGCGGGAGTTTGTCTGCATCGCCGACGCTTCCAAGCAAGTCGATCACCTGGGTCGGTTTCCGCTGCCGGTGGAGGTGATTCCCATGGCGCGCAGTCATGTGGGCCGGCAACTGCGCGCCTTGGGCGCCAACCCGGAGTGGCGCCAGGGCGTGGTGACGGACAACGGCAACTACATCATCGATGCCCACGATTTTTATCCGATCGCGCCCGCGCGCGCTTTGGAAGAGCGCCTGAACAATATCGCGGGCGTGGTGAGCAACGGTCTGTTCGCGCTGCGCCCCGCCGATGTGTTGCTGCTGGCGCGTGCCAGTGGCGTCGAAACCATCCGGGCGCGCTGACCCATGGAGCTGATCGAGGCTATCGAGAGTCGCCTGTCGGCGCGCGCTTTTCTCCCCACTCCGGTGCCCCGCGCGACGGTGGAGCGCATTCTGGAGCTGGCCCGTCTCGCCCCTTCCGGCAGCAATATGCAACCCTGGCAGGTGGACGTGGCGACCGGCGCGGTGCGCGAGCGGCTGATCGAACGCGCCCTGGCCTGGGCCCGGGAGCACCCGGTGGGCAGTAATGAAAACCCGTTGCGGGGCGATCCCGGCGGGTTCCGGCAACCCTACAAACAGCGCCGTTTCGATTGCGGCATGAGTCTTTACGCGGCACTCGGCATCGACCGCCGCGACAAGGAAGCGCGCGAGCAGCAACTGCTGCGCAATTTCTATTTTTTCGGCGCGCCCGTGGGGCTGATGTTCAGCATCCACCGCTCGCTGCTGCCGGGCCAGCTTGGGGATCTGGGCATTTTCATGGGCCATGTGATGCTGGCGGCGCGGGAGTTCGGCCTGCATACCTGTTCCCAGGGTTTCTGGCAGGACGTGAGCCCGGCAGTCCACGAGGTGCTGGGCATCGCCCCCGAATACCATGTCTACAACGGCATGGCGCTCGGCCATATCGACCCGGACCACCCGGCCAACCGGCTCGAGATGCCGCGCGAGCCGGTAGCGGGCTTCGCGCGTTTTCTTGGTTTCCAGGAACCGGGTTTCGAGGAGCCGGGCTTCGAGGCTGCGGGCAGCGACTGACCGATCAACTCACCGGCGGCGGCGCGGGAACAGCGGGTGAACGGCTGGCGTCGTTGCGTTATTCCTCGCCATTACTGCGACCGAAATCGCGGCGCAATTCGGCGAAGCCGCGCAGACGGGTTTGCACTTTGCCGTTGATACTATCGGGCGGGTAGGCGCCGTCGGCGTCCGCTTCACCGGCAGCAACGCCGGTCAGAATTTCGATGGCCTGGTCCACTGCCTCGATGGCGTAAATCCGGAAACTCCCGGCGTCGATGGCGTCCAGCACATCCTGGCGCAGAATCAGGTTGACCACATTGGCGGCCGGGATCAGCACCCCCTGTTCGCCGCTCAGCCCGCGCGCCTTGCAGATATCGAAGAACCCTTCCACCTTCTCGCTGACGCCGCCGATCACCTGCACCCGACCGAGCTGGTTCACCGAGCCGGTCATCGCGTAGCACTGCTGGATGGGCACCCGGCTCAGCGACGACAACAGCGCGCAGAGTTCCGCCAGCGAGGCGCTGTCGCCTTCGACGCCGCCGTAGGACTGTTCGAAGGTGATGCTGGCAGTGACCGCGAGCGGCTGGGTCTGGCCATAGCGCGCACCCAGGAAGCTCGACAGGATGAACACGCCCTTGCTGTGAATGGGGCCGCCCATCTCGGTCTCGCGCTCGATGTCGATGACGCTACCGTCGCCGAGCCGGGTGGTAGCGGTGATGCGCGCGGGCTGACCGAAGCTGAAATTGCCCACTTGCAGCACCGACAGGCCGTTCACCTGTCCCACCACGGAGCCCTGGGTGTCGATCAGTACCGCGCCGCGCTGGATGTGCTCGTAACTGCGATCCCGCACCCGATCCAGACGCTCTATCTGGGTGCTGATCGCGTGGCGCACGTCCTCCCCGGTGACCAGACTGCGCGCGGCCTGGCCGGCCCAGTAATGAGCCTCGGCGAGCAGGTCGGCGATGCTGCGCATGTGGGTGGATAGCTTCAGCGCGTCCGCTTCGACGCGCATGCTGTGCTGGATGGTGGCGGCGACCGCGGAACGATCAAACGGCATCAGCCCCTTGTTGCGCACCATGGTGGCAATCATGCGCGCATAGAGCAGATCGTTGGCGGGCGAACGTTCCAGCCCGGTCTCGAAATCGGCCGCGACCTTGAACAGCTCGGCAAAATCGGGATCGTACGCATGCAGCAGGTAGTAGAGATCGCGGTCGCCGAGCAGGACGATCTTGATGTCGAGCGGCATCGCCTGGGGCTCGAGGGAAGTGGTGGTGGCAAAGCTGAGCGCGTGCTCCAGGGATTCCAGCCGCAATTCTCTCTTGTTGAGTGCCTGCTTGAGCGCCTCCCAGGCGAACGGCTGGCTCAGCAGTTTGCGGGCATCCAGGATCAGATAGCCGCCGTTGGCGCGATGCAGCGCGCCGGGCTTGATGAGTGTGAAATTGGTCAGCAGGGCGCCCATGACGGCGCGGTGCTCGACGCGGCCCACCAGGTTGGCGTAGCTCGGATGTTCCTCGTAAACCACCGGGCGGCCGATGCTGTGGCTGTTGTCCAGAATCAGGTTGACCCGATAGCGCTGCAACGCATCCTGCGCCATCAGCATCGCCTGGGGCGCTTCCTGGGGTCGGAACAATTCAGCGTTGGCGACGATGTCCTGCTGCACGCTGCTGAGGTAGTCCAGCGCCTGGGGCAGGTCGGCGTAACGCCGGCTCAGGCCCTCGATGTAAAGCCCGACCGCCTCGCGCGTCACCTCGTGGTTGAGGGCGCGGAAGCGGTCCCGGGCCTCCTTGCGCAGGGCCGGCATCTGCTGCTGGAACACCGTCTGCAACTGCTTGCGCACCTCCAGCACGGCGGTCTCCAGACGCTCGCGCTGTTCTTGCGGCAATTTCTGGAACGCTTCCGGGTCCAGGTCTTCGCCCTCGACCATGGGCACCAGGGTCAGCTCGCCGGCGTTCTGGTAGACCTTGATGTTGTCCCGCGCCGCCGCTTCCTGCACCTGCTCGAATGCCTGTTCCTGACGGCGCTGAATCTCGGCTTCGATCTGCTGCGCCCGCGCCTTGTACTGATCGCTGTCGAACGCCTGGGGAATGGCATTCTTGAGATCGTCCACCAGATGCTGCATATCGTCGCGCAGCAGACTGCCGCGCCCGGCCGGGAGTTCGAGCAGGATCGGCTTGGCCTCGTCGACGAAGTTGTTGACGTAGCACCAGTCCCCCGGGATGGGACCATGGCGCGCCGCATCGCCGAGATACTGGCTGATGGCGGTGAACTTGCCGACCCCGGGCGGACCCAGCACGAACAGGTTATAACCCTGATTGTCCATGCCGAGACCGAAGCGGATCGCGGCAATGGCGCGGTCCTGGCCGATGATTTCGCTCAGGGGTTCCAGGTCATCGGTGGTGGTGAAACTGAATTCGTCAGCGGTACAGCAATTGGGCAACTGCGCCAGTTGCAAGGGTCGATGTTCCATCTTTATCTCTCTACGTCGCCTGCGGTGGACACCATCTTGCCATCGGGTGCGGGCCGCCAGCGCTGAAGCGCCGGATCCCGGAACGGCGGGCGAACTGCTAGCGGTCTTTTTGTCCGGCCTCGAACCGCGCCTGCTGCGCGGGCGTGGCTTCGGTCTGGTATTTCGCTTTCCAATCGCCGTAAGGCATCCCGTAGACGAGCTCGCGCGCCTGCTCATAGTCGACGGTTTCGCCGCGTTCGGCGGCCGCCGCCGCGTACCATTTGGACAGACAGTTGCGACAGAAGCCGGCGAGATTCATCAGATCGATGTTCTGGGCATCCTTGCGGCTGTCCAGGTGCGCCAGCAGGCGGCGGAACACCGCCGCTTCGATCTCGGTACGGGTTTGGTTATCCATGGGTCACCTCCGCGCCGCGCGCCTGCCGGTCGGCATGATAGGAAGAACGCACCAGCGGCCCCGAGGCCACATGGCGAAAACCGATTCGGTAGCCGTAATCGCGATACTCGGCAAATTCGTCCGGATGCACAAAACGCTGCACCGCCAGGTGCGCGCGCGAGGGCTGCAAATACTGCCCGATGGTGATCATTCCGACGTCGTGGGCGCGCAGGTCGTCGAGCGTCGCCAACAACTGGTCGCGGGTCTCGCCCAGGCCCACCATCAACCCCGACTTGGTGGGCACCCCCGGATTGCGACGGCCGAACTCCTGCAGCAGGCGCAGCGACCAGGCGTAGTTGGCTCCCGGGCGAACTTCCCGATACAGCGTCGGCACTGTCTCGAGATTGTGATTGAACACATCGGGCGGGGTCGCGGACAGCGCTTCCAGCGCGGGTTCCATGCGGCCACGGAAATCAGGCACCAGGATTTCCACCTGGATGTCCGGCGAATGCCGACGTACGGCCTCGATGCAGGCGGCGAAATGCCCGGCGCCGCCGTCGCGCAGATCGTCGCGATCCACCGAGGTGATCACCACATAGCGCAGGCCCAGCTCGGCGATGGCGCGCGCCAGGTTGGCGGGTTCCTCGGGGTCGAGCGGGTTGGGTTTGCCGTGGCCCACATCGCAGAACGGGCAGCGGCGGGTGCAGATGTCGCCCAGAATCATGAAAGTGGCGGTGCCCCCGCCGAAGCATTCGCCCAGATTGGGGCAGGCGGCCTCCTCGCACACGGTGGAGAGGCGATGTTCCCGCAGGATGTTCTTGATGCGCTGCACTTCCGGACCCACGCCGGCGCGCACCCGGATCCAGGGCGGCTTGCGCGGCAATTCGGTGGTCGCAATCACCTTGACGGGGATGCGCTCGACCTTGGCGGCGCTGCGCAATTTTTCGCCGGCCTGCAACCGGCGCGTGCGCTGCACCGGGACGCTGTCGTTATCGCTCATCGCTTGCTCCATCCGGCGCGGCGGTATCGGTGCCGTCACCGCCGCTGCCTGCATCCTCAAGATAATCCCAGCCAGTGTAGCCCAGCCGACGCGCCAGCTGATCGAGCAGACCCCGCTGCGCGATTTCCAGTTCGGGGACTTGCGCGGCTGGCAGCAAATCCGCCACCTGGGTCATGCGCTGGCCCGCATAGCCGCAGGGATCGATGCGCGCAAAGGGCGCAAGGTCCATCGCCAGATTCACCGCCAGACCGTGATAGCTGCGACCGCGGCGGATGCGCAGACCCAGTGAGGCGATCTTGGCATCATCGACATAGACCCCCGGCGCGCGTGCCCTGGTCGCTGCGGCGATCCCCAGCTCGGCCAGCCAGGCGATCACGCTCTGCTCCAGCGCCGATACCAGCTGGCGCACATCGAGGCCCCGGCGGCGCAACTGCACCAGTGGATAGAAGATCAATTGACCGGGGCCGTGGTAGGTGACCTGACCGCCGCGATCCGCCGCGACCACCGGGATATCGCCGGGCGCCAGCACATGTTCAGCGCGTCCGGCCTGGCCCTGGGTGTATACCGGGTGATGTTGCAGCGCCCAGATTTCGTCCGGACTGTGCTCCGTATCGGTGTCGATCCGGGCTTTCATCGCTGCGAAAACCGGCGCGTAGTGCCGCAGGCCCAAAGCGCGTACCCGGATGCGTTCCACCGGACGGCCTAAAGTACCATCCGAACGCCTGCGCAGGCTTTCAGCCCCTCGAACAGCTGGCGCAGTTGTTCCTCGCCGGTGGCGGTAATGACAAAGCAGATCGACTGGTAGTTGCCGTTGCGGCTCGCGCGTTCGGTGATGCGCTCGGGATCGAACCCCGCCGCGTGGAGGTCGAAGGCCTCGAACACCTGGGCGCGCAATGTCGCGCCCGCATCCGCCACCACCGTGACCGGGTACTCGCAGGGAAACGCAATACGCGGCGGGTCGGCAACAGTCATGGCGACGCTCGGTTCAGAAACACCTTCAGCTCAGGAAAACAGGCCGGTCAGAAACAGGACGATATGGTCCCACAGCCGCGCAAACCAGCCCGCTTCGGCAACCTCGCGATCCGGCACCAGCGGCACGGTCAACACCACCGCTCCACCCTGCTCCACCTGGAGCCGACCCACCGGCTGCGTCGGCGAAAGCGGCGCCTCGACAGCGCCATCGACCACGACGGTGGCCTTGAGATCCTTTTGTGCATTGCGGGGCAAGGTCAGATAGATGTCTTCGGCCACCGTCAGATTGACTTTGTCAGCCTTGCCGAACCACACCGGCACATCGGCTTGCAGCACTTCGCCCGCCTGGTACATGCGCGCTGTCTCATAAAAGCGGAATCCGTAAGCGAGCAGTTTCTGGGTTTCTCGCGCGCGGGCTTCCACGCTGTTGGTACCCATTACCACCGCGACGAGGCGCATATTCTCCCGCACCGCAGAGACGACCAGACAATACCCCGCTTCCTCCGTATGCCCGGTCTTGCCACCATCCACCGTCGAGTCGCGCCACAACAGCAAGTTGCGATTGGGCTGCTTGATGCCGTTGTACTCGAAATATTTCTCAGAGTAGAGCCGGTAGTTCTCCGGGTAATCGTGAATCGTCGCGCTAAACAGGATCGAGAGATCCCTTGCGGTGGTCAGGTGTCCTTCCGCCGGCCACCCGGTGGCGTTCAGGAAATGACTGTTCGTCATCCCCAACTGCTGCGCGCGCTGATTCATGAGCTGGGCGAACGCATCCTCGGTCCCGGCAATGTATTCCGCCATGGCCACGGTCGCGTCGTTGCCGGACTGGACAATGATGCCCCGCAGGAGATCTTCGACGGGGACTTCAGTCCCTTCCTGCACATACATCCTCGACCCACCCATGCGCCACGCATTCACACTGATGGGTATCCGCGTATCTTTCGTGAACTTGCCGGCTGCCATTTCTCCGGAGATCAGATAATCGGTAACCAGCTTGGTGAGGCTCGCCGGCGGCAGGGGTACGTCGGCATTGTGTTCGGTGAGCACCGTCCCGGTATGTGCATCAATCAGGATCCAGGCCTTGGCCGCCAATTCGACCGGTGCCGGTACCGGCGCCGACGCAGCGCTCGCCGGAATCACTTGCGTGGGCGTCGGCACGGGAACCGGCCCTGCGAGGACAATCGGGGCAAGCAGCGATAAAAGTAGCAGAGCGCCGATGGCGGGATTATTCGTCATCCGGGAGATCCTTTGGCTTGAGAGCCGTCAGTAAACTTGCGGGAAAGTGGCGTTGATACAGCGGCCACCGGAACAGCAGACAAAACCTTAGCCAGCGTCGCGCGCTCTTCCGGTCAGAGATTGACTCCCTGGACCACGAGTGGATTCAACCGTTCCGCGGCGACCAGCACTTCGCGTGTATTGTGCAGTTGCGTCGTGTCGGTAAAGGGCCCGATCAATACCCGGAACATGTCACGACCCGCAACACGGGTGCTCCGCACGAGGGCAGGGGTTGCCACCCGCTGCTCTACCCGGGCTTGCAGCGAGCGCGCCGATTTCAGGCTGGTGAACGATCCCACCTGCAGGAAGGCTCCCGGTGATGGCCCACCCTTGCCACCGGCGGCGGCCTCCGCCAGAGGTGGACCGTCCTGGATGCCGGCCGGGGCAGGCCCAAGGAGGCGCGCCGACTGGTACGCCTGCGCACTGATCCGCGGAACTTCGACGCTGTTGCGCTGATAGGTGCTGGGATCGATAGCGACCACCTCGACCCTGGCTGTGCCACGATCAAACACACCGAGTTTCTTGGCGGCCGCATAGGACAGATCAATAATTCGGTCATCATGAAACGGGCCACGGTCGTTGACTCGGACAATGGTGCTGCGATCATTTTCCAGATTGGTAACCCGGACATAGGCCGGTATCGGCAGCGTCTTGTGGGCTGCGGTCATGGCGAACATGTCAAAGGGCTCGCCATTGGCGGTCGCACGACCGTGAAACTTGGCGCCATACCAGGAGGCCACGCCGGTCTCGCGGTAACCATCTGCGGTCGGCAGCAGATGATAGGTCTTGCCCAGCACCGTATAGGGATTCTTGTTGCCCGCCCTCGTGATGGGCTCGCGGCGCGGCGCGATATCCGAGGAATCGCGGTCGACCTCCCCGAGAACACCGTCGCGATCCGCACTGGCGCCGCCGGGCCCGCGACTGCCGAAACATCCGGCCAACAGCAGTACCGCCAGCAGTGCCGCCAGCGCATTAACCGGGAACATCCGCCATCCTTGCGGCGATTTCGCGGGAGAGCTGGTACACCGCCATGGCGTAACGGTGACTGCGGTTATAGCGGGTGATGACATAGAAGTTGTCGTACGCGAGCCAGAACTCAGCGCCCTCTGTCCCCTCAAGTTCGAGTGGGAATGCGGCCGCCTGGGATACGGGCGCGCCGGTAACGGGGGTTGCTGCGGGCGTGAAACCCATGGCAGCCAATTCATCCGGCTTCAGTACGGGCTTGACCAGTACATTGACCGGGGCTGGATCGTACCCGATCCGGGCCACGGCGGGAACCGCAACCAATCCGTCAGCGCTCCAACCATGGCGCACGAAATAATTGGCCACGCTGCCTATCGCATCCACCGGGTTATTCCAGATATCCGCCAGCCCATCGCCATTGTAATCGATGGCGTAGGCGCGATAACTGCTGGGCATGAACTGGCCGTAACCCATGGCGCCAGCATAGGAGCCCCGGATGCCCTGAGGATCCCGCCGCTGTTCGCGGGTGAGCAGCAGGAATTGCTCCAGTTCACGGGTAAAGAAGTCGCTGCGCTTGGGGTAATCGAAGGCCAGCGTCGACAGCGCGTCCAGCACGCGGAAATTCCCGGTAATCCGGCCGTAGGACGTCTCCACACCGATAATGGCGACCACGATGGCCGGGTCCACACCATAATCCTGCTGAACCCGTGCCAGGGTCTCGCGGTGGTGGCGCCAGAACTCGACGCCATCACTGATACGCTTTTCGGTGACGAAAATAGTCCGGTAGGCGTGCCAGGGCTTGACCCGTTCGGCGGGACGCTCCATGGCATCGATGATCGACTGCTGATATTGCGCTCCAGCAAGCAGAAGCGTCAGCTCTTCGCGATCAAAGCCGTGTTTTTCGGCCATGGTTGCTATAAACGCCGCTGCGCCGGGATGGCCCCGGTACTCCCGCGCCTGCGCCGACACGCCGGCCGCCGCGACGCAAAAGGTCAGTAACCAGCGCGCCGCCAGCGCTACCATCGAGCTATCCACGCGTGTCAATCTCGGAACGAACGGCCATCAGGATACCAAAGCTTAGGGACAAAGTGACAACCGAGGTTCCGCCGTAACTCACCATGGGCAGAGGAACCCCCACTACGGGCAGCACCCCGGCGACCATGGCCATGTTGACGAAAACATACAAAAAGAAGGTGAGACTGATACTGCCGGCGAGCAGGCGGCCAAACATGGATGGCGCGGCAAAACTGATAGCCAACCCGCGCAGCACGATCAGCATATAGATGCCGATCAGACCCAGCACCGCAACGAACCCGAATTCTTCGGACAGTACCGCAATGATGAAATCGGTATGGCTCTCCGGCAGAAAGTCGAGCTGGGACTGGGTCCCCTGAAACCACCCCTTGCCAGTCAAGCCACCCGAGCCTATGGCAGTCGTGGCCTGAATGATGTTCCAGCCCGCGCCCAGCTTGTCCTCCTGTGGATCCAGCAACGTGAGGATGCGGGTTTTTTGATAGTCATGGAGCCCGAAGAACCACATCACCGGCGCGCCGGCCAGGAAGCCACCCAGGGCTAAGGTCAGATAGCGCATCCCGATGCCCGCCAGAAACAGCACGAAGCAACCGCCGGCAGCGATGAGCACCGCGGTACCCAGATCCGGCTGCATCGCCACCAACACTAACGGCACCGCCAAAACCCCGATTGCGAGACACGCGTCCTTGAACCGGGGCGGCAACAGCCGGGATCCCAGGTACGCAGACAGCACCAGGGGTACCGCGATCTTGAGCAGCTCCGAGGGCTGAAAGCGCACGGGGCCAATCACGAGCCAGCGCTGCGCACCCTTGGCGCCGCTGCCGAACAGGTCGACTCCCACCAACAGCAAGACGCCGATCACATAGGGTAGCCACGCCCAGCGCTGTAGCATCCGCGGCGGAATTTGCGCACTACACATCATGGCCACAAGCCCCACGCCCATGTACAGCATCTGGCGCTGGACTTGCCCCATATCCCGTCCGCTGGCGCTGTACAGCACAAACAACCCCATTGCCATCAGAAACACCGACAACAGCAACAGCACCGGGTCGATATGGGAAATCAGCCAATGATTGCGCTGGCCATAAACTGCGGTACCCGGCTCGCGCAAGTGGCGATCGAAATCCGGCTTAGTCAAGGCCCACGCCCTCGGGATAGAGTTGCATGAAGGCATCGATCACTTGACGCGCGACTGGCGCCGCCGTGGAACTGCCGTGCTCGCCATTCTCCACCAGCACCCCCACCGCTATGCGCGGCTGCTCAACCGGAGCGAAAGCGATAAACAGCGCATGATCAAGCTGGGCCTTGGCGAGAAGGCGCGGATCATACTTGGCGTTCTGCTTTATCCCAACCACTTGCGCGGTGCCGGTTTTCCCCGCCATGCTGTAGCTCATCGGCCCCATCGCGGCAAGCGCGCGATTGGCGGTACCCCGGCGATCCTGTACTACGCCCCGCATCGCATCGATAACCTGGTCCCAGTGCGCGGCGGCGGCCACGATGGGCTGCGCGGCAACGGGGTTGGTCACCGGAGACTGCCCCAGCGTCCGCCCCAGACGCGGCGATCGCACTTCGCCGCGCGTCGCGATCCGCGCGGCCGCGACCGCCAACTGCAACGGCGTGGCAGTCATGAAACCCTGACCGATGCTGGTGTTAACCGTATCGCCCGGGTACCACGCAACACCCCTGACACCCCGCTTCCAGTCGCGCGAGGGCATGTTGCCGCCAGCCTCGTTGGGCAGATCGATGCCGGTTGGCGCCCCGAAGCCAAAGGCGGTGGCGTAATGGTGCAGGCGGTCGATGCCCATGCGCGTCCCGACGG
Organism: Gammaproteobacteria bacterium; assembly: GCA_046566625.1. GTDB lineage: Bacteria > Pseudomonadota > Gammaproteobacteria > Pseudomonadales > Porticoccaceae > JAGPUQ01. Next base: position 22,736 of record JBKHWK010000009.1, read on the forward strand.
TATAAAAGAAAGTGTCGCAGGATTGCACGATGGCGTCGTAGAGAGTGACCATCCCGTGGCCGCCCCGCTTCCAGTCGCGGTAATCATGCGTGCTGTTGTCGAGACGAAAAACTCCGGGGTCGTACATCCGGAACCCGGGCGTGGCGACCCCGCTGTCGAGCGCCGCCAACCCGAACACCGGCTTCACGGTGGAGCCCGGCGGGTACAGCCCCCGCGCCGCACGGTCGATCAGCGGCCGATCCGGCGATTCGACGAGCCTCTTGTAGGCGACGGTTGATATGCCGGTAACGAAAGGGTTGGGGTCGAACGACGGTGCGCTCGCCATGGCCAGCACCCCGCCGGTCCTGGTATCAATGGCAACCACGGCGCCGCGCGCACCCGCAAGGGCTTGGTAGGCCGCCTCTTGCAGACGGGAGTCCAGGTGCAGCCGCAAATTTGCGCCGGCCACTGGCGGAACACGATCCAGCACCCGCATCACCCGACCGCGTGCGTTGGTCTCGACGTATTCCGCACCCGGTCGACCCAGTAGATCGCGTTCGTAGAAACGCTCCAATCCCGTCTTGCCGATCAGGTAAACGCCGCTGTAAGACTTGGTGTCGAGCGCCTTGAGCTCGCGCTCGTTAATGCGCCCGACATAACCCAGCACATGGGCAAAGGGCTCGCCCCGAGGATAGAAACGGACCAGTTGGGCCGAGATTTCCACGCCATCCAGGTGGTATTCGTTGACCGCGATGACGCTCTGTTCGAGCTCGCTGAGGTTGTAGCGCAGCGGCACCGATTCGTAGGGCCGGCGGCGCGCCACGAGCTCCCTAAAGCGCCGGATTTCACTGTCGCCAAGATCCAGCAAATCGTCCAGCGCGCTGATCAGCGCGTCGAGATTACCCGCGCGCTCAACCACTATCGAGAGGTTAAAGCCGGGGCGATTGTCCGCGAGCAGCACGCCATTGCGATCGAAGATCAGGCCGCGCGGCGGTGGAATCGCCCGCACATGAATACGGTTGCGTTCGGCGAGCGTGACGAAATCTCCGTGCCGACGTATCTGCAAATCGAAGTAACGCCACACCAGCGCGGCCAGCAACAGCGCCATGACCACGACAGCGAATCCGAGCCGCCCGACGAAGAGCAGATGTTCGTTGCGATGATTGCGGAGGAAGCGGTCGGCGGGGCTCATCGGTGATACGGATGGCCTGCGTTGATCGTCCAGGCCCGGTAAAGCTGTTCGGCAAGCACTACCCTGACCAGAGGATGGGGCAGTGTCAGTGGCGATAGCGACCAGCGGAAATGCGCGCGCCGCAGACAGGCCTGATCCAGCCCATCGGGGCCACCCACCAGCAGGCAGCAGTTGCCGCCGGCCGCCTGCCAGCCCGCCAGTTGGGCCGCGAGGCGGGAGGTGCTCCAGGGTTCCCCGGCGACATCCAGCGCCACCAGCGTATCGCGCGCACCCACAGCTTTCAGCAACGCCTGGCTTTCCGCCGCGACTGCCGTGGCGGGATCAATCCCCTTGCCACGGCGACCGAGCGGTATTTCAACAACTTCCAGCACCAGTTCCGGCGGCAGACGCCGGGCGTATTCATGCACTGCCGTCTCGACCCAGGCAGGCATCCGGGTGCCGACCGTCAGCAGACGCAGGCGCAAGTGCGGTCAGTCCTCACCTCGCTTCAGATCTTCCGGCCGTAACGACCAGAGTTTTTCGAGCTCGTAAAACGCCCGGGTGGCGGGCAGCATTACATGCAGCACCAGATCGCCCAGGTCCACCAGCACCCATTCCGCCGTGTCCATGCCCTCGACGCCAATCGGCCGCACGCCAAGGACTCGGCAGCGCTCGATGACATTCTCGGCCAGGGCTTTCACCTGGCGCGTCGTGTTGCCGCTGGCCACCACCAGGGTATCGGTCACGTCGGTGAGACCGCGCACATTGAGACACACGATATCCAGCCCCTTGACGTCCTCCAGGGCCGCAACCACTACCGCCGGTAGATCTTCACTCATCGTCTGTCCTGCTCGTTCTGGATTGACTTCTGGATGGACGCCGCCGACCGGTACAGGCCATGGGCGCGGATATGGGCCAGCGCCGCGTCGGGCACCAGATAACGGGTGGAGCGGCCGGCCGCGAGGTCGGCACGCAGCTGTGTGGCCGACACCGGCAACAGCGTCAGGGTCTGGATCAGGACCAGACCCGCGGTCTGGTCGTGCAGCCGGGACACCGTGTCGCAGCGCCGCTCTACCAGCCAGTCGGCGACCTCGCCCTGCAAGGGCAGCTGCCAGCCCGGCCGGGCAGCCACCACCAGATGCGCGAAATCGGTCAGCTCGCGCCAGCGCCGCCAGCTGGCCAGGGTCACCAGGGAGTCCATGCCAACGCACAGGCACAAAGCCGTGGCAGGACCCACCTCGGCGCGCAGCTCGGCGAGCGTGTCGATCGTATAGGACGGGCCGCTGCGGTGAAGTTCGCGGTCATCGGCAACCAAGCCAGGTTCGCCGCCGATGGCTGCGGCCAGCATCGCCAGCCGGTCCAGGGCGCTGACACCCGGCTGCTCCCGGTGGGGCGGGCGCGCGCTCGGAATCAGCAGCATCCGCTGCAAGCCCAGGGTTTCGCGCAACTCGAGTGCGGTGCGTAGATGCCCGATATGCACCGGATCGAAGGTGCCGCCGAAAACCCCGATCGCGTTCAACGTCAAGCGCGCACGTGACCGTCGCCCAGCACCACGAACTTCTGACTGGTGAGACCTTCAAGTCCGACCGGACCCCGGGCGTGGAGCTTGTCGGTGGAAATGCCGATCTCGGCGCCCAATCCGTATTCGAAGCCATCGGCAAACCGGGTAGAGGCATTGACCATTACGGAACTGGAATCGACTTCTCGCATAAAGCGCCGCGCCCGACTGTAGTCCTCGGTGACGATGGCATCCGTGTGCTGCGACCCATAGGTGGCGATATGCTCGATGGCGGCGTCGATGCCGGCCACTACCCGTATCGCCAGCACCGGCGCCAGATATTCCTCGTACCAGTCGGCCTCCGTCGCCGGCCGACAGTCGGAGATGACCGCGCAAGTGCGGTCGCAGCCGCGCAGTTCGACGCCGTGCTCGCGGTAGGCGGTCGCCAGGCGCGGCAGTATCGCCGCCGCCACCGGCTCCGCCACCAGCAGGGTCTCCATGGCGTTGCAGACGCCATAGCGATGCGTCTTGGCGTTGACCGCGACCGCAAACGCTTTGTCGAGGTCGGCGCGATCATCGATATAGACATGACAGACGCCGTCGAGATGCTTGATCACCGGCACCCGCGCCTCGGCGCTGATGCGTTCGATCAGGCTCTTGCCGCCCCGCGGCACGATGACGTCCACATATTCGGCCATGGTGATGAGCTCGCCCACCGCGGCGCGATCCGTGGTTTCCACCACCTGCACCGCGGCGGCCGGCAAGCCGGCCGCCGCCAGACCGTCCCGAATACAGGCGGCGATGGCGCCGTTGGAATGAATGGCTTCGCTGCCGCCCCGCAGAATGCAGGCATTGCCCGCCTTGAGGCACAGGCTCGCGGCATCCACCGTCACATTGGGCCGGGACTCATAGATGATGCCGATCACGCCGAGCGGCACCCGCATCCGGCCCACCTGAATCCCGCTGGGCCGATACTTGAGGTCGGTGATCTCTCCCACCGGGTCGGCGAGGGCAGCGACCTGGCGCAACCCTTCGATCATGGCGTCGATGCGAGCCGGCGTGAGCGTGAGGCGGTCGAGCTGGGCAGCGTCAAGCCCCTCCGCGCGCGCCGCCGCCAGATCTTTCGCATTGGCCGCCGCCAGTTCGGCGCGGCCGCGATCCAGGGCTTCGGCAACTGCGGCCAGCGCGGCGTTCTTCCGATCCGTGCCGGCATTCGCCAGCTCGCGTGCCGCGCGCCGCGCGCGCCGCCCCAGGTCCTGCATGTAAGAAACAATGTCCATCACGCGCTCCGCCGGCCGCCACCGGCTTTTTTCATATCGGCTTTCATTATACAGAGCGCCACCGACCCGGGCCGCAATTGCGGCGCGCGCGGGATTGCCGCACCATCGCGCCACCATCATTTGCCGAGACCAACCACATGAAACAACTGGGCGCCGGATTTTACTGGCAGGATCTGACCGTGGGCGACCGCTTCAAGTCCTGGGGCCGCACCGTGCTGGAAGCCGACATCGCCAGCTTCGTCAATCTGGTGGGGCTGCACGAAGTGGTGTTCACCGACCGTGAATTCCTGCGCGAAAAGTCCGTCATCAAGCGCTCCTTTGCGCCCGGCGCGCTGGTTTACAGCTTCGCCGAGGGACTGCTGCTCCCGACCATGCAGGGTACCGGCATGGCCTTTCTCAATATGGAGCTGGACATGAAACGGCCCTGCTTCGCGGGCGACACCATCCACGTCGAGCTGGAGGTCACGGAAGTGCGCCAGACCAGCAAGGGCAATCGCGGTCTGGTACGCACCTTCAATCGGGTGCTCAATCAGGACGGCGAGGAAGTGCTCACTTACAATCCGCTGCGGATGCTGAAAGGCCGGGAATAGCGCGGGCCGCTCAGCGCTGGGATAGCTCAATCACCCAGCTGCGCACTTCAATCAGTCGCACCAGCGGATCGGCCATCGCCAGCAGGCCGATCTTGCGCTCCAGGGCAATGGGCAGCAGATCCGCCAGACGCCAGGCAAGCGTAATGCCGTCGAGGCTGTCATTGACGTAGCGCGCCTCAACCCCGAAGTGCCGGGCCAGATCGCCCAGCAGCGCCACCAGATCACTGTCGTCCCCGGCCAGCGGGACAGCCGGATCCGGCGCATCGAGCATGACTTCGCCCAACATCAAGCCATCGGCCGCGACCCGGGTCGCGCCGACCCGGAGGCGCTGCTCGCCGCGAATCTCGATGCCGAGCAGGCCGTTGGGAAGTTGCGACCAGTCGGCGATGGTCACCAGGGTGCCGCGCTCGGCAATCATCGGCGTGGCACCCACCTCCCGTCCCGACAGAATCGGCACCACCGCAAAGGGTTTTGCCGCCGCCAGGGATTCACGCACCAGGCGCAGATAGCGCTGCTCGAAAATCCGCATCGGGATGGTCACCCCGGGAAACACCGTGCGCTGGAGCGGAAACAACGCCAGCTCCTGCGGTGCCGCCGCTCCGCCCGGTGCGATTTCATTCGACAAATCGGACATTTACCCCACCTCTTCCCGCGCGTAATATCGGGGTTCCAATAACAACCCTAAAGGGAAAATACCATGAACCTTGCGTCAAGCCCTGCTTTATACGCACTCGCCGGTTTCGCCGGTTGGACACTCGTCGTGATGCTGATCATGACCACCAACCGGGTACTCAACTCCGTCGGCGGCGCCAAAATACCCCTAAACAAGTTTTCCGCCTCCGGCGAGGATCTGCCCGGGTTTGGGCAGCGCGTAACGCGCGCGCATCTCAATTGCGTGGAAAATCTGCCGGTATTCGCAGCACTGGTGGCAGCTGCCGGGCTTTCCCAGCAACTCGGGATCATGGAGAGCACCGTCATGTGCGTGCTCTATGCGCGCATCGCGCAATCGGTGGTACACATGATCTCCGCAAATCAGGCGATGGTGCTGGTGCGCGGAAGCTTCTTTTTCGTCCAGGTGGTACTGATGGGCTGGTACGCCTGGCAGCTGCTGCTCTGACCCCTGCCACCACGACGCGGCGCGGAAACCTCATGACCGACCAGCTTCCCCCCTGGTTCACCGATGCCATCGCCCAGCCGGCGGAGACCGGTCGGGTCAGCGTCCGGGACTGCCCCATCGCTTACCGGTGCTGGGGCAACTCTGGGCGCCCCGGGCTACTGCTGATCCACGGTTTCAACGCCCACAGTCACTGGTGGGATTTCATCGCTCCCGCGTTTGCCGCGGACTACCGGGTGGTGGCCCTCGACTGCTCCGGCGCGGGCGACAGCGGCCACCGGGAACACTATGACCTGGATACTTTCGCCGACGAAGTGATCGCGGTGGCGGAGGCCGCCGGCATTGGCGCGAAGATGATCGTGGTGGGGCACAGTTTTGGCGGCGGCATCGCGCTGCGCACGGCGGCGCGTTTCCCGGACCGGGTCAAGGCCATGATCTCCGTGGATGCCAAACTGATCGCATTGCCCGGGGAGGGCCGCACGCGCAGCACTACGGGGTTTTTGCCCCACGCGATCTATCCGGATGCCGCCAGTGCCAGCGCCGCCTTCCGTGTCATTCCGCCCCAGCGCTGCCCGAATCAGTTTCTGATCGACCACATCGCCCGACATTCGGTGCGGGAGGTGGAAGACGGCTGGGCGCTCAAAGCTGATCCGGCGCTGCTCGACAATTTCCGCTTTGAAGACCAGACCGATGCGCTGCTCAATCTCGCCACCGGCTTCGGGATGATTACGGGCACCCTGAGCGCCATCATCACCCAGGAAGTCATCGATTATCTTCAGTATGTGGCGCCACGGGGATCGCCTTTCACCGCTATCCCGGGCGCCGCCCACCATGTGTTTCTCGACCAGCCGCTCGCCTTTATCGACGTCCTCCGCGACATGCTTGCCCACTGGCCCTGAGCGCGGCAACCCCTGGCTGCGGGGGCCGCGGAGAATTCGATGCTGGGTTCGGGCGCCAGCGCGGGATTCCCGTCAGTCTGCGGCAGGCGGATACTCGGCAAAGCGCGGCGCGACTAGCCCTGCTTCGTACCAACAGGCCCGGCTGTCCCAGAATATCTGCCGCTCCGGCACCACCCCGGGATCCCCGTCGAGCACTCCCGCGGGCACGATCAGGTACTCGCCGTTGCGGCTGACATAGGGCAGCGCCGAGCCGCAGTGGCGACAGAAGCACTTGGAAAAACTGCGCGCCTCGGGAATCTGATAGCGCCTGATCAACTCGCGCCCACGCAGCCAGTGGATATGGTCGGGGCCGGTGAACAGATTGGCCGCGTGGGCCGAAGCGGTCGCCTTGCGGCAGCGCGAACAGTGGCAGAGCACAAAGCGCGCGAACGGTCCCCAGACCTGGAACGCGACCTGGCTGCAGAGGCAGGAGCCCGCGATCATTCCGGTTTGTTCATCGCTCACGCTCGCGCCACTCCCCGCTTTGGTGCCCGCATCATGGTGCGGGCAACGGCAGTATTTCAAGGATATCGCCACAGCGGATCAAACCACTCTCAACGACATCCGCGCGCAGCCCGCCGCGCCCGCTCAGCTGAGCGATGACGCCAGGCCGGGTGAGCTCTTCAAGATGGCGGCAGGGCTCGCACAGCCGCTGCCCCCGCAACCGCACGCCGCCGATGCGAAACTCCCGTCCGACCAGGGCATTGAGATCGACGCCACGGGTGAGCAGGTTGCGGCGCGCCTCAGGCGCGCTGAGCCGGTAAGGTTCGGGCAGGGAATCCAGCACTTCGGCGGCGATCAGGGTGATCGCTCGCCCCGTGCCCGGCCAGCCGGACCAGGTGCCGGCACCCACCGCGTAGCGATCCCCCGAGAGACCCGCGCCCGCCAGCGCAGCCACGGCCGGGACGGCGACGGGCAATTCGCCCCGAGCCGGGGCGATATAGATGCCGATTACCCGGCCGATGGTTGTTGGCATGGCGCTGAACGGCACCAGATTCGACTATTCGCCCGCGTCGCCCGACAACGCATCCTGGCTATCGCGAATCTCGGGGTCGTAGCGCGTGGAGGTCCGGAACAGCAGGTGCCACGGGTTGTTCTGCAGGCAGCGCCATTGCGCCTCACGCACGGCGCGGCCCTGTTTACGGCACTGGTCGTGCGACCAGATGGTGCCGCCGTAGGTGGTCCAGTTGTCGCCGGCCGAGGCGCGTATCTGCAGCTCGTAGCTGGGGTAAAAGAGGTACAACATGACCAGAACAAAGATTGTCGCGCCGACTTTCATGCTCACCTCCCTGTCCGGAACTAGAAGTCCGGAACTAGAAGTCCGGAGCTTGCGATCCGTTCTGCGCTTACGGCCACCTCCGTGTAAGCGGCCCCGACACCGACCAGAGTCGGCGGGTCAGGAATCGCTTTTGGTGGTCCGGCTCGATACGGCCGGTGGGCCGGGAAACGCCATCACATTGCTGCCGCGTGCATCGCTGATCTTGCACACACCTTCCTTCTCGACTTCATCGATGCGCACGATGGAGTGCATCGGGATGAAGCTGCGCTTGACTTCGGAGAGCTCGGTCTTGAGCTTTTCTTCAGCCGGATCAACAATCAGCTGGGATTTTTCGCCGAACACGAACTCCTCGATCTCGATGAAGCCCATGAGATCGCTCTGATAGACATAACGGGCGTAAACCTCGTACACCTGGCCCTGATTGACGAAGATGATCTTGTAGATAGGGTCGTTGGTCATGCCGAGCGGCTCTGGCGGTTACCGGGAACAGGATACCACAGTGAGGCCCCCACCCCGGCTTTTCAAGGCACTTTTCCCGGCACGGATGGCGCACCCCATGCGCTATAATTCGCCGCCTCGCCTGCAAGCCGCCTGCACACCATGACCAAGACCGGGGAGCGCAAACTCCACATCGTCACCCAGGGCTGCCAGATGAACGAGTACGACTCCGCGCGGATGCGCGATCTGCTCGGCGACAGCCACGGCCTGATTGCCACCGACGATCCGGCCGAAGCCGATGTGCTGCTGCTCAATACCTGCTCCATTCGCGAGAAGGCTCAGGAGAAAGTCTTTCACCAGCTGGGGCGCTGGAAGCACCTGAAGGAGCGCAACCCCGACCTGATCATTGGCGTCGGCGGCTGTGTCGCCAGTCAGGAGGGCGAGGCCATTGCCCGCCGCGCACCCCATGTCGACCTGGTGTTCGGACCCCAGACCCTGCACCGGCTGCCGGAGATGATCCGGCAGCGCCGCCAGTCCGACGGGACCGTGGTGGTGGACATCAGTTTTCCCGAAATTGAAAAATTCGATCACCTGCCGCGCCCGGTCGCCGATGGCGTGAGCACCCATGTCTCGGTCATGGAGGGCTGCTCCAAATACTGCACCTTCTGCGTGGTGCCCTACACCCGGGGCGAGGAGGTCAGCCGGCCGGTACTGGACGTGCTCACCGAGGTTACACAACTGGCCGAGCAGGGTGTGCGCGAGGTGAACCTGCTGGGCCAGAACGTCAACGCCTATCGCGGCACCCTGCCGACGGGCGGCACCAGCGATCTCGCCGAACTGATCGTCGCGGTGGCGCGCATCGAGGGCATCGACCGGATTCGCTACACCACCTCCCATCCGGTGGAATTTTCCCAAGCGCTGATCGACGTCTACGCGCAAGTGCCGGAACTGGTCAGCCACGTGCACCTGCCGGTGCAGAGCGGCTCGGATCGCATCCTGAACGCGATGAAACGTGGCCACACGGTCTTGGAATACAAATCGAAGATTCGCCGCCTGCGCGCCTTGCGCCCGGAGATCAGTATTTCATCGGATTTCATTGTCGGCTTTCCCGGCGAAACTGCGGATGATTTCGCCCGCACCATGCAATTGATCGAAGAAATCGCTTTCGACCAGTCGTTCAGCTTCGTTTATAGCCGCCGCCCGGGTACGCCGGCGGCCAGCCTGCCCGACGATACGCCGGACGAAATCAAGAAGCAGCGTTTGCAGACCCTCCAGCACCGCATCAACCAACAGGCGGCGGCGATCAGCCAGGGCATGGTGGGCCAGACCCATCAGGTGCTGGTCAGCGGTCTGTCCCGCAAGGATCCCGGAGAGCTGCAAGGCCGCACGGAGAACAACCGGGTGGTGAATTTTGCAGCCGCCGAGCACGGCCTGATCGGCACCTTTCTACCGGTGCGCATAACGGAAGCATTGCCCAACTCGCTGCGCGGCGAGCTGGCGGGATCCTGACCCCGGCCGTGCGGACACCGACCGGGGCGCGCATCGGCTCCGCCATGCGGGATAGATGTTGCGCCCCTATTCCCCACGCCCGTCAAAGTCGCTATTCTTGAGCCAGACCCCCGACAGGCGTCGCAGCAAACCGTTTGAACACCTTAGCGGCAGTACAGACGCTCACCCTGGAACCCAACGACACTCGCCGTCTCGCGAGCCTCTGCGGCCAGTTCGACGAAAACCTCCACCAGATTGAAGCGCGCCTCAATATCGAGATCCGCAACCGCGGCAATGTGTTCGCCTTTTACGGCGACGCTACCCGCGCCCGCGCGGCGTTGGCATTGGTACGCCAGCTCTATCAGGAGACGGCCCGTGACCGGCTTCTGACACCCGCCAAGATTCATGTATTCCTGCAGCAGTCGGACATGGAGCATCGCATGAACAAACAGACCGCCGATGTTGGCGACAATGTCACTGGTTTCAGCGTCGTTCGCACCAAGAAAGGCAGCGTCCATCCACGCGGCGTCAACCAGCAGAATTACGTCCGCGCCATCCAGACCCACGACATCAGCTTCGGCGTCGGCCCGGCGGGCACCGGCAAGACCTACCTCGCCGTGGCCTGCGCGGTGGAAGCTTACCTGCGCTCGGAAGTGGAGCGCATCGTGCTGGTGCGGCCAGCGGTCGAGGCCGGCGAAAAGCTCGGCTTCCTGCCCGGCGATCTGGCCCAGAAGGTCGATCCCTACCTGCGGCCGCTCTACGATGCCCTCTACGAAATGCTGGGCGGGGAAGTCGTCGGCAAACTGATCGAACGCCAGGTCATCGAGGTCGCGCCGCTCGCCTACATGAGGGGCCGCACCCTCAACAACGCCTTCATCATTCTCGACGAAAGTCAGAACACCACCTGCGAGCAGATGAAGATGTTCCTCACCCGACTCGGCTTTGGCGCCACCGCGGTGATCACCGGCGACACCACCCAGATCGACCTGCCGCGCGGGACCCGCTCGGGACTGCTCCACGCAATTGAAGTCCTGGCCGGCGTCGAGGAAATATCCTTCACGCACTTCGTCGCCAAGGACGTGGTGCGCCACCCGCTGGTGCAGCGCATCGTTGAGGCCTACGAAACGCACGACCGCTCGGTCGGCCCGCATGGGTCATGAGCATCAGGATCGCGATCGACAACGCCTGCGACAGCAGTGCAGCCGTTCCCGCCCCGGCGGCCCTGCGGCGCTGGCTGCGGGCAGCCCTGCGCCATCTCGGGCGCTCCGACGCAGAGGTCGCGATCCGCATCGTCGGCGAAGCCGAGGGCAGCGAACTCTATGCCCGCTACCGACTGCGCGAGCCGTCTCCACACGAGGCCACTCGATCTGACGCAACTCGCACCCGCGCAACTCGCACCCGCGCAACTCGCACCCACGCAACCCGGCCCCACGCCACCAATGTCCTTTCCTTTCCCGCCGACCTACCGGAATGGGTAGAGCTGCCGCTGCTGGGTGATATCGTGATCTGCGCGCCGGTGGTCGAGCGCGAGGCAGCGGACCAGGGTAAAGCACCGGACGCGCACTGGGCGCACATGATCGTTCACGGCACCCTGCACCTGCTCGGCCATGACCACCAGGACGACGCCGAAGCCGACCGCATGGAAGCTCTGGAAACCGCCATCCTCGTCGGCCTGCATTTTCCACCGCCCTATGCAGTGGCGCCGGCGCTCGCGGTCAACCCATCATGACCGCCGAACCGCCCAGTAGACGCGCTTGGCTGAAGCGTCTGGTCCGCTATTTCACCCCGCGCCTGCGCTCACGCCAGGATCTCGCCGACATGCTGGAAACCGCGCGCGACGACAATCTGCTCGACAGTCAGTCGCTCGACATCATCCGGGGCGCGTTTCTGGTATCCAGTCTGCAGGCGCACGAAATCATGGTGCCGCCATCCCAGCTGGTAGTGATCGAAGCCGGGATGAATCTGGAAGAAATCCTGCAGCGTGTCATTGACGCCAAGCACTCCCGCTATCCCGTGGTGGGCGAGTCTCTGGACGATATCCGGGGCATCTTGCTGGCCAAGGATCTGCTGCCGCTGATGCTCGCCGGCCGCGACACCTTCCGCCTTGCCGATATCGTCCGGCCTGCCACCATAGTTCCCGAAACCAAACGCCTCGACGTCCTGCTGCGCGAATTCCGCGAACAGCGCTACCACATGGCGGTGGTGGTCGACGAATACGGCGGCGTCTCGGGTCTGATCACCATCGAAGACATCCTTGAGGAGATCGTCGGCGACATCGCCGACGAGAAGGACCCGGAGTCGGATTGCGTAATCTGCCGCGCGCCCGACGGCAGTTTTCTGGTGGCTGGGCTGACCGCGATCAAGGACTTCAACGACCATTTTCA
>JBKHWK010000010.1:0-34267 GCA_046566625.1 Gammaproteobacteria bacterium
ACTCACCAAACTACAGCACCGTTGATCCACGTCAGCATGGATCCCTCCCCGTGTCGGTAGGGTGGATCGAACATTCGATGAGGTATTCTCGTTATGTCCAGCGTGATTGGTATCGTGGTCTGCAATCACAGTCAGGCCCGCCTGTTCAAGGCGAACAACATGTCGATCGTCAGTGAGCTCTCCGACTTGGTCAACCCGGACGCCCGTCTGCACGATCAGGATCTGGCTACCGATGAACCCGGGAAGTACAAGGGCGGCGGGCCCGGTGGCCAGCACCACGCCGAGGATCACCGCACCAACCCCAGAGACAAAGCAGCCGCCAATTTTGCCCGCGATATCGCTGCCGCTGTGGACGACATGATCGCAACGCATCAACTGGAAAAACTCTACATCATCGCGGAGACAAGCATGCTCGGTCTGCTACGCCCCGAGCTGTCGGATCGCTGCCAGAAGCTGGTAGCCGACGAAATCACCAAAGACGTGGTGGGGCGAACGCCGGATCAGATCCGGGATTATCTGCCGACGCCGCTGTGACGCTTGTTTTGGTTTATGGAAGAATTTGACGCCCGGCAAGCGTGGCCCGCCGGGAGTGGCCGCCCGCAAGATGGGCGGCTGGGGAATTGGTCGGAGCGGCGGGATTTGAACCCACGACCACCACACCCCCAGTGTGGTGCGCTACCATGCTGCGCTACGCTCCGAAATTTTCCGGCTGCCCGGAAAGGCGCACATCATACTGGATGCCGCCATAGGGGGCCACCGGAAAAGCAGGAAAATCAGGGTTTCAATACCACCAGTACCTCTTCCAGCTCGCTCACCGTCTGTTCGATCAACTGACGTATCTGAGTAGCCTCCTGCTTCATGTGTTCACCACCCAGGCGCTGGCGCGCACCGCCGATCGTGAAGCCCTGCTCGTAGAGCAGCGATCGGATCTGCCGGATCATGATCACATCCTGGCGCTGGTAGTAACGACGATTACCCCGCCGCTTGACCGGATTCAGCATCGGAAACTCCTGTTCCCAATAGCGCAGGACATGGGGCTTCACGTCGCACAGCTCACTGACCTCGCCGATCGTGAAATAGCGCTTGCCGGGAATGACCGGCAACTGGCTGTTGTTACTGGGTTCCAACATGGCGTTCTACTCTGGCTTTCAGCTTCTGGCCGGGCTTGAAGGTCACCACCCGACGTGCAGTTATGGGAATTTCTTCACCCGTTTTGGGATTACGTCCCGGTCGGGGACTTTTGTCGCGCAAATCGAAATTGCCAAAACTCGAAAGTTTTACCGGATCGTTCGCTTCCAGCGCCGTGCGAATTTCCTCAAAGAAATACTCGACAATTTCCTTGGCTTCGCGCTTGTTGAGCCCCAGCTCAACGTACAGCAGCTCTGCAATATCGGCTTTAGTGAGCGCTGACATTTATTCTCCCCGTAGCCTGGCTCCAAACCCGGCAGCAAGCGCTTCCAGCACAGCGGCCTCTGCTGCCTGCACGTCGACATCCTCCAGAGTGCGCGAACTGTCCTGAAAGGTCAAGCTAACAGCGATGCTTTTCTTATTATTTTCAATGTGTTCGCCCTGATAAACGTCGAAGATTCTCGCTTCGGTCAAGGATGCACCGGAAGCCTTTTTTACAGTGCCCAGCACGGCCGCCGCCGTAACTTCCCGCGGCACCACTACCGCGATGTCGCGACGCACCCCCGGAAACCGGCTGAGCGGCCGAAACGCTGCGGTACCTGCACCCGGAAGCCTGTCGAGCGAGAGCTCGAACAGAAATACCGGCCGGTCCAGGTCCAGCGCGCCCGCAACCGTCGGGCTCAGCATCCCCAGATGTCCGAGGGTCTCGCCGGCACTGTCACGGAGCCGCAAGCACTGCCCCGGATGCAGCGCCGGATGCTGGCCCCGCTCCCCGCTGATCTGATCACCGATCCCCAGTGCGGCGAGGAGTGCTTCCACGTCACCCTTGAGCGCGAAAAAATCCACCTTGTCGCGCGCGTTGGCCCAGCCCTCCGGCTCGCGACCGCCGGTTATCAGTCCGGCGAGCATCATGCGCTGCTCGCCATCGGAACCACCGCCAAAGCGCAATCCGGTTTCGAACAACCGCACCCGTTCCTGCTGACGATTCAGGTTGTGGCGCAGTGCCAGCAGCAATCCGGGCCACAGGCTGGGCCGCATCACGGACATCGCAGCGCTGATCGGATTGACTACCGGAATCGTGGCCGCGCCGCCCGTCACCAGCGCGGCGATTTCGGCTGGCACAAAGCTGTAGCAAATGACTTCGCGATAGCCGCGCTGCACCAACACGGCCCTGCTCCCCTCCAGATCGCGCTGCCGCGACGGGCCGATCTCGGGTGCCAGCAGGGGAGTTGCGCTGGGCAGCTCGTTGTAGCCGTGGATGCGGGCGATCTCCTCGATGAGATCGGCCTCAATACTCAGATCAAAGCGCCAGCTCGGGGCGCGGAACCGCCAGTGATCCGGGGTTTCCTCGACCAGCTCGAGGCCCAGACTCGCGAGAATCGTCGTGACCCGCGCCGGCTCGAAGTCCAGTCGCAACTGTTGGGCGAGGCGCTTGCGGCGCAGCACAATGACACTGGGTGCGGACAGGGCATCTTTCGCCTCCGCAACCAGCGCAGGACCGGGCTTGCCGCCGGCGATTTCGAGCAGCAGCGCGGTCGCGCGCTCGAGCGCCCGCAAGGGTAACTCGGGATCGACGCCACGCTCGAAACGATGCGAGGAATCCGTGTGCAGCCCGAACTGCCGGGCTTTGCCGGCCACGGCCAGCGGCTGAAAATGGGCGCTTTCCAGGAATACATCCCGCGTCTGCGTATCGACTCCGCTGTCGCGCCCACCCATGATCCCCGCCAGCGCCAGCGTCCGCTGCGCGTCGGCAACGACCAGGCATCCTGGGTCGAGCTCGATGGCGTTGCCGTCGAGCAACGTCAGCGTCTCGCCGGGCGCGGCGTGACGCACTTCGATGCCGGTATGGATCCGGCCGAGGTCGAAGCCGTGCATCGGCTGGCCCAATTCCAGCATCACATAATTGGTGACGTCGACCACCGGGTGAATACCGCGGATGCCGCTGCGCCGCAGGTGCTCGAGCAACCACAAGGGCGTTTTCGCCTCAGGATCGATGGCACGAACGATCCGGCCTGCGTAGCGAGGGCAGGCGTCGCCGGCACTCAAGCGGATCGGCAACTCGTCCGCGATGGTCGCAGGCACCGGCGCGACCGGGAAATCCCGCACCGGGGCACCCAGCACTGCCGCGACTTCCCGGGCAAGCCCGCGGATACCGAGGCAGTCGCCGCGATTCGGTGTCAGGTCAACCTCGATCACTTCGTCGTCGAACGCCAAAGCGGCGCGCAGATCGGTGCCGGGGCGCAGGTCAGCAGGCAACTCGAACAACCCGGCCTGGTCGTTGGAGAGTCCCAGTTCGGCCGCCGAGCAGAGCATGCCTTGGGATTCAACGCCGCGCAGTTTGGCAGCCGCAATGGTCAGCTCACCGGGCAGACGCGCCCCGATCGCGGCAAACGGGGCTTTCAAACCCAGGCGGGCATTGGGCGCTCCACAGACCACCTGCATGTGAGTATCACCACCGGTGCCGACGCGGCAGATCTGTAACTGATCGGCATCGGGATGGGGTTCTATGGCAAGGATCTCGCCGACCACGACATGGGTAAACGGCGGCGCGGCCGGCTCTACGCCGTCCACCTCGAGTCCCGCCATGGTGAGACTCGCCACCAGGTCGGGCGTGGCAATCTCGGTGTCCACATGCTGCAACAGCCAGGCTTTGCTGAATTTCATTGCGTCCTCAAACTCCCCGGCTCAAAACTGTTGCAGAAAACGCAGGTCATTCTCGAAAAACAACCGCAGATCGCCGACACCATGACGCAGCATGGCGAGGCGCTCCACGCCCATGCCAAACGCAAAGCCCGTGAAATTTTCCGGATCAATACCGCAGTTGGCGAGCACATTGGGATGCACCATCCCGCAACCCATGACTTCGAGCCAGCCGCTCTGTTTGCAGACCCGGCAACCCGCGCCCCGGCACTGCGTGCATTGAATATCCACCTCCGCCGATGGCTCGGTGAACGGAAAATAGGACGGCCGGAAGCGCACCGGCAAATCCGTTTCGAAAAAGGCTTTCAGGAACTGATCGACCGTCCCTCTCAGATCCGCAAAACTGATGTCGTGATCGATCACCAACCCTTCGACCTGATGAAACATAGGCGTGTGTGTGAGATCCGAATCACAGCGATAAACCCGCCCCGGACACACGATGCGAATCGGGGGCGCCTGGCGCTCCATGGTGCGAATCTGCACCGGAGAAGTATGGGTGCGCAGAACATGAGTGGCGTCGATGTAGAACGTATCGTGCATTGCGCGCGCGGGGTGGTGCGCGGGAATATTGAGTGCTTCGAAGTTGTGATAATCGTCTTCGATTTCGGGGCCTTCCTCGACCTGATAGCCGACCCGGACGAAAAAATCCTGGATCCGGTTCAGGGTCTGGGTAATGGGATGCAGGCCGCCGACTTCCGCATTGCGGCCCGGCAGGGTGACATCGATGGTTTCGGCCGCGAGGCGCCGCTCGATGTCGGCCGCGGCGAGACTCTGCCGGCGCGCCTCGATGCCTTCCTGCACCGCAACCTTGGCCTTGTTGATGCCTGCGCCCGCCGCCGGCCGCTGCTCAGGCGCCAAGGCGCCGAGTCCTTGCAACAAGGCGGTCAACACACCCTTTTTGCCCAGGAAACCGACCCGTACCGCTTCGAGCGCCGCCAAGGTCTCGGCACCGGCTACGGCGGTCATCGCTTCGGCCACTACAGTATCGAGATTATCCATGACTCGGCTCGTTGCATTGCCACCGGGGCGGTGCTCGAATATCTCACGGCAGCCACCCCTTCAGATCAAAAAAAACGGGGAAAGAGCGCGCCCTTTCCCCACTATTGCATCGATCACCGCGCCGCAGGCGCGCCACCTCAGACCAACGCGGCTTTGGCCCGGGCTGCCACCGTGGCAAACGCCGCCTTGTCATGCACGGCGAGATCGGCCAACACCCGGCGATCCAGCTCGATATTGGCGCGCTTCAAGCCTGCGACCAACCGACTGTAGCTAATCCCCTCGGCACGGGCCTGGGCATTGATCCGCGTGATCCAGAGCGCGCGGAAAGTACGTTTCTTGACGCGACGGTCACGATAGGCGTACTGACCCGCCTTGATGACCGCCTGTTTGGCTACCCGATAGATCCGGCTACGTGCGCCGTAGTATCCCTTGGCCAGCTTGAGAATTTTTTTGTGCCGTCGATGGGCGGTTACGCCCCGCTTGACTCTTGCCATGACAATATCCTCCGGTTAATTGATGACAATCAGCATCGCAGCATGCGGTCAACCAACGGCGTGTCCGAGCCATTGAGCACTCGGGTGCCACGCAACTGGCGCTTGCCCTTGGTTGTCATCTTGGTGAGGATATGGCTCTTGAACGCCCGCTTGTGTTTGTAGCCGGCGCCGGTTTTCTTGAACCGCTTGGCGGCTCCACTGTGTACTTTCATCTTTGGCATTTTGCTACCTCCAGGTAGTCGTCATCGGGTGGTAAAGCCGCCGGTCAGCCTGCCAAAAGGCTGAACGCGGAAGGCATTTTTCAGGACTTTTTCCGGCTTTTTGGTGCAATCACCATGGTCAACTGCCGGCCTTCCATTTTCGGGAACTGCTCTACAGCTCCCATATCTTCCAGATCCTGCTCAATCCGTTTGAGCATCTCCATGCCGAGCTCCTGGTGCGCCATTTCTCGGCCACGGTAACGTAAGGTCACCTTGGCCTTGTCGCCGTTCTCAAGAAACCGCCGCACATTGCGCAGTTTGATCTGGTAGTCCGCCTCGTCGGTTCCGGGACGGAACTTCATTTCCTTGATCTGAATCTGCTTTTGCTTCTTACGCTGTACTGCCTGCTGCTTTTTGGCTTCGAAAATATGCTTGCCGTAGTCCATCAGCTTGCAGACCGGCGGTTCACCTTCCGGCGCGATCTCGACCAGATCCATGGTGGCTTCGGCAGCGAGTTTGCGCGCCTCCTCGATGGACACGATGCCGATCTGCTCGCTCTCGGCGCCGATCAGGCGTACTTCCTTGACATCGTCAATCTCATCATTCAGTCGGGCACGTTTGCCATGGCCCTTGCCGTAACTTTTTTTGATAGTCCACTACTCCGTTCTAGTTGTCGTTCATGACCCTGCCGCGTTGGTTGATGCGCTCGTCGAGAAGCTCGACAAACCGTTCCAGCGTCATCGTGCCCAGATCCGCGCCCTCACGGGTACGAACCGCGACCGAGCGGGCTTCCGCCTCCCGATCGCCAACGATCAGCAGATAGGGCGTCTTGAGCAGGGTGTGCTCGCGAATCTTAAAGCCGATCTTCTCATTTCTCAAGTCATTCGTGACCCGGAACCCTTTGTTTTGCAAGGCTTCGGTTACTTCCCGCACGTACCCGGCCTGGTTGTCGGTGATATTCAGCACAACCGCCTGTTCGGGCGCGAGCCAGGGCGGGAAAGCGCCTTCATATTGCTCGATCAGGATTCCGATGAAGCGCTCGAAGGAACCCAGCACGGCACGGTGGAGCATCACCGGCACCTGGCGACTGTCATCCTGGGCCACATATTGGGCGCCGAGTCGCTCGGGCATCGAGAAATCCACCTGAATGGTGCCCAATTGCCACACCCGACCGATACAGTCCTTGAGGGAAAACTCGATCTTGGGGCCGTAGAACGCGCCCTCCCCCGGCAGCAATTCCCAATCTAGCGCCTGATGGTTGAGGGCGTCGGCAAGCGCCTGTTCGGCGCGATCCCAGACCTCGTCGGACCCGACCCGCTGCGCGGGGCGCGTGGACAGGCGATAGATCACCTCGTTGAACCCGAAGTCGGCGTAGATGCGATGAAGGAAGTCGATGAAACGCGCGACTTCGTCCTGGATCTGAGCTTCGGTACAAAAAATATGGGCATCATCTTGCGTGAAGCCCCGCACCCGCATGATGCCGTGCAGGGAACCGGACGGCTCGTTGCGATGGCACGAACCGAATTCGGCGAGCCGCAGCGGCAGATCGCGGTAACTTCTGAGCCCCTGGTTGTACACCTGGACGTGGCAGGGACAATTCATCGGTTTTATGGCGAACGCGCGCTCGTCGATCTGCAACGCAAACATGTCGGCGCCGAATTTGTCGGCATGCCCGGAGCGCTGCCACAGCGAAAAATCCACCAGTTGCGGGGTGCGGATCTCCTGATAACCCGCCGCGCGCTGCATCTGGCGCATGTAGCCTTCGATTTGGGTATAGAGCGTCCAGCCGCGCGAATGCCAGAACACCATGCCCGGCGCTTCTTCCTGGACATGAAACAGATCCAGGCGGCGGCCGAGCTTGCGGTGATCGCGCTTCTCCGCTTCCTCGATACGCAGCAAATACGCGTCGAGGTCCTTCTTGCTCTGCCAGGCGGTGCCGTAGATGCGCTGCAACATGGCGTTGGCCGAATCCCCGCGCCAATAGGCACCCGCCACCTTGGTCAGCTTGAACGCCGGGATCTTGCCGGTGCTCGGCACATGGGGGCCGCGGCAGAGATCGGTGAAATCGCCCTGGCTGTACAGCGAAATGGTCTGGTCTTCCGGAATGGCGGCGATGATCTCGGCCTTGTACTCCTCGCCAATGCCACGGAAATAGCCCACCGCCGCATCGCGGGGCATCTCGGTCCTGGTTACGCCGAGGTCCGCCTGCGCCAGCTCCAGCATCCTCGCACTGATGGCGTCGAGGTCTTCCGGCGTGAACGGCCGGTGATAGGCGAAATCGTAGTAAAACCCATCCTCGATGACCGGGCCGATGGTGACCTGGGCCTCGGGAAACAGCGCCTTCACGGCTTGCGCCAACAGGTGCGCGCAGGAATGGCGGATCACCTCAAGGCCGTCGGCGTCGCGCCCGGTGACAATGGCCAGCGTGGCGTCGCGCTCGATCAAAAAGCTGGTATCCACCAATGCACCATCGACCCGGCCCGCGAGGGCAGCCTTGGCGAGGCCGGCGCCGATTGCTGCCGCTACTTCACCAACGGTGACGGGATGATCGAAATCGCGGTGACTGGCATCCGGAAGGGTAATACGCGGCATGACTATCTCGACGGTCAGTGGTGGCCCCTACCAAAGGCCACATGCGGGTGCTGCTGCACCGGGAAACCGGTGGCGAAGGCTCGCCGCCGGGTGTTTGCTACCAGAACGTTAACTGGTAGGCACGAGTGGACTCGAACCACCGACCCCCACCATGTCAAGGTGGTGCTCTAACCAACTGAGCTACGTGCCTAAAACGGGCCGCCAATCTACCAGCACCGACCCTCCGTGACAAGACAAAGGACGCTGCGGAGCCCGCGCAAATTGACAGTTTCCAGAGGGCTCACTTATGGTGGCCTACTTTTCGCAGCGCCCAGGAGTCCCCCATGCCCAAGTCCATCGAAATCGCCCCCGGGCGTTACCGCGAGTCCTACGGCCGCTACCTGGAAGACTTCAAGGTCGGCGATGTCTACGAACACCGGCCCGGGCGCACCATCACCGAGACCGACAACACCTGGTTCACGCTGCTCACCATGAACCAGCACCCCCTGCATTTCGACAAGGAATACGCCAAGCACAGCGAGTTCGGCCAGATCCTGGTCAACAGCACCATGACCGTCGCAATCCTCGCCGGCATGAGTGTCTCCGACGTCAGCCAGAAAACCATCGCCAACCTGGGCTGGAAGGAAATCCGGATGCCCGCGCCGGTATTCATCGGCGATACCCTGTACGCCGAGTCTGAAGTGCTCGAAATCCGCGAATCCAAAAGCCGCCCCAATGCCGGTCTGGTGACCGTAAAAACCATCGGCAAGAATCAGAATGGCGTGGTGATCTGCGATTTCATCCGCACCATGCTGATCCCCAAGACCGGCCATGCCGTGGACGACAAGGCCAACTATTGATTCAGGATCCATCCGCGACGGGATTCGCGCCCCTTCCGCCTCCAACTTCCGACGAGATCCGCCATGGCCAGCGAAGAAGAAACTCTCATTCTCGACAGTGTGCGTCGCTGGCTGGAGCGCGATGTCGCGCCCTACGCCCACGACCTCGAACAGGCCGACGAATACCCCCACGCGATGGTGGCGCAGATGAAGGAGCTGGGGCTGTTCGGCGCCACCATCGCGCCGGAATACGGCGGGCTCGGACTGGGCGCCTCGACCTACGCCAAGATCGTGGCGCTGGTATCGGAAGTCTGGATGTCGCTGTCCGGGATCTTCAACTCGCACCTCATCATGGCCCGCTGCGTGCAGAGCTACGGCACCGAGGCGCAGAAGCAGAAATACCTGCCGCGCTTTGCCAGCGGCGAGCTGCGCGGCGGGATCGGCCTCACCGAACCCGATGCCGGCACCGATCTGCAGGGCATCCGCTGTGCCGCGCAGCGCGACGGCGATCACTATGTGGTGAACGGGACCAAAACCTGGATCACCAACTCCATCGAGGGCGGCTGTATCGGACTGCTGGTCAAAACCGATCCCACCGCAAGTCCGCCGCGCAAGGGCATGAGCATGTTCATCGCCGAAAAGGGGCCGGGCTTCAACGTCACCCGCAAACTGAAAAAACTCGGCTATCGTGGCATCGACACTGCGGAAATCGTGTTCGACGACTATCGGGTTCACGCGGATTGTCTGATCGGCGGCATCGAAGGCCGTGGCTTTTATAACGCCGTGGGTGGGCTCGAACTCGGCCGAATCAACGTCGCGGCGCGCGGCGTCGGCGTTGCCACGGCGGCACTCAAGCAGTCGGTCGCCTATTCCCAGCAGCGCAAGACTTTCGGCAAACCGATCTGCGAGCACCAGGCGATCCAGCTCAAACTCGGCGAGATGGCCACCCGGGTTGAAGCCGCGCGACTGCTTGTGGAGCAGGCCGCACAAGCCTTCGACCGCGGCGAGCGCTGCGATATGGAAGCCGGCATGGCCAAATACTTCGCCACCGAGGCTGCCGCCAAGAACGCCGACGAGAACATGCGCATCCACGGGGCCTACGGCTATTCCTGCGAGTTCGATGCCGAACGGCTCTACCGGGATGCGCCCCTGATGATCATCGGCGAAGGCACCAACGAAATGCAGCGCATCATCATCGCCCGGCAACTGATCGAACGAAATCCCGTTTAACCGGCGTGCATCAGCGATTGTGCTCGCCGATCGTCCGGTCTAGATTGCCGGCATCAATCAATAACAACTCACCAAGGGGGTAAGCATGAGCGATCGACTCTACCAACAACTGTCCTGGCAAATCGGCGACGTATCCATCACCCGGCTGGTCGAAGTGGTGCTCACCGCACCTCTTGATTCATTGTTCCCGGGTCGCACCGCAGCCGAACTGGCGCCCTATGCAAGCTGGATGCAGCCCAATTTTCTTAGCGCCGACGGCAAAATGTTTCTCAGCATCCACGCGTTTCTGATTCGCGCCGGCGGCCTCAAGATGATCGTGGATACCTGTGCCGGCAACGGTAAGGACCTGCCGTTGGTCCCCGAGTGGAACAACATGAACACGCCGTTTCTGGAGAACATGACCAAGCTGGGATTCGCACCCGAATCGATCGACCGGGTGATGTGCACCCACCTGCACTTCGACCATGTAGGCTGGAACACCCGCCCCGTGGACGGCCAGTGGGTTCCCACCTTTGCCAACGCCCGCTATCTGTTCAACAAAGCCGAGTGGGAGTTCTGGAAAGATCACGAGGATCCCTACGGCGCCAACACCATCGAGCACGCGCTGAAGCCGGTCATCAACGCCGGGCTGGTCGATCTGGTCGACACGCACCACCGCGTCTGCGACGAAATCAGCCTGATCCCCACCCCCGGCCACACGCCCGGGCATGTCAGCGTGCTGATTCAGTCCAAGGGCGAAGAAGCCGTGATTACCGGCGACATGTTCCACCATCCCTGCCAGATGGCCCATCCCGAGTGGATCGATATGGCCGACACCTCCAGCGAGGTGGCCGAACAGACCCGGCGCGCCTTCATGGAGCGCTTCGGCAATCGGCCCTCCCTGGTGCTCGGTACCCACTTCGCCACCCCCACCGCCGGCCACATTCGGAGCGACGGCAAGGGCTGGCGTTTCGACACCTGAGTTGTCGGGCAGCAGAGGCGCAGCGATGAAACGGGCATTGATCGTCGGCGGCACCGGACCCACCGGCCCGCACGTGATACAGGGGCTGCTGGATCGCGGCTACGACACCACCATCTTCCACCGCGGCACCCACGAACCGCCGGGATTGCCGGAGGTGGAACACATCCACGGCGATCCGCACTTTCCGGAAACCATCGCAGCGGCGCTTGATGGCCGCGAATTTGATCTAGTGGTGGCCATGTACGGCCGCATCCGGCATCTGGCGGACTATTTCGCCCGCCGTTGCGCGCGCTTCATCGGCGTCGGCGGCATCCCGGTCTACGCGGGACTGATGGACCCCGAGGGACAGCAACCCTGGGGACTGCCGGTGCCGGTGCGGGAAACCGCGCCTCTCTCGGATTATCCGGGCGATACCGACGGCAGTCGCTTCGCCCACATGATCTACCGCACCGAACGCCACGTGCTGGATCTGGGCGAAGCCGGGGCCTTCAACGCGGCCTACTTCCGCTACCCGGCGATCTACGGACCGCGCCAGCCTACCCCGCTGGAATGGTCGGTGGTGCGCCGAGTCCGTGACGGCCGACCCGCGATGATCCTGCCCAATGGCGGCCTGATCCTCACCAGTCGCTGCGCCGCCCGCAACGCAGCGGAATATCTCCTGCTTGCCATCGATCGTCCCGAAGCCAGCCGCAATCAGGCCTATAACTGCACCGATGATGAACAGTTCACCCAAAGGCAATGGGTCGAGCTGATCTCGCGTGGCGCTGGCCGGCCACTGGAAATTTTCTCGCTGCCCGAAGAACTCGCGACCCCCTCCGAACCCCTGACCCGGATGCTCGGCGGCAGCAATCACTGCCTGCTCGACAACGCCAAGGCCCGGCATGAACTCGGCTACCGCGACCAGGTATCGGCGCGAGCGGCCCTGCAGGAAACCGCGGCCTGGTATCTGGCCAATCCGCTCGCCGGTAACGACGCAGCCAATCATCCCGATCCGTTCGACTATGCGGCAGAAGACCGACTGATGGCCGCCTACCAGCGCGGCGTCGCGGCCATCCAGGCCGAAGCACCCTTTGCGAGGCCAACCTACCACCACTCCTACGCCCACCCGAAAACGCCCGGGCAGGGACCGGATCACCGGGGACGCTGAAGCAACGGCCTGAAGCAACAGCCTGAAGCAACAACCTGAATGGTGCGATTGTTTCGCAAAGCCGTGGTGTAAAAGGATCAGGCAAACCCGGGAAGAGGCCGATCCCAAGGGCATCGACTGAGCGCGGCGGAGACGGGGCACTACAACCAGGACAATATGCGGTGATGTTCTGCGGCCGAACTAACGGGCGGCGTTGCACCGCCCGAATCGGGTAGGCGCGCGCGATCAGGCTCGCGCGCGCCGATCATCGGCTCAGTGGAACTGTTCTTCCTCGGTCGAGCCGGTAAGCGCCGTCACCGAAGACACCCCACCCTGGATCACGGTGGTCATGTCGTCGAAATAACCCGTACCCACTTCCTGCTGATGTGCGACGAAGGTGTAGCCGCGGTCGCGGGCAGCGAATTCGGGTTCCTGCACCTTCTCGACATAGGCGGTCATGTCTTCGCGGGCGTAGGCGTAGGCGAGTTCGAACATGTTGTACCACATGTTGTGAATACCGGCCAAGGTGATGAACTGGAACTTGTAACCCATGGCCGACAGCTCGCGCTGGAATTTGGCGATGGTGGCGTCGTCCAGATTCTTCTTCCAGTTGAATGACGGCGAGCAGTTGTAGCTGAGCAACTGGTCGGGGTGTTCCTTGCGGACGGCGTCGGCGAATTTTTTGGCCTCGGCCAGATCCGGTTTCGCGGTCTCACACCACAGCAGATCGGCGTACGGCGCGTAGGCGATGCCCCGGGCAATCGCCTGGTCGATGCCGGCGCGGACCTTGTAGAAGCCTTCGCTGGTGCGCTCGCCGGTGACGAACGGCTTGTCGTAGGGATCGCAGTCACTGGTGAGCAGGTCGGCAGCGTTGGCGTCGGTGCGGGCAAGCAGGATGGTCGGCACACCGGCCACGTCGGCGGCAAGGCGGGCCGCGATCAGTTTCTGGATGGCTTCCTGAGTCGGCACCAGCACCTTGCCACCCATGTGGCCGCATTTCTTGACGGAAGCGAGCTGGTCTTCGAAGTGGACGCCCGCGGCGCCGGCTTCGATCATGGCTTTCATCAGTTCATAGGCATTGAGGACGCCACCGAAGCCGGCTTCGGCGTCCGCCACGATGGGTGCGAAGTAATCGATGTAGTCGGCATCGCCCGGGGCTTTCCCAGCTTTCCACTGGATCTGGTCGGCGCGACGGAAGGAATTATTGATGCGGCGCACCACGGCGGGCACGGAGTCGACCGGATACAGGGACTGGTCGGGGTACATGCTGGAAGCGGTATTGTTGTCCGCCGCGACCTGCCAGCCGGACAGATAGATCGCCTGCACGCCGGCCTTGACCTGCTGCACCGCCTGGCCGCCGGTGAGGGCGCCCATGGCGTTAACGAAATCCTTGTCCGGACGGAAACTGGGGCGACCACCTTCGGTGACGAGCTTCCACAGTTGCTCGGCGCCGCGCTGGGCAATGGTGTTTTCTACCTTGATGGAGCCGCGCAGGCGCACCACATCGTCGGCGCTGTAGGTGCGCTTGACGCCCTTCCAGCGAGGATTGGTGGCCCAATCCTTGGTGATCTGAGCGATTTCCGCAGCGCGATTGTAGTTGCCGATGGTCATGGTGTGCAGCTCCTCGAACGGGTGGTCTGGTGGAGAGGTTGCGCATTGTATTTTTTGTGGGATGATTCGACCAATTTATCGTTTTTATCTTCGCTATTTATCTTATGAATATATCCCGCATCGATCTCAACCTGCTGGTGTACCTGGATGTGCTGTTGCGGGAGCGCAATGTCACCCGTGCGGCCCAGTCCCTCGGCATCACCCAACCCGCCATGAGCAACGGGCTGCGCCGCCTGCGGGACCTGTTCGGCGATCCCCTGCTGATCCGCACCAGCGGAGGTATGGCACCTACCGAACGGGCGCTCGCCCTGCAACCTCAGGTACGTGACATTCTCTCCAGCGTCGAGCAGGCCGTGCAACCCCGCACTGAGTTCGACGCGGGCTCAGCCAATCGGGTGTTTCGCATCATGGCGAGCGACTATGCCGAATCCACGCTCGTGCCGCCGCTGCTGGCTTTCCTGGGCGAACAGGCGCCAGGGATCACCCTCGACATCCTCAACCCCAGCGACGTGACCCTGCACGATGTGGAACAAGGCCGGGTGGACATGCTGCTCAACCGCTTCGATGACATGCCCCAATCCTTCCACCAGGCCACGGTGTGGCAGGATGGTTTCTCCTGCCTGCTGCGGCGGGACCACCCGGCGCTGGACCATTTTGACCTGGCGCACTATCTCGCCGGGCGCCACGTCTGGGTAAGCAAGACCGGCATGGGGGTCGGCGTGGGCATGAACCCACAGGATGCCCAGCGCCTGGGATGGGTGGACGAGGCGCTGGCCCGGCTGGGCAAGAAACGCCATATCGCGGTCTTCACCCGTCACTATCAAGTGGCAGTACTGCTCGCCCGCCAGCCGGATCTGATCGTCACCATCCCGAGCCGCCTGGCCAACCTCCAGCGCGATAACACCGCCGTTGCCATCCTGCCGCCGCCCTTCAAGATTCCGCCCTTCGATCTCAAGATGGCCTGGAGTCCACTGTTGCAGAACAATCCCGCGCATCAGTGGATGCGGCGACAAATTCAGGCGGCGGCCCGGGAACGCAACGCCTAGCAGCTTGTTGAAAAGCGTCGCGAGGCGGCCAGCTGCGAGGCGCACGGCGCGCAGCGACCGAGACATATCAGATAGATAGGCGAGGGAGCGAGCACCGCGCAACGAATCAGATGGCTGCCGCAGCAGCTTTTCAGCAAACTGCCAGCATTTCCGTTGTGAATAACGGGCATAAAAACGATAAATTCGATCAATCATGGCTGAGGTGACTAAAATACCGGCTTGATTGACCCCGGCACTAGCCGAATTACGCGAGGAGAGAGCCATGACTGAACGGGTTCAACAGGGCGGCCTGCACGTTGCCGGGGTACTCGACGACCTGGTGCGCAGCGAAATTCTGCCCGATCTGGGTATCGAGCCGGCCGCCTTCTGGGCGGGCTTCGAATCGCTGTTGAAAGACCTGGCTCCCGAAAACGCGCGCCTGCTCGCGGTGCGCGATGATTTCCAGCAACGCATCGATACCTGGCATCGGGAACGCACGGGCCAGCCCCACGACCCCGTCGCCTACAAGACGTTTCTGACCGCCATCGGCTATCTGCTCCCCGAAGGCGACGACTTTGCCGTCACCACGCAGAACGTCGATGCCGAAATCGCCACCATCGCCGGCCCCCAATTGGTGGTGCCCATCACCAATGCGCGCTATGCCCTCAATGCAGCCAACGCGCGCTGGGGCAGTCTCTACGACGCCCTTTACGGCAACGACGTGATCCCGGAAACCGACGGCGCGGTGCGCGGCCCAGGCTACAACGCAGTGCGCGGCGCCAAAGTCATTGCCTATGCACGGGAATTCCTCGACGCCAGCGCCCCGCTCGGCGCCGGCAGCCATGCCGATGCCATCGGCTACCGTGTCGTGAACGGTGCGCTGGCGGTGCAGCTCGGCAATGGTGCGACCACCGGGCTCAAAACCCCGGCGCAATGGGTCGGCTACCAGGGTGATCCAGATTCTCCAGACTGTGTTCTATTGAAAAACAATGGATTGCATATCGAAGTTCAATTCGATCCTTCTCACTATGTCGGCCGGGACGACCCTGCCCATATCAAGGATCTGTACCTGGAAAGCGCCATCACGACGATCCAGGACTGCGAAGACTCGGTCGCCGCCGTGGATGCCGAGGACAAGTGCCTGGCCTACCGCAACTGGCTGGGACTGATTCGCGGCGACCTTGAAGAAGTCATCCCCAAGGGTGACAAGCTGTTACGTCGCACACTCAATCCTGATCGCGAATACCTGAGTCCCACCGGAACCGCCTTCAGCGTGCCTGGTCGCAGCCTGCTGCTGGTGCGCAACGTGGGCCACCTGATGACCACCGATGCCGTACTCGACGCCGCCGGCAAACCCATACCCGAGGGTATGCTGGATGCGCTGATCACCGGCGCGGTGGCGGCGCACGACCTGCGCTGGCCGGGGCGTTTCCGCAACTCCCGCGCCGGCAGCGTCTACATCGTCAAGCCCAAGATGCACGGCCCAGACGAAGTATCCTTTACGGTCGCCCTGTTCGCCCGCGTGGAGCAGATCCTGGGCCTGCCCGCGCAAGCCCTCAAGATCGGCATCATGGACGAGGAGCGCCGCACCACGGTCAATCTCAAGGAATGCATCCGCCGCGCCGCCGACCGGCTGATCTTCATCAACACCGGCTTCCTCGATCGCACCGGCGACGAGCTCCATACCAGCATGGAGGCCGGCGCCATGGTGCCCAAGGGCGAGATGAAACAGCAGCCCTGGATCAAGGCCTACGAAGACTGGAACCTGGACATCGGCCTCGCCTGCGGTCTGCGCGGGCGCGCCCAAATCGGCAAGGGCATGTGGGCGATGCCGGATCGCATGGCGGACATGATGGTCGCCAAGATCGAGCATCCGCGCGCCGGCGCCAGCTGCGCCTGGGTGCCCTCGCCCACGGCGGCCACCCTGCACGTCATGCACTACCACCGCGTCGACGTGGCCGCACGTCAGACCGAACTTGCGCGCCGGCCAAGGGCCAGCCTCGATGACATCCTGACCCTGCCGCTGCTGGGCGAGCGCCAGCTCACCGCAACGGAGATTCAGCAGGAACTGGACAACAATGTGCAAGGGATTCTCGGCTATGTAGTGCGCTGGGTGGACCAGGGTGTCGGCTGCTCCAAGGTCCCCGACATTCACGACGTGGGCCTGATGGAGGATCGCGCCACCCTGCGCATCTCCAGCCAGCACATTGCCAACTGGCTACACCACGGCATCTGCTCCGCAGAACAGGTGATGGCGACCCTGAAGAAGATGGCCGCAGTGGTGGATCGACAGAATGCCGACGACGCCCTGTATCACCCGATGGCACCGGATTTCGACGCCAGCATCGCCTTCCAGGCCGCCTGCGATCTCGTCTTCAAGGGTCGCGAGCAACCCAGCGGCTACACCGAGCCGGTGTTGCACGCTCGGCGCCGGGAGATCAAAGCCCGCTGCCGCTGATCTCCCCCGAATCTGGGCCGGCACGGGGCGGCAGGTACGCGAAAGGTGGCCTGCCGCGCGCTGCGCGTGACTTTTCGAGGCATGTGGGCTGGAGCAATCAATGCTTGGCATTTTCAACAAACTACCAGGTCGATGTCGGGTCGCCTGGCCTGCGGCGGGCCCGGAGCTGCGCCGCTGGGTGTGTGGCGGTGGAAAAGCGCTGCCGGGACTTGTCACACGGCGGGAGGCCGAAGTAGCGCTACTGCTGTGACCCAGGCGATTGCAGGGATGGCTCGCACAAGCGCAACAGCTGCACTCGAATGTCCGCAGGACTTGCCGTCAAATCCACAGTGGCAAACCGAATGGCGTGCCCCTGGATCAGCACGGTCTCGTCGACCATCTGGCCGATCGCGGGATGCAACAACAATCCGCTCGCGTGATCTGCAAGCGCATCACCGCACCCAACCTGGGAGCGCAGATAGGCGTAGATCTGGTAGACGTATCCGCTGCGCAGGG
Source organism: Gammaproteobacteria bacterium (assembly GCA_046566625.1). Taxonomy (GTDB): domain Bacteria; phylum Pseudomonadota; class Gammaproteobacteria; order Pseudomonadales; family Porticoccaceae; genus JAGPUQ01. Next base: position 17,838 of record JBKHWK010000010.1, read on the forward strand.
TTTCCTCGCGGTACCAACCACTCGTCACGATCGAGGTGAACTTGGTATCAATGACGATCCGCTGTCCGGTTGACGGGTGGTCGAGCACGACATCAGTTCGCATTGTCGGCAGGATCTTGTCGATCCCCGCCGTCTTCTGCTCGATCTGCCAGCCCATCGTCCCGCCGCATAGCACCCGCCAGCCGTGCGGACTCAATACGACTTCGTAGAAGCCGCCCACCGCTCGCTCGAACAAACGGCGTACCCAAGTCGCTTCTCGGTCCGGCAGAGAGAGCAGATTCGCACCCGACGCCTCCGTAGGTAGCGCTAGATCGAAAGCCAGCTTTGCGGCCGCCACCATAAACCGGTCGTCCGCATCGTTACGGCCAAAACGATCGGTGCTCATTTGGGCGCGGGTCGGTGCGTCCCCTGATACACCCATTGCCTTCATGCCACCCGCAAGTGCGCGGCACCGATGGGCAACGTCCTTCCTCTGAACGATCCTGGAGATGGACTCCAAGGCTGCTCGGACGAAACGATTGCGTGGGGTATCGATGGTGAATTCGTCGAACCGGCACGCCACCAGGCCTCTATCCATCAACTGATGCCGTTCGGTGGTCAAGACGTCGATCCGGCCACGCACGCGATTGATTACTGCGTTACGAGATCGATATCCAAGACTCAAGCGGCGACGCTGTCGCACCTCAACCGCGTGGGCAAGGATCTCCGCGACTAAATCCGGTAGATCGTCCGGGCTGTCTTCCAATCCGATCTTGCCGATGCCGCGAGTGCGGAACAGCTCAGAGGCGTAGAGCATCAGCAGCCAGAGGTTGCGCACCGGAATACGTCCGATGAACCCCTCAGCGCTCAAGGATGCACTTTCCACCTGCTCTGCTACGGCGGCCATCACCATCCCTGCGTCAGCCGTGCAATCGCCTTTTGTGTTTCGTCGGGCGCGTCGAACCAGTATTCATCCAGCAACGGGCCGATCTCCGTCTCCACGACCTGCTGAAACCACTTCTTCGTGTCTCCCGTCTCCAGTCGATGTGCGGGTGTCACATAGCTGTGACCAATCCTGAATTGCTTGCCAAGGCGCGCATCCGCCGCGATCTGGTCGTTCAGCTCGGCGATACGGCGTTCGATATCCGCGACCAAGCCTGGATCGACAGCACACTCTTTGACCACCCACTCCCGCCAAACCTGGCCCAGTCTTGGCTCCAGCCCAACGAAAGCAAAGCGGCGACGCAATGCCAGATCGACCAGTGCAAGTGATCGGTCGGCGATATTCATGGTGCCGACCACATAGAGATTCTCGGGAATATGGACGGGACGTCGTTTGCCGTCTGCATCCGGGTAGCACAGCTCCAGCGCCTCGTTGGGGGTACGTTTTCCAGCCTCCAGCAGCGTCAAGAGTTCGCCGAAGATCTGCGCCGGGTTGCCACGGTTGATTTCCTCGATCACCACGACAAACTTCGACGACGGGTCCTTCGAGGCGGCCTTGATCGCTTCCATGAAGACACCGTCGGCCAGCGACAACTTGCCTTCGCCGGTCGGTCGCCATCCCCTGACGAAATCCTCGTAAGACAGGTTCGGATGGAACTGCACCGCTCGGACCTTGCTGTCGTCCTTCTGCCCCATCAACGCGAACGCCAGCCTCTTCGCCAGCCACGTCTTGCCGGTGCCGGGCGAGCCCTGCAGGATCAGGTTCTTCTTCGTGCGCAGACGATCGAGCAAGCGGTCAATTTCGGCTCGCTCCAGGAAACAGCCGTCCTTGAGGATGTCCTCCACCGAGTACGGAACGACAGGTGCCGCAGCCTGAAAGGCTTCGCGAACTCCACCTTCACCTTCGTGTTCTCCTGCGGCGTTAGTACCGTCATCGCCAGCCGGCACAGGTTCGTCAACCGGGTCTTTGTACATCCAGGACGCAAGCGACAGATCCGGGAAGCTGTGGACCGGGTATCCATCTTCGCCAAAGCGTGAGCGAAGGTCCTCCAGCAGCTTCAGGTAACTCCGGGCGTCGCAGGGGCCTTGCTGACCGCTGATGGCGACATTCAGACCGAGCCGTTTGTTGATGTAGAGGCGCGACTGGCTGTCTAGGGTCAGAAACTCCCAGGGGTGCGTCCAGTAGAGACCAGTGGATAGATTCCAGGCGACTCCCCGTACCTGGGTCGCGTCGTCGTAAGTCTGAATGAAGGCATCCCGAGTGCCCGGCCGGTCGTCTTGCACCATGCTGTTCGCGGCCACGAACATCTTCCACAAAGCGTCAATGTCGCCCCCGCCGCGCTTGTTGGCGTAGCTAAAGAACCAGGAGTTTTGGTTATTGAGGACAGGGATGCCTTCGAATGAAGGCGGCACTTGGATCGTTACACCAAGAAATTTGGCCAATTCTCCAGCAATGAGCTTGCGATTGGCATCGGTCATCGAACGATTGAAAATACCCATGGCTGTGAATGGGCATATGTCTTTCAGTGGCCCTGTACTGCCGTCTGGAAATTTGTCCTGCAAGATTTGAAACTTTGGGAAATGCTTGCCGATTTCATGAATAGCGGCTATCAATGGCGCCCTGTTGTCAGCGTAGGTCAGAAGCTTTTCGGCCACCGCTTCGTAAAAGTCCGTCCACTCGAAGCGCTGCTTTTCTGGCGAAGTCGTGCCGTAACGCTCCCGCCAAAACGGCTCATTGCGAAAGCGATCGACATCCTGCGGCTTGCCGTCAAACACGAATGCGATCAGTGCATCATTCATCCATTCGCCAGGTAGCACACGCCAGATCGTTCCCCGGTGGGTGTAGAAATACCATTCCCGCATCGGTTCGACCTTGGCCCAGTCCACTTTCACGCGCTTGCCGTCGTTCAGGTTCTCGGTGATCGTGCCGACCGCCTTGATCCCCAGAACCGACACAGCCCGGCCTCGGCTGCCAAAGGGCAAACCGTGCTTGCGTGTGTAGGACGACTTGATGGCGATCCGCTCGCCTGGGCGCATGGACCGCACCATTTCGAGGAGCTTGTCGTCGTAGCCGTTCTCCCAGATTCCCTCTGAGAGGAATCGCGGCAGCTGGTCATCCGTCCTGCCATAGGTGGCGCCGACGAACCAGGTTGCACCCGATGTACTGTCTTTGGACTGAATGTTCATCCCGCGTTTCCTCTAGCAGTACTGCCGGATGTAGCTGTAGGCCTTCTCGAACAGCTCCTCATCCGCATGCAGCTTGTATTTGAAGAGTGATCTTGCCCCGAATTCACGGACATCCGGTGCCCCGCTCCAGCGGTTGATCTGGAAAGTGCAGACAGCGTCATCAGTTGTGCGATGTGCTTGCCCAAGCCGTGATAATGCACCCTGGTATAGCCAAACTGCCGTATCACAATCCTGAACGGGTGCTCGCCAATCGCACGTAGCTTGGCAATCGGTGGCGATGCACACTCGGGCAACAGCGGATCTGTTCAGGGTTTCCTTGGTTGACCGGCCCGCTGCGGTACGCCGTCACAGCGCCAACCGGCGCAACTCCGGGGCTTCCTCACTCAGGTTCCACAGCTCCTGAAACGCCTCGCCGAGCCGGCGCGCCTCGGCGGGTGCGTGCAGCACGCCGTAGCCGCGCAACGGGCGCGCGTGCTGCCAGCACAATATCGCACCGCTATCGGCCAGCAGAAACTCGTCCTCGGGCGTGGGACAGGCGGGTGGCAAGGCGCGCAACCGGACATGACTCGACAGGCGCTGCGCAAGCCGCAGCAGACGGTGCGCCGAACGTCCCAGCGCCTGGGGTTCGCGCACCAGTATCTGCACCTCGGCCTGGGGATGATCGGTAGCGAACTCCAGCAGCGCGTCGCGCACCGCATCGCTGTCGTAAATTTCGGGATCGAGTCGGGTGCTCAGGATACAAACACGCCGCAAGGCGCGTGGAATCCAGATGGGCACACAGGCGGCAATCGCGGCGCCACCTTCCAGCACTTCGCGACGGCGCTCGGCCTCCGACACCAGCGGTGCGGGTTGCTCACGCACGGGCCGCAGATTCCGGAATGGCAACACCATGAGGCGGTGGGGTATCCCGGCTTCCAGAAATTCCTCGCCCCGGGGCTCGAACCCCAGTGCCTCGTAAAAACCCAGGGCCTGGGTCTGCGCATGGAGCTGCAAGGCGCCCTGCCCCTCACCGAGTGCATCGCGAATGATCCGCCGCATCAGGGCCGAGCCGACGCCCTGACGGCGATACTCCGGCAGCACCGCGAGACGGCCGATGCGATCCTCCAGCAACCGCGCGCAGCCTATGGGATGTCCGTCGGTTGTGGCGGCCAGCCAGTGCCGCGCGGCGGCATCCCGCCCATCGAATTCCGCAGCTTCGGAGATTCCCTGTTCGTCGACAAACACCTGCCGACGAATCGCCTGCAGCGCATCTTCCTGCGCTGCCCAGGTCACGGATTCAATCATTACCGGCAGGTAATCCAGGCTTTCCATGGGGCATTGTCCCTGTGCAATTTGCCTCAGGATACAGCGCACCCCGGGCTTGGGGCTAGAATGCAGGCCGCATTGAAAATCCAACCGGAGACACCGGACATGCAGCCACGACCCGGACACCCATTGCGGCACCTGGCACTATTCTGCGGGCTTGTCTGCGGGCTTGTGCTGGGCCTGACGTGTCGCGCCCTGGCCGAACCGCCGCCCATCATCGACTACGCCGACCGCTTCCACCCGGTGGTCGGCGCCGCCGGCATGGTGGTGTCTCAGGAGGCGGTCGCGAGCCGCGTCGGTGCGGACATCCTGGCGCAAGGGGGCAATGCCGTCGACGCCGCCGTGGCCACCGGGTTTGCGCTCGCGGTGACTCTGCCCCAGGCGGGCAATCTGGGCGGCGGCGGCTTCATGCTGATCCACCTTCAGGAGCAGAACAAAACCGTCGCCATCGATTACCGTGAGGTGGCGCCGCGCGCTGCCTACCGCGATCTGTTCGTCGGCGCTAACGGCGCGGTGGACCCGGAACTCGCGCGCTTCAGTCATCGTTCGGCCGGAGTGCCGGGCACCGTGGCAGGCCTGGCGCTGGCCCAGAAGCAATACGGAACCCTGCCGCTGGCGGTAGTGATGGCACCCGCCATTGCGCTTGCCGAACAGGGTATCCGGGTGACCCGGCCGCTCGCGTTTTCGCTGGCCCAAGCCGCGCCGCGCCTGAAAAAATCTCCGGCTGCATCCGGCTACTACCTGCGGCCCGATGGCCAAGCGCTGGCGCCGGGTCAGCATTGGCAGCAGCCGGATCTGGCGCGGACCCTGCGCCAGATATCCGACCAGGGGCCGCAGGCGTTCTACACCGGCCCCATCGCGGCGCGGATCGTCGCGGACATGGAAGCCCACGATGGCCTGATCACAGCGCGGGATCTCGCCGAGTACCAGCCCGTGGAGCGCGCCCCCGTGACCGGCACCTATCGCGGCCATCAGGTCGTTGCCATGCCGCCGCCCTCGTCCGGCGGAGTGCATCTGATTCAGATGCTCAATGTGCTCGAAGGCTGGAATCTCGCCGAACTGGGCCACAACAGCGCGGCCTATCTGCACCGCCTGATCGAGACGATGCGCCGCGCCTATGCCGATCGCGGCGAGCATCTGGGCGATCCGGATTTCGTGTCGGTGCCGGTGGCCGAACTCACGTCCAAGGATTACGCAGCGCAACTGCGCGCAGGTATCGACCTGGCCCGCGCGACGCCTTCCAGTGCCGTGGCACCGACCTTGAAAGTACGTACCGAAAGCCCGCAGACCACCCATTTCTCGGTGTGGGATGCAAAAGGCAACCTGGTCAGCAACACCTACACCCTCAATTTCTCTTACGGCAGCGGCATCGCGGTCCCGGGCGCCGGCTTTCTGCTCAACAACGAGATGGACGATTTTTCCGCGCAGCCCGGCGTGCCCAATGCCTACGGCCTGATCGGCGGCAGCGCCAATGCCATTGAAGCGCGCAAGCGACCGCTGTCGTCGATGACACCGGCGCTGGTGTTCAAGGATGGCAAACCGGTACTGGTGACGGGCAGCCCCGGCGGACCCGTGATCATCACCGCCGTGCTGCAGACGATCCTGAATGTGGTCGATTTCGGCATGAACGTGGCGGACGCTGCCGCGCACCCGCGTATCCACCACCAGTGGCAACCCGATATGACGTTTTACGAACCAGGGTTGAGCCCCGACACCCTGGCTTTGCTGGGGGGCATGGGACACAGCCTGATGCGCTCGCCGCGCACGCTGGGCCGCACCCAGAGCATCGGCAGCGACGGCGCTCTCCTCTACGGCGCCAGTGATACGCGCTGGCCCGGCGGCGAGGCGGTCGCACCTTGAGCCCGTAAAGCGCACCGGACTCGCCTCCGGCATCCAGGCATGGCTACTCGGCACCGCACGGAACCCGCGCTGCCATTCGCGCTCCAACCCCGGCACAATTCCGCCCCTTCAACAGTGACGACTCAGGACTCCATGACGCTCCGCGAACAACTGCACGCCCTGCTCCACCACCTCAACCACCGCGTCGTCGGCCAGCCGGGACTCTGTCGGCGCCTGGTGGTCGCCCTGCTCGCCGATGGCCACCTGCTGGTCGAAGGGGCGCCCGGGCTCGCCAAGACCCGCGCCATCAGTTCTCTGGCCGGCGCCATCGCCGCCGATTTCCACCGTATTCAATTCACGCCGGATCTGCTGCCGTCGGACATCACCGGCTCCGACATCTATCGTCCGGAAACCGGTTCCTTCACCTTCCAGCCCGGCCCGCTGTTTCACAACCTGGTGCTTGCCGACGAGATCAACCGTGCGCCCGCCAAGGTCCAGGCCGCGCTGCTCGAAGCCATGGGGGAACGCCAGATCAGCGTCGGCGCCAAAACCTATCCGCTGCCGCCGCTGTTTCTGGTGATGGCCACCCAGAACCCCATCGAGCAGGAAGGCACCTATCCACTGCCCGAAGCCCAGCTGGATCGCTTCCTGCTGCATGTGCTGGTCGATTACCCGGATGCGGACGCCGAGCGCCGCATTCTGGCGCTCGCCCGGGATGAAGCCGCCGGCACCAGCGGCGCGCCCTTTGTGCCCCTGGCACAGGATGTGATCTTCGCCGCGCGCCGCGAAACCCTGGCCGTCCACATGGACCCCGCTGTCGAGGAATACCTGGTTCAACTGATTCTAGCCACAAGAAATACAAAGGCATACGGCGCTAACCTGAAGAACTGGATTCACTATGGCGCCAGTCCGCGCGCCACCATTGCGCTCGACCGCTGCGCCCGCGTGATGGCCTGGCTGGACGACCGCGACTATGTCACTCCCGACGATATCCGCGACATCGCGCCCGACGTCCTGCGCCACCGGATCCTGCTCAACTTCGAGGCTGAAGCCGAAGGCGTCACCACTAGCCAGGCCATCGCACAGCTATTGACCGCCGTCCCCTCCGCCTGAGCTGGATCTCATGATGAATTCCGAACCGGTGCCGGGCGCCGTCGCGCCCACCGCCGAAAACCTCGCGCGACTGCGCCACCACGCCCGGCACCTCGGGCTGTTCCCGCGCCGCGTTGCCCGCACCACCGGCGGCGGCCACAGCTCGCGCCGACGCGGGCGCGGCATGGAGTTCGAGGAAGTGCGGGTGTATCAACCCGGCGACGACGTGCGCAGCATCGACTGGCGCGTCACCGCGCGGCGCAGCGAACCCCATACCCGGGTATTTCGCGAGGAGCGCGAACGGCCCGTGCATCTGGTCGTCGATCTGCGCCAGTCGATGTTCTTCGGGAGCCAGCGCCTCAAGTCGACGGTCGCCTGCGAACTTGCCGCGACCCTGGCCTGGGCCGGCGCCCGCGCCGGCGACCGCATCGGCGGCCTGGTCTTCGGCACCGCTACCGCGCACCACGTCCGCACCGGGCGCGGTCACCTGGGCGTGCTGCAACTGCTGCGCGCACTGAGTGAAACCGCTGCGCAACTGGTCGCGCCGCAACCGGACCGCCACCATCTGGAACCCATGCTTGAAGAAGCACGCCGCGTCGCCCATCCCTGCGCCGCCCTGTTCCTGATCAGCGATTTTTACGACCTCGCCGACCAGCCCGGCGTCGAACGTCAACTGTTCGAACTGTCGCGCCACTGCGATATCACCCTGCTGGCGGTGCAGGATCCTCTGGAAACGGCACTGCCGCCGCCCGGGCGCTACGGTGTCCGCACTGCCGCGAATCAGTTGCTGGTGATCGACAGCCGCGATCCCGACGTGCGGCGCGCATTCGAGCAGCGCGCCAACCGCAAAGGCGCCGACCTCCAGGCACTGGCAGGCCGACTGAACCTGAGCCTGATCCGTGTCTCCACCGCCGAGGATCCGCAATTGCTGCTGCGCCGCTACTACAGCAGCGCGCGCCGAGGCCACCGATGACCCCGGATCCGCTGGCGCAATTGCGCGACATTCACCCGCCGCCGCCCCCATCCTGGTGGCCGCCCGCTCCGGGCTGGTGGATCCTGGCCCTGCTGGTGATTCTGTGCGCAGGCTGGGCACTGCTGGCCGCGCGACGGCGCCACCGGGAACGGCGCTTCGCGCGCGAGGCCAAACGCCGCATCAATCGCGTGTGGCGCGACTTTGAGCACAACGGCGACAGCGCGCGTCTGGCCAAATCCCTGCTCGTGCTGGCCCGCCAGACCGCCCGCTCCACACCGCTGCAGGAACCCAATGCCGCCTTGCCGACCGCTGCCTTCCTGGTGCTGATCGACGCCGCCAGCGATGGCAAATTAAGCGCCGCCCTGTCCGTCGACAAAATCGTCCGGCTGCTCTATGCGCCGGCGCCGGAAGCCCTTACCAACAGCGAGGCGCGAACCCTGTTTGTGGTGACGCGGGAATGGATTCGGCGCGCCGGAGGCCCGCTGTGGTAAGTCTGGAGTGGCCCTGGCTGTTCGTGCTGACGCCGCTGCCCTGGCTGTACCGACGCTGGCGGCGCGCGGCCGAACTCCATCTCACCGCGCTGCATGCACCGGCCTACGCCGCACTGTTCCCGACGTCGGAGGCCACGACCGGCCGCAGCCCGCACCACCGCGTGCGCCTCGCCCTGCTGGCACTGGTCTGGCTCGCCCTGCTCGGCGCCGCCGCGCGACCGGTGTGGACCGGCGCGCCCGCCGCCCTGCCCACCAGCGGTCGCGATCTGCTGCTGGCGGTGGACATATCGGGCAGCATGGAAATGCGCGACATGGAGATCGGCGGCAACCTGGTAGACCGCCTCACCGCGATCAAGGCAGTGGTCGGCGACTTCGTGATACGCCGCCCCCAGGATCGCCTCGGGCTGATCCTGTTCGGCGGCGAAGCCTATCTCCACACGCCGCTTACCTTTGATCACCAGACCCTCAAGACGCTGCTCGACGAAGCCGTGATCGGCTTCGCCGGCGATGGCACCGCCATCGGCGATGCCATCGGACTTGCGGTCAAGCGCCTGCGTGAACGCCCGGAATCCAGCCGTGTGTTGATTCTGCTCACCGACGGTGCCAGCAACGCCGGCCAGATCACTCCTGCCCAGGCCGCGCAGCTCGCGGCGACCAACAACGTCCGCATCTACACCATCGGGATCGGCGCCGACGAACTGATCCAGCGCACCCTGTTCGGCGCCCGTCGCGTCAATCCCTCCGCCGATCTCGACGAGGCCGGGCTGCGGATGCTGGCCGACACCACTGGCGGTCGCTACTTCCGCGCGCGCAATCCCGCCGAGCTCGATGCCATCTACCGCGAACTCGACAGCCTGGAACCCGTAGAACAGGCGCCCGACACCGTGCGTCCGCTGCGCTCGCTCGCGCACTGGCCGTTGGCGGTTGCACTGTTCGCCAGCCTGCTGCTCGTCGCGGTGGCCCGGGAGGATCTGCGTGCCTGAACTACTGGAACTGCTCGGCCGCTTTCAGTGGCTGCGACCCGGGTGGTTGCTGGCGATCCTGCCCGCCGCCGGGCTTGTCGTGCTGTTGCACCGGCGCCATGCCAGTGCCGGCGACTGGGAGCACGTCATCGCCCCCGCGCTGCTGCCCTGGCTGCTGGAACAACGCGCCATGCCGCCGCAACGACGGCTGCCCTGGATCATCCTCACCGCCTGGATCATCGCTGCGCTCGCGCTCGCCGGACCGAGCTGGCGCGATCTGCCGCAACCGGTGTATCGCAGCGAACAGCCCCTGGTGATCCTGTTCGATCTGTCGCCGTCGATGCTGGCGCAGGACCTCAAGCCCGACCGTCTCACCCGCGCCCGGCTGAAACTCATGGATCTGCTGGCGGCGCGCGTTGAGGGCGCCACCGCCCTCGTCGCCTACGCCGGCGACGCCCATGTGGTAACGCCACTGAGCGACGATGCTCGCACCCTGGCCGCCCTGGTGCCCGCGCTGACACCCGACTTGCTGCCAACGCCCGGCAGCGCCCCCGAAATCGCCCTCGCCAAAGCCCTCGAACTCGTCGCCAACGTGGGGGAGCAACAGGGCGATATCTTGCTGATCACCGACGGCGTCAGCCCGGAAGCCGCCGCCGCGATGACAGCCCGGCTGGCGGAGTCCAACGGGGTCCGGCTATCGATACTCGCCGCCGGCACCGCAGCAGGCGCCCCGGCGCCGCTGCCCAGCGGCGGTTTTGTGCGCGACCGCTCCGGCAACATGCTGATCGCAAGTCTGAATCCCGCACCACTGCAAGCCCTCGCCCGGCAACACGCTGGACGCTATGTGGAACTGAGCGCCGATAACCGCGACGTGGCGATGCTGACCGAAACTTTTACGGCCCAGGCCCGTGAGCGGACCCTGGCGCTCCACCAAAACCACGATACGCGACGCGACGAAGGCCCCTGGCTCGCGCTGCTGTTGCTGCCGTTTGCGGTGTTGGCCTGGCGGCGCGGATTGTTCGCGATGCTGCTGCTGACTCCGCTGCTGACAGGAACACCGCCGGCGCAGGCACTGGAATGGCAGGATCTCTGGCAGCGGCCTGACCAGCGCGGCCAACGCGCCCTGGATGCCGGCGACGCCGCCACCGCCCAGAAGGAATTCACCGATCCCGCCCGGCGCGGCACCGCTGCGTATCGCGCCAGCGATCACGGCACGGCGGCAACGGAGTTCGGCAAGGTGGACGCTGCCAACGCCCACTACAACCGCGGCAATGCCCTGGCGCGCAGCGGCGATTACCCGGGTGCGATCGCCGCCTACGACCGCGCCCTGGAACTCGATCCCGGCCTCGCCGACGCCAGCTACAACCGCGAGTTGGTGCAGCGTGCGCAACAGCAGCAGGAACAGCAACAGGACCAAAAGCAGCAGCAACAGCAGGGCCAGAACCAGGAGCAAAATGGCGAGGAAGCCCAATCCGGCACGGGCGAGGGAGATCGACAGCAGCCCACCGAAAACGACAATCAAGGCTCCCAGGGGCAGAACCAGTCGCCGCCAACGGACGGCGCAGAAAATCCCGAGCAACCCTCGGCAGACGAATCGTCCACCGGAAATCCATCGGAAAGCGATGCGTCCGGCGCCGAGCCGAAAAATGGCGACGACGCCAAAAAACCGGATACCGATACCATGACCGGCAACGACGAAAGCGCCAAAGCCGCCGGCGAGAAGTCTGCCACCGAGACCGCCAAATCCGGGGGCGAGGCCGGCGAATCCAAAGCTGCCGGTGCGCCAACCCGGGAGGAGACTCAAATTCAGGAACAACAACTGCGCGCCTTGCCGGACGATCCCGGCGGTCTGTTACGGCGCAAGTTTCATTATGAGGCCCAGCAGCGCGAGGAGCGCGGCGAGCGCCCGGCTGCGGCAGGAGAACGCTGGTGAAGCTGCCATTCAACCCACTGATCGCAAGCAGTCTGGTCCTGGCCGCGTGGCTATTGGCCGGATTGCTGGCGACGTCCCCACCCGCCGCCGCCATGGAAGAGCTCGCCGCCAGCGTGGATCGCACCACACTGGCAAGCGGCGAGACCCTGGAGCTGACGCTGACCTATCCCGGCAAGGCAGCCGAGGATCCGGATTTTTCGCCCCTGGATACGGATTTCGAAATTCTCGACCACAGCCGCCGCAATCAGGTCAGCATGGTCAACGGCAGCTTCTCTGCGACCAGCATCTGGCGCCTGACCCTGGCCCCCAAACGCGCCGGCGATCTGCAAATTCCGCCGCTGACCGCAGGTGACGCCCGGAGTCACGCCCTCAGCATCCAGGTGACCCTGGGTGCCAGCGAGTCGACCACCGCGGAGCGTCCGGTGTTCGCCGAAGCGATACTCGACAAGGAGCAAGCGGTTCCCGGTGAACAGGTGATGCTGAGTCTGCGGCTCTACACCCGCATCGATCTGAGCAACCTCAGCATGGAGCCGCTCGCGGTGCCGGGCGCCGAGCTCATCCAGATTGCGGAAAACAAATACCACAAGGAGATCCAGGGCCAAACCTATCAGGTGATCGAGTTGCGCTATGCGCTGATCCCGGAACAGGAAGGCGAGCTGAACATTCCCGGTGCGCGCTTCGGCGCCCGCACGCTGGAGGGCCACGACCCCTTTGCGCGCGCCTTCGGTGGCGGCGGTCGCCCGCTGCGGATCAGCTCCGAGCCGCGCACACTTCCTGTGACTGCGCGGCCGGCCGGCGCCGCCACCAGCTGGCTGCCGGTACAGGCGCTGCACGTCGAACAGAAGTGGAGCACCGCAGCGAGCCAGGTTCAGCTCGGGGAGCCCATCACCCGAACCATCACCCTCACCGCGACCGGCACCACCAGCGCCCGCATTCCACCCCTGGAACTGTCCGCGCCGCAAGGCTATCGCCGCTATCCGGATCAGCCGGAACTGCACGACGACGCCACCGCCGCCGGCCTGAGCGGACGACGCGTCGAGAGCTTTGCGGTGGTGGCGGACCAGCCCGGCCCGCTGGCGCTGCCCCCCATCAGGGTGCGCTGGTGGAATACCGAGACTCGCGCCTTCGAGGAAACCGAAGTTCCCGGGGCACGCTTCGAAATACTGCCGGCGGCCGGCGCTCCGCAAGCTGCGGCGGTTGCACCGATCGATACCGCTCCGGCGCCGGCAACCGAAGCCATTCAGACCCCTGCGGCAACCGCCGTCGCTTCCAGCGGCGCCACGCCCCTGCTCTACGGATTGATCGCCGGGAACCTGCTGCTGCTGTTGAGTACCCTGACCTTTGCACTGCTCTGGCGCCGGCGCGGCACAACGACCGGAACCGCCAGCGAACCGACGCAGCAGCGCGCGGACTTCCGCGCCGTCGAACGTGCCGCTGCGACAGGTGACGGGGTGCGCCTGCGCGCGGCGATTCTCGCCTGGGCGCGGGAGCACTGGCAGGACGCGGGGATTGTCAGCTTGCGCCAGATCGCCGAGCGCGCCGGGAGCGAGCACCTGCGCACGGTTTTCCGCGCTCTCGACGACAGTTGCTATGCGCCGGGCGGGCGGCCGCCACCGAACACGGAGGAGTTACTCGCGCAGCTGCGCAGCCTGGCGAAAATGCCGGCGAGCGAGCGCAAGAAACCCGGCCGCGACCTGCAACCGCTATATCCCCGCTAGCCCGCGCGTCCGCGACGCAGCAACCCGATCCCGAGGGAACTGACCCATGACTATCTGGCACCGCCCGCTGAGCCTGGCTGCGCTCAACCAGCCCTATCCCGACACCGCCAGCCATCATGTCGGCATCGAATACGTGGATTTCGGTCCGGATCACCTCACCGCGCGCATGCCGGTCAATGAAAAGACCCGTCAGCCCTACGGCATCCTCCACGGCGGCGCTTCCTGCCTGCTCGCCGAAACCGTAGGCAGCCACGCCTCCATGCTCTGCCTGGATCCAGAATCGGCGTACTGCGTCGGTCTGGAAATCAACGCCAACCACATCCGCCCGGCAATCCAGGGTCATGTGTATGCCACCGCGCGCGCCATCCATCTGGGCCGCGCCACCCACGTCTGGGACATCCGTATCCTGGACGACGCCGACCAGTTGGTCTGCATCGCCCGCCTCACCATGATGGTCAAGAGCGGGCGCGCGCCAAGCCCCGGCTAGGGCCGCGCGCGCCGCGTCAAAACGATGAGCTCGGTGTTTTGAGGAAAGCGATTTCCGCGGCGGTGGATTCGCGACCGAGAATGGCATTGCGGTGGGGAAAGCGACCGAAACGACGAATGACCTCGCCATGCCGGCGGGCGTAATCGAGGGCGTCGGCCAACTGCGCACGCGCTGCCGGGTCCGCCGCCGCGACGAGCGCCTCCATCAGCACGATGCATGCCTTCTGATCCGCGAGTACCTCGCTGTGCTCCAGCGGCAGATAGAGAAACAGCCGTTCCAGCGGATGCAATGCCCCGTCCATGCCTTCCGCCAACGCCTGCCGGCACCAGCCGAGCGCGCGTGGATCGCCGGCAAAAGCCTGCGGCGTATCCCGATAGATATTGCGGGTGAATTGATCGGTCAGGATCACCAGCGCCAGCAGACCGGCGGGCGTCCGCGCCCAGTCGTCGCGTTCACCGGCCAGCGCCGCAATCACCAGGGGTTCGAAGCGCGCGCGAATATCAGCGTCGGCGATCGGGTCTTTGCCCCACCAGAGCCGCGCCCGGGCTGGATTGCGCAGGGCATCGGCGCGGTCGGCGCCGAACCAGTAGTCAAGGACGGCTTCCGGCATCACCGAATCAGGGCGCCGGGTTATGCCGGAATGGCAAAGTGATAGACAAAGAATTGTTCATCACGCTTCCAGCCAGTGGATTGATACAGAGCTTGGGCAGTTTCGTTTGCTATTGCTGTAGATAGCGAGACGCGAACAGCCCCCAATGATTTCGAAAACTCAATGGCAGCTGTCATCAGTTTTAAGGCCGCGCCTTTCCTGCGTGCTTGCTCATGCACGAAAAGATCGTTGAGCACGAAAACACGGGCAAGGGACACGGACGAAAAGCTCGGGTAAAGCTGAGTGAACCCAACAGGTGCATTGTCTCCATGTGCAATGAACAGGACTGACTCGCCGTGATTGAAGCGGGCGAGCAAAAACTCTCGCGCGGCGGAAATGTCGCTTGGACGGCCATAGAATTGACGATAGCCATCAAAGAGCGGCACAAGTTCCTCAAGATCAGATAGGACGGCTTGGCGAACGGTGATATTGCTCATACTTCTCCGTAAGAGGCATAGCCAGCAGTCGAGGACGACTGCCGGCATCGCCGAAATCAGGGTGCCGGGTTGCTGTACTGGCGGTGAATCGCTTCGATGCCCGCGATCACCTCTTCCGACAATGTCACCCGGACGCTCGCAATATTGGCTTCAAGCTGATCCATGCGCGTGGCGCCGATGATGGTGCTGGTGACGAAATCGCGGCCATTGACGAAGGCGAGCGCCATGGCACCCGGGTCCAGGCTGTGGTCGCGGGCCAGCGCCACATAGGCCTCGCTGGCCGCCACCGCCTGCGGGCCGGAATAGCGCTGGAAGCGTTCGAACAGGGTCAGGCGCGCACCGGCGGGCCGCGCGCCTCCGGAGTACTTGCCGGTGAGCATGGCCATGGCGAGGGGCGAATAGGCCAGCAGCCCCACCTGTTCACGCAGCGCCATCTCGGCAAGACCGATCTCGAAACTGCGATTGAGCAGGTTGTAGGGATTCTGGATGCTGGCGATGCGGACGAGGTCGCGCTCCCGCGCCGCGCGCAGATACTCCATCACGCCCCAGGGCGTTTCGTTGGAGATGCCGATGTGACGCACCAGTCCTTCGCGCACCAGCTCCGTGAGCGCAGTGAGAGTTTCCTCGATGGAATTGAGACCCTCCTGCTCGCGGTGACGGTAGCCGAGCTGACCGAAAAAATTGGTGGTGCGCTCGGGCCAGTGCACCTGGTACAGATCGATGTAATCGGTGCGCAACCGCTTGAGGGAATCCCGCACCGCCTGGCGAATATGGTCGCGGCTGAGCTGCGGCCCGCCGCGCAGATGGCGCCAGTCGCCGGTGGCGTCCGAGCGTCCGGACACCTTGGTGGCGAGGATGACACGGTCGCGACCGCCGCGCCGGGTAAACCACTCGCCGATGCATTCCTCGGTGCGGCCCTGGGTTTCGGCGCGGGGTGGCACCGGATACATCTCCGCGGCATCGACAAAGTTGACGCCCTGGTCGAGCGCGTAATCGAGTTGTTGCAGGGCGTCGTCGACGCTGTTCTGCTGGCCCCAGGTCATGGTGCCCAGGCAGATCAGGCTGACGTCGAGTCCGGTGTTGCCGAGTTTGCGGTATTCCATGGGGCGGGTTCTCCGGATTGTTTGGGCCAAGTCTAGCAGCTTGTTGAAAAGCTGCTAGCAGGTGATCGACAACCGTCGTGAACAACGTCCGACGATGCTGAACGCGTTCTCTAAGCCGGGCAATTGTGCTAATTTGCCCCGGACTTCGGGGAAGGAGCGTGATATGGGAGCACTGAT
This sequence comes from Gammaproteobacteria bacterium, assembly GCA_046566625.1. Taxonomy (GTDB): domain Bacteria; phylum Pseudomonadota; class Gammaproteobacteria; order Pseudomonadales; family Porticoccaceae; genus JAGPUQ01. Next base: position 34,112 of record JBKHWK010000010.1, read on the forward strand.
TTTTCTCGGCGCTGTGCTGGTCGCCGGCATTTACTGCGTCACGCTGTACAACGGTCTGGTGCAGGTCAAACACGGCGTCACCAAGGCATGGGCCAACATCGACGTGTTGCTGCGCCAGCGCCATGACGAATTGCCCAAGCTGGTCGAAGTCTGCAA
>JBKHWK010000011.1:0-8089 GCA_046566625.1 Gammaproteobacteria bacterium
AAATCGGTCGCGATGAATTCCTGCACGATCACCACGGCGGACTGTTTCAGGAGGCGCGCGGCCGCAGCCTGATACTGGGCGTCGGTCTCGGCTTTCTCGACGCCGACCGAAAACGAACCGTCCGGGATTTTCAGCACCAGCGGCGTGCCCAGTTGCTCGCGCAGTTCGGCGAACTCCGGCATTTCGTCGCCGAACAGCATGCGGGCGGCCGGCACGCGGACCTTGTTGGCGGTCAGCAGCTCGTGCAGGAACACCTTGTTGGTGCAGCGGATGATGGAGTCGGGATCGTCGATCACCGGCATGTTGGCGCGCGCGGCCCGCTGCGCGAAGCGCAGGGTGGGATGGCTGATGGAAGTCGTCTGCCGGATGAACAGCGCATCGTATTCCAGCAGCCGTGCTTCGTCGTCGATGGTGATCAGATCGGCGTCGATGCCGAGCAGGCGGGCATGCTTGATGAACATTTGCAGCGCACCCTTGTTGCTGGGCGGGAAGCGCTCCTGGGGGTCGACCAGGATTGCGAGGTCGTAGCGTGCCGCGCGTTCCCGGCGCGGTTGGCGCCAGATCCTTTTGCTGAAACCTTCGAGCGCGGCGCCGAATTCGTCCTGGCCGGCGTCGTCCAGTTCGCCGAGCGCCATCAGGCGCAGACGGGCGATGACCCATTGGGTGCCACGCTCGAACTCGACTTCGAGGAGGGGTGCCGGGTACAGCTCGAAGATTTTCTTGGCGAGTTTTTCGAGCGCCGCGATCGGGGTGTGGCCGAAGTAGATCCGGAGCCGGAAGTTGGCTTCGCTCGCGGCCACGTTGGTGGCCAGAAACTGCCGCGTGCGGCGCAGCAGTTCATCGCTCAGCTTGATGGTGGCGCCAGCCGACAGTTCGTTCAGGGTGCGCACCGAGGGCAGCACCTTCTGTCCGCGCGCCTCGGCGAGCAGGGAGCAGTAGTAGCCCCGGCTGCGGTAGCTGCAATCGCCGCAAAAATTGTAGACCTGTACCCCGGGCGCACGATATTCCGGGCGGCTCAGGTAGTCCTTGCTGGGCACCACTTCTTCCGCGCTGTGATAGGGCCCCCAGACCTCCGGGCTGTCCACCACGATGTACAGATTGGACAAGAAGCCCCCTCGTTGCCGTCGGCAGTGATGAATCCCCGCGTGCTCGCTGCGACGCGGGATGGATTGGTGCGTAGTTTCCACCATCGCCCGGACGCTGGCGAGCAGGACCGGCTGGTGGTGTTGGTTTTGATACCTGCATCAGGTCGGCGCGTCGTTTGACGAAGTGCGACACAGCTCCAGCCAGCGTTCCATGCCCGGACTGATGAACTTGCGCCGGTGCAGCACGAAATAGAAATGCCGGCGCAGATCGCGATGCGGCATGTCGAGCGCCACCAGACTGCCGCGCTGGAAGGCATCGCGCAGCGTGATGCGTGACAGGCAGCCAATGCCAAGTCCTGCTTCCACCGCGCGTTTGATGGCCTCGGTGTGTTGCAGTTCCAGCAGGATGTTGAGGCGCGGCAGCAGCCCGTGCAGGGCGCGGTCGAAGGTCTGGCGGGTTCCCGAGCCGGGCTCGCGCAAAATCCAGGTCGCCGCGAGCAGGTCGTCATCGTTGAGGCGATAGCGCTTGGCGAGCACATGATCGGGAGCGCAAAAGGCGATCAGCTCGTCCTCCCGCCAGGGGGTGATGATCAGATCCGGGTGACTCAGTTCGCCCTCGACCAGGCCCAGGTCGAGATTGAAGCCGGCGACGCCGGCCGCGATATGGGCAGTGTTGTCCACCGTCAGGGCCACGCGAACGCCGGGGTGCTCGTTCATGAAATTCGCCATCAGGCCGACCGCCAGATAGTTGCCGATGGTCAGGGTGGCGCCGATTTTGAGCGCGCCGGTGTCCGCGCGACCGGCGAAACCCGCCTCCAGCGCCTGCGCCTGCTCCAGCAGGGCCAGCGCCTGGGGTTGCAGTGCCCGGCCCAGATCGTTGAGTTGCAGACGCTTGCCGGCGCGGTCGAAGAGGCGAATATCGAATTGCCGCTCCAGATCCTGGAGCGCGCCGCTGGCGGCGGACTGGGACATGGAAAGGCTCTCGGCCGCGCGGCTGATGTTTTCGAAGCGGGCAGTGGCGAGAAAGACTTCGAGCTGGCGCAAGGTGTAATGCATTATCGGCACACCCGATTAACTATATGCGAATAATCTATTTTACCGATAGCATGCCTCGGCGTTATGGTGCTGACAAGCGGTATTGGCCGCTATTTGTCCCCCCGGCCCGGAGTCAGGTCATGTCCAATTTCAATCGGGAGACGGTGCTGAGTGTCCATCACTGGACCGACCGCCTGTTCAGTTTTCGCACCACCCGGGATTCAAGTTTCCGCTTCAAGAACGGCTACTTCACCATGATCGGACTCGAAGTGGAGCAGAAACCACTGCTGCGCGCCTACAGCATGGCGAGCGCCAACTACGAGGAAGAGCTGGAGTTTTTCAGTATCAAGGTACCCGACGGTCCCCTGACTTCGCGCCTGCAGAATATTGAGGTGGGTGACGAAGTGCTGGTGGGGCGTAAACCCACCGGCACCCTGGTGCTCGATCATCTGTTGCCGGGGCGCAATCTGTACCTGCTGGCGACGGGTACCGGGCTGGCGCCTTTTCTCAGCATCATCCGGGATCTGGAGATCTACGACAATTTCGAGAAAGTGATCATGGTCCACGGCTGCCGCCACGCGGCGGATCTTGCCTACCGGGAGATGATTACCGAGGAGTTGCCCAAGCATGAGTTCTTCGGCGAAGTGACGCGCGACAAGCTGCTCTATTACCCCTGCGTGACGCGGGAGCCGTTCAAGAATCAGGGGCGGATCACGGAGTTGCTGGGCAGCGGCAAACTGTCCGCCGACCTGGGGTTGCCGGCGTTGAGCGCGGAAAATGATCGCTTCATGCTGTGCGGCAGTCCGGCCATGCTGACGGATCTGTGCGATCTGTTGGACAGCAAGGGTTTCAACGAGTATCGCCACGGCGATCTCGGCCACTATGTGATCGAGCGCGCCTTTGTCGAGCGCTGATGGCCGAGCGCTGATGGTCCAGCGTTGATGATCGAACGCTGAATGCTGTTATCGAGTCTTTGAGCGCGTTCCCGCCAGTTCACCGGCGGGAACGCGTTTCACTTCCTGTCCGAACCAACCCTAGCGGTTGCCGTGAGATCCCTGCGCGCGGCCGCTGCCCTGGGTGCGCGCGCCGGGCTTGCGGCGTCCTTCCTGGCGCGGTGCGCCCGGATTGGGCCGCGCCTGGTTGGGTGGCCGCTGGCTGCGTCCATTCGCGCTGCGCCCGTTGATGATCGGCTCTGCAGGGATGCGGGGGTCGGGCGTGAACTCCGGTATGACCAGTGTCGGCAGGCGCCGCTTGAGCAGGCGTTCGATGCCCTGCAACAGACCGGCCTCGTCGATACACACCAGGGACACGGCTTCGCCACTATTGCCCGCGCGGCCGGTGCGGCCGATGCGGTGGACATAGTCTTCCGCCACATTGGGCAGCTCGTAGTTGACCACATGGGGCAGCTGGTCGATGTCGATGCCGCGCGCGGCGATATCGGTGGCGACCAGTACCCGCACCTTGCCCTGTTTGAAATCGGCGAGCGCCTTGGTGCGCGCGGTCTGGCTTTTGTTGCCATGAATCGCGGCCGACTGGATGCCGTCGTCTTCCAGCTGTTGCGCCAGGCGGTTGGCGCCGTGCTTGGTGCGGGTGAATACCAGCACCTGGCTCCACTCCTCAATCTTGATCAGGTGGGACAGCAGCTCGCGTTTGCGCACCCGATCCACCGGGTAGACCATCTGCGTTACAGACTCGACCGCCGTATTGCGGCGCGCGACATCGATCGGCACCGGTGAATTCAGCAGTTTGTCGGCCAGGGTCCGGATTTCATCCGAGAAAGTTGCGGAGAACAGCAGCGTCTGGCGCTTGGTCGGCAGCACTGCCAGCACCTTGCGGATATCGTGGATAAAGCCCATGTCGAGCATGCGATCCGCTTCGTCCAGCACCAGGATTTCCACCCGTGAGAGATCGACGGTGCGCTGGTTCATGTGATCCAGCAGGCGGCCCGGGGTGGCGATGAGGATGTCCACGCCGCGGCGCAGCTCGGAAATCTGCGGATTGATACCGACGCCGCCGAAGACGACCGTCGAGCGCAGGGGCAGGTAGCGGCCGTAGTCTTTCACGCTGGCGCCGACCTGGGCCGCCAGTTCCCGCGTGGGGGTGAGAATCAGGGCACGCACCGGGCGGCCACTGCCGGCGGGCTTTTCCGCGCTCAGGCGTTGCAGCAGCGGCAGGGTGAAGCCGGCGGTCTTGCCGGTACCGGTCTGGGCGCCGGCGAGAATGTCGCGGCCTTCAAGAATGACCGGAATCGCCTGGCGCTGAACCGGGGTAGGATCGCTGTAGCCCTGTTCGGCGACAGCACGGAGCAATTCGGCCGAGAGGCCGAGAGAATCAAATGACATGTAGAGTTCCGGAAACTGTGCGTCCCGGGCCTGGTGCCCGGTGTCGGTCGCGAGACAGTTTCGTAAATAGAAAGTCGAGGATAACCAGAAGGGGTACCGCGAGGACAACGCCGACCGAAGTGCGTCTGAGCCGCGCGCACTCTAACAGGTCGGCGCCGGATCTTCACCTCAATTGTTTCGGCAGGGATCTGTTTGCGCGTGAGGCGGCCATTTGTCGGCCGTGGATAATGCTGGTCTAATTCCGTCAATAGCTTGCCCTGGCACGCCGGGACGATAACAACCATCTGCTACAGGCGGGAGATCATGGCCACAGGATTACCACGGCGCACGCACACCTATCAATTCCATCACTTCGATAGCACCCGCTGGGACAGCATCAAGATTCGCGACGACGATATCCTCGTCTGCACCTCGATGAAGAGCGGCACCACCTGGATGCAGCGCATCGTAGCCCTGCTGATCTTTCAGGATCATCCGCCGGAGCAGTCCTTTCACGACATTTCCGCCTGGGTTGACATGCGTATCGTGCCGATCGAAAAAGTGGCGGCCGATCTGGAGGCGCAGACCCACCGCCGCTTCATGAAAACCCATACCGCCCTCGATGGCCTGACCTACCATCCGCAGATGAAGTACATCGTGGTCGGTCGCGACGTCCGCGACGTCTTCATGTCGCTGTGGAACCACACCTCGAACTACACGCAGCCGTTTATGGACGCGCTCAACAACACGCCCGGGCGCGTCGGCGAGCCGTTTCCGCCGCTGTATCCCGATCTTCACGCGCTGTGGCACGACTGGATCAACAAGGGCAATTTCCCCTGGGAGAGCGATGGCTATCCGTTCTGGTCGCATCTCCATTTCATCCAGAGCTGGTGGGATTACCGCCACCTGCCGAATATCTACCTGGTCCACTTCAACGACCTGAGCCGGGATCTGGAAGGCGAGATGCGCAAGGTGGCTGCTTTCCTGGACATCAGCGTGCCGGAAGCGCTGTGGCCAAGCCTGGTCGAGCAGGCGAGTTTCGAGACCATGAAAGCCAATGCCGAAGCGTTGCTCCCGGGGGTCAACAAAATCTTTGCCGGCGGCGCCCAGTCCTTCATTCACAAGGGCACCAATGGCCGCTGGAGAGATGTGCTCAGCGCCGCGGAGTTGAAGGAATGCGACGCCGCCATCGCACGCACGCTGACGCCAGAGTGCGCGCAATGGCTGGAACACGGCGGCGCCGTGATCTGACAGTTTGTTGAAAAACGTTGCGACGGGGCCAGCTGCGAGGCGCACGGCGCGCAGCGACCGAGACATATCAGATAGATAGGCGAAGGAGCGAGCACCGCGCAACGAAGCAGATGGCTGCCGCAGCAGTTTTTCAGCAAGCTGCTAAGCGTCGATCGATATTCTTTCGCCACACCCGATCCAGTAACGACGTGCAGGGGTAATTGCAGATGGCAAGCGAACTCGAACTCAACCTGATCCGCCGCATCGCCATGGGCGACAGCCTGCGCCGTCGCGCTGCGGATCGCGGCTCCCGCGAAGCGGTGGTCGAATTTGTCGAGGGCCGGCGCGTGGCGCTGAGCTTTCGCGAACTCAATGATCGCGTGAACCGGTTGGTCCATGGGCTGCGCGCGCGGGGTATCCGCCAGGGTGACCGGGTCGCCATTCTGGGCGGCAATACCAGCGAGTTTCTGACCTGCCTGTGGGGTTGCTTCAAAGGCGGCTTCGTCGCGGTGCCGGTCAACTTCCTGCAGAACCCGGACGATGTCGCCTACAACATTCAGCACTCGGGCGCTCGCGCCGTGTTCGCTGATGCCCACCTCCATGCCCTGGTGGACAGCGTCACCGCCGGCCTCGACGATCTGGTGCAGGGCACGCTCGCCGGTGCCGGCACGGCGAAACACCCGGCATTTGCGGAATTTCTGGCCGGGCAGCCCGTGACCGAGGTGGCGGACATCATCATCCAGGACGACGACCTCGCCCAGATCATGTACACCAGCGGCACCACGGCACGTCCCAAGGGGGTGATGCTGTCCCACAAGAACCTGTTTCTGTCGAGCCTGAACGCGGTGCTGAGTATCGGCTCCAACAAGGACAGCACCAGCCATGCGGCGGTACTGCCGCTGTTTCATATCACGGCGGAAATGTTTTCCCTGACGGCCACCCATGTGGGCGGCAAGACGGTGTTGCAGAACGGCTTTGATCCCGGCGGCCTACTGCGCCTGATTGAATCCGAAAAACTCGAATTCGCCATCCTGCTGCCTCTGATGTGGCGCGCCATGCTGGCCTCGCCGGAACTCGCGAGCCACGATTATTCCAGCCTCAGGCTCGGCATGTACGGCATGGCGCCCATGGATGCCCCAACGCTGGAACGGCTCAAGAAGGCGTTCGGCTGCGCGTTCACCACCGGCTCCGGGCAGACCGAGATCGCCGCCGTTGCGACCGTGGTCGATGCCGGTTGGGCGGAGGTCAAGGAAGGCAACATCTGGGGCGATGGCTCGCTACTCACCGACCAGGCGGTGATGGACGACCAGGGCAACCTGCTGCCGCCGGGCGAGATCGGCGAGATCGTCTGGCGCAGTCCCCAGGTCATGCTGGGTTACTTCCGCAACGAGGAGGCCACCGCCGAGGCGCGCGCCCACGGTTGGCATCACTCCGGCGACATCGGCTATCGCGACGACGACAACCAGTTCTGCTTCGTGGATCGCAAAAAGGATATCGTCAAGTCCGGCGGCGAAAATGTCTCCTCGGTGAAGGTCGAGCGCAGCGTGCTGGCCTGCGAGGGCGTCGCCAATGTCGGTGTCATCGGCCTGCCCCACGCCTACTGGGGCGAGGCGGTTACCGCCGTGATCGCGGCCAAGCCCGGCTCGCAGATCGATGAGCGGACCGTGATCGAGCACTGCAAGCGTGAACTGGGTGGCTTTGAGGTGCCGAAAAAAGTAGTGGTGCTGGACGAGCTGCCGATGACCGCCACCGGCAAAGTGAAGAAGCATTTGTTGCGGCAAGAATTTGCCGGACTGTATGACGGAGAAAATGGCCGGCCGCCGGTTCAGAAAAACTGATCCGCGCATCGCCGTGCACTTTCGCTCCCCGCTGCTCGCCGCCGCCGATCCGGCGGTTTACCGCTTGTGTCGCTCCGAGGGCGCGGCGCCCTATGTCATCACCGCCGATCATGCCGGCCGCGCGATTCCTGGCGCGCTGGCATCCCTCGGCCTCGCTGCCGCCGACCTCGACCGGCATATCGCCTGGGATATCGGCATCGCGGGGCTTGCGGAGCAACTCGCCGCACGGCTTGGCGCCTTCGCCATTTTGCAGCACTACTCGCGGCTCGTGATCGATTGCAACCGTGCACCGGGCACGCCGCAGTCCATTGTTGCCGAGAGTGAGCGCACACTCATCCCGGGCAATGTCGGGATTTCCGCCGCAGCGGAGGAAGCCCGCGCGGCCGCCATTTTCCATCCCTACCACGACCGCATCCGCGCCGAGCTGGATGCGCGCGCGGCGTCCGGACGGCCGGCGGTGCTGGTGGCACTGCACAGCTTCACACCGGTGTTTCTCGGGGTGTCGCGGCCCTGGCACTGCGGGGTTCTCTATCAGCGCGATGCCCGTCTCGGGCATCTGCTGCTGGCCAGCGCCCGGCGC
>JBKHWK010000011.1:8099-33124 GCA_046566625.1 Gammaproteobacteria bacterium
CGCGGCCCTGGCACTGCGGGGTTCTCTATCAGCGCGATGCCCGTCTCGGGCATCTGCTGCTGGCCAGCGCCCGGCGCGAACCCGGTCTGGTGGTAGGCGACAACCAGCCCTACGCGGTTTCCGATGCCACCGACTACGGCATTCCCGTGCACGGCGAGCGGCGCGGTATCGCGCATGTCGAACTGGAGATTCGTCAGGATCTGATCGCGAACACCGCCGGCCAGATGGTCTGGGCAGAGCGCATTGCCCGCTGGCTGGAGGCCGCGCTGCCGGCGCTGTGATCGGGCTGCGGCAAGATGTTGCCGCTTGAGTTGAATCCACGTGCGGTCTGGCCGTGTCGGGAATTCGACGCCGGGCGTAGGTCGCGGGACGCCACGGCGGTGGTGTCGTCTATCGCCGGCATAGCCTCTGAACGCTCTGGCTCAGGAACCCGTATCCCGCAGCAGCGCCTCCAGCTCCTGGCGAATCTCGGTGCCGCCAGCGCTCAGGGCGAGCCCCTTCAGCGCGAGCTGACGCGCCTCTGCGGGCTGCCCACGCGCAAGACGTGCGCGACCTAGCACCAGATAAACCCCCGGCGCCCGCGGGTCGAGCCGTTGCGCCCGCTCGCCCAGGGCGATGGCGGCGTCGTGCCGGCCGGCCTGTGCTTCGCTACTTGCCTGCCGAAGCAGCGCGGAAACCGCATCCGGCGCCACCGGTGGCGGGACAACCCGGGGTGGCGGCGGCGGTGGCCGCGGTGGCCGCACCTCGGGAGCTGGCGCGGGAGCGGGCGGTGCCGCAGGGCCGGTTTTGGGGGACGACGGGACGCCGACTGGCGCCGGCGGTTGGGACTGCATGGGCGCGCAGGCTGCCAGCACCAGCAAGACGCCGAGGCCGCTCAGTAGCCTCAGCTTCTGTGCTGCGACGCGCAGCGACATCAGCGCCGCGGGTCCGGTTTTTTCCCCGTTACACGGGGGGTTTGCGTCATGGTTCATCAATCGATCCCCAGCCAGCCGCGCACCCGGTCCAGCATCTGCCCGGGAGCCCCGCTCAGGCAACTGCGACCTTCAGGTTCGGAGCCGCTGATATAGGGCAGCTGGCGCGCGTTGGCGCAACCTTCGCCGCTCCCCGCGCCGGTGCTGGGGTCGTACCAGGCATAGGTCACCCCCTCGGGATGAACATCGGGCAACGAGCGGTTATCGAGCCCCGCCATTATCGCGCTCCACACCCGCAGCGCTCCTGAAGCGCCGGACACGGCCATCGGGCTGTTGTCGTCGTGTCCGAGCCACACCACCACCAGGTAGTTGCCGCTGAACCCCGCGAACCAGCTGTCGCGCTGGTCGTTGGAAGTACCCGTCTTCCCCGCCACCGTCAGGCCAGCCAGCTGCCGGTAGGCGTTGGCTCCGGTGCCCTCGGTCATCACCTTGCGCAAGGCGTAGTGCAGCAGATGGATCGGCGCCGCCGCAAAGCGCTGCTCGACGGCAAACGGATACCTTCTCAGGATCTCGCGGTCCGCGCCGCTGACGGAGGCGATGGCCCGCAGGTCCGTGTGAAAACCGTCCGCGGCAATCGTGTGGTACATATTCGCGACTTCGAAGGGTGTCATCGAGACCCCGCCCAGCAGCAGCGCCGGCACTTTGAGCAGCGGGCCTTCGTACCCCAGCCGTCGCACTACATCGGCGACGCGATCCACACCTACTTCGAGACCCAGTCGCGCCGTGGCCTGGTTGTAGGAGCGGCTCAGGGCGACATAGAGCGGTACCGGACCATGGCTGGTACGGTCGAAATTCTCCGGAGCCCAGGGTTTGCCTCCGGAGACAATCGAGACCGGCGCGTCGTCCACCAAGGTGCCCAGCGTGTAGCGTCCGGGCTGTTCCAGCGCCGCCAGATAGACTGCCGGCTTTGCGGTCGAGCCTATGGTACGGCGGGCATCGAGCGCGCGATTGAAGCCTACCACCTGGCCCGAGCGACTGCCGGCGAGCGCCAATACTTCGCCGGTACCCACGCCCACCACAACAGCCGCTGCCTGGATTCGCCCGGGTTTCAGCTTGCGCTCTGCCTCGATGCGGCGGAGCGTGTCGGCGATGGCGACCTCTACCTGACGCTGCGCCTGGGGATTGAAATGGGTGAAGATGCGTAGGCCATTCGCGGTGAGATCGGTGGCTTGGTAATCCGCCTGCAAGCTGCGCCGTACCAGATCCATGTAATCCGGGTACTGATTGACGCCGCCGGGGGCTTCCGTGACATCCAGCGGCTGTTGGGCGGCGCCGCGCGCGCGTTCCGCATCGATGACACCCTCCTCAGACAGTTGCGCCAGCACCAGATTGCGCCGCGCCAGGGCCCGCTCCGGGTGCCGGCGCGGGTTGTAGTGAGACGCGCCCTTGGCAAGCCCCACCAGCAACGCCACCTGATGCAGATCGAGCTCCGCCAGCGGCTGGCGGAAATAGAACTCGCTGGCCAAGCCGAAACCATGAATGGCCCGATCCCCGGCCTGACCCAGATGGATCTCGTTGAGATATGCCTCGAGGATTTCCTGCTTGCTGTAATGCAGTTCGAGGAGCACCGCCATCATAGCCTCCATGACCTTGCGGGCCAGGGTACGGTTCTGTGACAGGTACAGGTTTTTCACCAGCTGCTGGGTAAGGGTGCTGCCACCCTGAGCGATGCCCCCGGCACGCAGATTGGCCCAGAACGCGCGCAAGATGGCGCGCGCGGAGACGCCGTGATGGCGGTAGAAATCGCGATCCTCGGTCGCAATGAGCGCGTCGACCAGATAGGGAGGCAACTCCGCGAGCCGCAACAACACGCGATCCTCCGCATGTTCCGGATAGATGCCGCCGATGCGTACCGGCTCCAGGCGCAGCAGCGGCAGCGCGGCGCCGCTGCTGCTGCTGATCGCAGCTATCCCGCTTGCGTCGAGGCTCACGCGCGCGCGTTGCGCCGGTTGCTCGCCATCCGGAAAACGAAACGCACGCACATGGATGTCGAGGCTATTGCCACTGATCCTGAACTGCCCCGGGTGCTCTGCCTGCGCCGCCTTGCGATAGCCGAGGCCATCCAGTTCACGCAGCAGCGCCGCGCGCGCCAAGGGCTGGCCCGCGTACAGCTCCAGCGGACGGCCGTAGACGTGCGCCGGCAACGCCCATTTGGCGCCGGAAAACTTTGCCTTCACCATGGCGTCGAGCGCAATGACGCCGAGACCCGCCGCGATCAGCACGGGCAACAGCAACGCGCCGAGCACAACCCGGATCACCGCCCACGGACTGCGGCGCGGCGGGTTCCGGGTGCGCGATTTGCGTTGCCGCCGGCGTGTCACTGGTGTCTCCCGAGCGCAGATTGTGTGGAGACAGAGGCTGTCTCAAGCCCGCCGGTCACTTGGTCCGCGGGCACGGGCGTGGATAATAGCCGCTTTGACCGACCGGGCTCCACGATCATGCAGCGTTTCGATGTTTACGGCCTGGGCGCCGCTCTGGTTGATACCGAACTGCGTGTCACCGACGCCGAACTCGACATCCATGGGATCGCGAAAGGTGTCATGACCCTGGTCGACGAACCGCGCCAAAACCAGCTGCTGGAGGTATTCGGCGATCACCTGACCCTGGCGCGCCGGGCGAGCGGCGGCTCGGGCGCCAACACCGTGATCGCGGTGAGTTGTTTCGGCGGCCGCGGTTACTATTCGTGCCGGGTCGCCGACGACGATAACGGACATTTTTATCTGCGTGACCTGGCCGCGGCGGGGGTCACCCACAACGGCACCACCGGGCTCCCGCCCGGAACCACCGGCAAATGCCTGGTGCTGATCACGCCGGATGCCGAACGCACCATGAACACCTTTCTTGGCATCAGCGAATCACTGGCGCCGGAAAATCTCCACCCGGAGGCGCTCGCCGCCGCCACCTACCTCTATATCGAAGGTTACCTGGCCACCTCGCCGAGCGGTCGCGCGGCGGCGATCCGCGCCCGTGAACTCGCCAGGCAGCACGGCACCCGGGTGGCACTCAGCCTGTCCGATCCGGGTATCGTGGCCCACTTCCGCGAGGAACTGCGCGCCATGGCAGGTGGACGCGTGGACCTGCTGTTCTGCAACAGCGATGAAGCGCGCTCCTGGACCGGCGCACACGATGTGGAAACCGCCGCCGAGCGCCTGCGTGCCGACGCCGAATCCTTTGCCATCACCCTGGGTGCGCGCGGTGCCCTGGTGTTCGACGGCCACCAACTGCACCAGATCCCCGCCACACCGGCGATCGCGGTTGATACCAATGGCGCGGGCGACATGTTCGCCGGGGCGTTTTTATACGGGCTGACCCAAGGTTTCGATCCGGTGGCGGCGGGGCGCTTTGCCAACCTCGCCGCCGCCGCCGTGGTAGCCCAGTACGGACCGCGGCTGGCGCCGGCACAGCATGCCGGGCTGGTGGCGCAGTTTCGCGCGACAACCCCTGGCTGAGGGTCAAGCCAGAATGCTTTCCAGTGGCTGTGGCATGGCGATGAAGAACCCCTGGGCGTAGTCGACACCCAGATCGCGCAACATCGACAGCTGCAGGGCGTTCTCGACGCTTTCGGCGATGGTCGCGATACCCATGATGTGCGCCAGATGATTGATGGTGCTCACCATGGTGAAGTCCACCTCGTTCAATTCCATTTTGCGGATGAAGGCACCGTCGATCTTGAGGTAATCCACCGGGATTTCCTGCAGATAGCGCAATGACGACAGGCCGCTGCCGAAGTCATCGAGGGCCAAGTAACAGCCGCGGGCGCGCAGCCGGTGAATCAGATTCAGGGCGCGATCGAACTGGCGGATGGCCGCGGTTTCCGTGATCTCGAACTGCAAGCGGCGCGGATCGACGCCGGAACGATTCAGCAGCTCCAGAATGTAATCGGCGCTGGATTCGTCGCTGATGGTGGCGCCCGACAGGTTGACCGAGAGCTTGAAGCCATCACGCTGGGCGCGGGGCAACCCCTGCAGCACCCGCACCGCTTCCGCGACTACCCAGCGGTCGATATCCTCGATGAGGCCGTAGCGCTCCGCCGCCGGAATGAAGCCCTGAGGAGAGATCAGCTCACCGTTGGATCCGATCATCCGGACCAGGGCTTCGCAATGCCGCACCCCGGGTTCAGCGTCGGAACGAAGGTCAATAATTGGCTGGAACAACAAGCGGAGGCGGTTTTCGTCCAGTGCCGCGCTGATCCTGGGTACCCAGGTATGCAGGCCGTCGCCACGCCCGGCGCGGCCGCCAGCTACCGTGAAATGCATCCGGTTGCGGCCCATGTCCTTGGCCTTGGCACAGCTTGCCGCCGCCGCCACCAGAATGTCGATATCTGAATCGGACCGACCGTCGATCACCTCGACGCCGATATTGATCCCCATCTTGATGCGTCGCTCCCCCCACGGAAAGGAAAACGCCTGGAAGTCGGCCAGCACGGCTTCGGCGACCGCGCAGCCGGCGGCAGCGTCCGCCCGTTGCAGCAGCATCGCGAACTCGTCATTACCGATCCGCGCCAGCACTTCTCCAGGCCCGGTATGCTGCTTCAGCAGCTGGGCCACCCGTTGCAGCAGGAGGTCGCCTGCCGCGTGGCCGCAGGTATCGTTGACCAGCGAAAAATTCGCGACATCGATGTAAAGCAACACGGCCACCGGATTGCCGTTACTGATTTGCCCCAACCGCAGCCCAATCGCCCTGGCCAGTGCGGACCTGTTGCTCAATCCGGTGAGCGCATCATGCTCCGCCTGCCATGCGAGCTGCTGGGAAATCTGGGGTGCTTCCATGCAGGCCTGGAGCATCAGCAATCCGCCGGCCAGTTCGTTGTCCTGATCCCGCAGGGGCGTCAGGGTTGCCGCCACCTGGATACTGCTGCCATCGCTGCGCCGCAGAGCCGTACCCGCGGGTATCACCAGCGCCGTCCCGCGCGCCAGGGCTGCCCGCAACACCAGTACCGGCGCGTTGGTCTCCAGGTCAACAAACCCGACAAGGTCGTCGATACTGCGCCCAACGGTGCCGGCGAAATCAAGGCCCAACAATTCGAGTGCGGGCGCGTTCACCCGTTCGACGCACCCGTGCTGATCCACCAGCAGTGCCCCGTCGGCGATCTGGCCGAACAGCGCCGCGACCAGCTCGGCCTTGAGTTGCAGCTCCCGGCGCTCGGCCAGGCGCCCGGTATCGTCACGACACAGCAACACCAATCCGGCGGGCGAGTCGAGCGGCGTGCAGGGTGATACGTCCAGCCAGCGGAGATCGCCGGTTGCGGTGACCGCCTGCAAGCGGCCTCGGGGATTGACCTCACCCAGCAACCGCGCACGCACGTCAGCGCCAGCGCGGCGGCCAAGCGCTGGGAACACGAGCCGCGCCGGCGCGCCGACCAGCAGCTCGGGAGCGAAACCGGTGATCGCGCCGAAGGCGCCATTGACGGACTCAATGCGTCCGCGTGCGTCCACCGCGATAACACCAGCGCGTTGCTCGTCCAGATAGACCGCCCGGCGCGAGGTCTCATCCGTGCCGGAGTCGCGCTGCCGTTCGACGGCAGGCTGAAAGGGCGCTTCCACCACCTCCAGCAGAGCGCCCTTGCCGTCGGGCAGGGATAGGGGGGATATCGAGAGTCGAAATGGCGGCAGCGTCCGATCGCCAGGCGTCATGGCGGTCTCGACACGGTCGAGCCGCTCCGGATCGAGGTGCTGCGACCAGTGGATGCCGACCCCGTTTTCCGCCACCCGCGCCATTGCGTCGAGCAATTCGCTCGCCGTCAGGTCGGGAAACAGCGCGTCGAGCGTGGCGTGCAGTGCCTGGGCCGCCGGGACGCCGGTCCAGTCGACCATCCAGTGGTTCCAGCAAATGATTCTGCTCCGGGAATCCAGTACTGCGATCCCGGTCTGCTGTTGGTTGAGCACCTGCGTGGGAAGATCAAATCCCTCGCCGCCCCAAAACCCGTCCGTCGAAGTCTCGGTGACGGCTGAAGGGCCGAAGACTGCCATCGTTGATCGATTCCGCCTTGAATCCATGTCCTAATCGAGCAGTATGCGCCTGCGGCCATACCGTCTCCACGCACCCCGTCATAAAACCACAGTGCGTCACAAAGCGTCTGACCAGCAGCCGCGGATGTGACCTCGGTTTCATCCCTGCGCGAGCAGCTCCCGCAAATCGATCAATGCCGCGTTCGCGCGGCCGATGTAAGACGCCATGGTGATCGAGTGATTGGCGAATAAGCCAAAACCGCTACCGTTCAAAATAACGGGCGAATGCAGAGGCTTTTGCGTCGCTTCCAGCTCGCGGATGATCTGCCGCAGGCTGACCTGGGCATTTTTCTTTTCCAGCACGTCCGCGAAGTCCACTTCCGCTGCCTTGAGCAACTGGATCAGCGCCCAGGCCGTGCCGCGTGCCTCGAAAAACGTATCGTCGACTTTCCACCAGGATGGTTTGACCAGCGCGGGCGTCGGTTGCGCGGCGCCGGCATCTGCGCCTTCACCCAATCTGATGCTGAGCCGGGGCTGCCCGACGCTGGTCCCCAGGCGCTGGGACAGGCTGCCGAGCCGGCTTTGCACGGTTCCCAGCCAGTAGCGCAGATTGTCGGCGCGGGCATAAAAGAGTGCGTTGTTGTCATCGCCATTGAGCAGACGTGCGTAATAGCGCGCCAGACGATCACGGCCTTTGCGGTACTCGTCCTCCGTCGCCGGGAAAATCCAGCGATCGGTATCGTAATTCAGCAAGGGCTCGGCAAGGGCGAGATCCGGATCTTCCGTCGATTGGGATTGCGAACGGCTGAAGGCCTCGCGAAACGCTTTTGCCGCGTCGCGCACCTGCACGACAACGCCAAACTCCCAGTTCGGCATATTGTCGAGCCAGAGCCCCGGCGGCAGTATGTCGTTGGTCAGATAGCCGCCTCGCTTGTCGAGCAGCGTATCCACCAGGGCGATGAGCGTCGCCGTGGTCCGTGCGCCACTGACACTGGTCCGGTCGGCCCCCGCCAGCAGCGGGGCCAGTTGCGGTTGCCGCGACCAGTACCAGGACAGCGCAAGCAGGATCGTGACCAGCACGGCAGCCACCACCATCCAGGCGCCGGCACCACGACGGCGTAGCGCGGCAGTCGCCCCGCTGGTGTTCCCGCGCGAATTGCGCACCCAGTCTTTGATCGCCATGGTCGTACTATCCGTGGTTAGTGGGCCGTGGTTTAGTGGGCCGTGATGCGTGTTGGCCGTGATGAGCATCGGCCCCGCAGCTGCGGCTGCGGCAGGGTCCAGAATACGACACAATAACCGGCCTTGAAACCAAGCCCCCGCAGCTTGGTCGAAGCCGGGCCGCCCCTAACCGCAGACCAGTCCATGCCGCGCTACCTGAGTTTTGCTCTTTCCTGGTTGTTGCTGATCCTGGGTTCGGTTCCCGTCATGGCCACCGACCCCTTTGCGTCTGCGGGCAGCCGCTCGAACCTGCTCCAGGCCGATCAGCAATTTCTCCCGGTCGAACAAGCCTACCAGCTGTCGATCAGCGTCGGTGAAGGCAAGGTTCAGCTAGAGTGGGTCATAGCGCCAGGGTACTACCTCTACAAGGATAACTTTGCGGTGCAGGCCCGGGACACCGCGGGCGGTGTGATGCCGACCGCGATCCACACCGGCACGGGCCGCGAGATCTACGATGATTACTACGGCAAGAATCTCGAGGTGTTCTACGACCGCGCGCTGGTCAGTGTCGATTTTCTCCAGCCGCCGCCACCCGGGATCAACCTGAGCGTGACATCGCAGGGCTGCGCCGATGCCGGCCTGTGCTACCCACCCCACACCCAGTATTTCACGGTCGATTTCGCGACCGGCGCCGTCACCGCGACCAGTGCGCCGGCTCCCACCACCCGCGCCGTCGTCCCTACCAGTGCGCCGGGACTTGCGCCTGGACTGTTGACGCTGCTGGGTATTGCCGTCCTCGGCGGCCTGATCCTCAACCTCATGCCCTGCGTGTTTCCGGTGCTTTCGATCAAGGTGCTGAGCCTCACCTCGGCGCACGCCCACCGCCACCGCGTCGCGGGGCACGGTCTCGCCTACACCGCCGGCGTGGTGCTCAGTTTTGTCGTTATCGCGATCCTGCTGCTGGCCCTGCGCCGTGCGGGGGAGGCCGTCGGCTGGGGCTTTCAGTTGCAGTCCCCCGGTTTCGTGACGGCGCTGGCCTACCTGTTTTTCCTGATGGCGATGGGGTTTGGTGGCCAGCTCGCCTTCAATTTCGGACTCGGTGGCGCCGTGCGGGCAACGCCCAGCGGCCACAGCCTGAGGTCGTCGTTTCTCACCGGCGTACTCGCCACCGTCGTTGCCAGTCCGTGCAGCGCGCCGTTCATGGGCACGGCGTTGGGCGTCGCCCTGACCCAGCCCGCCATGCTGGCGGTGGGGGTTTTCGCCGCCTTGGGGTTTGGCATGGCACTGCCGTTTCTGCTGCTTTCCTGGATGCCGCGGCTACTGGATCGCCTCCCGCGTCCCGGCCCCTGGATGGAGACCTTTCGCCAACTGCTGGCGTTCCCCCTGTACGCGACCGTGCTCTGGCTGCTCTGGGTGCTCGGGCGGCAAACCGATATCGATCACCTCCTGATCGCTGCCTTCGGCATGCTTCTGGTGGCGCTGGCGGTCTGGCTCGCCGGCCGCAGCCAGCATGCCCGAGGGCGGGTCGGCGCGGCTGCGGTGCTGATCGCGGGACTGGCACTGCCGCTGGCCCTGCCGGCCGGCGCTCCGGCGCAACCCTTGGCAGAGCCCTATAGCGCGGCGCGCCTCGAAGCCCTGCGCAACGCCGGAGCCCCGGTGTTCGTCAATCTCACGGCGGACTGGTGCATCACCTGTCTGGCCAATGAGCGCATGGCGCTGTCGTCGGACCGCTTTCGCGCCACCCTGAAGCAGCGCGGCATTCATTATCTGAAGGGCGACTGGACCCGCTACGATCCCGAAATCACTGCGCTGCTCAATGCGCACGGCCGCAGCGGCGTCCCGCTGTACCTGTATTTTCCGCCCGGGGAATCGGCGCGCATACTGCCGCAGCTGCTGACCGAAACCATTGTGCTGAGCGCGCTCAGCGTGCCGGCAGAGGTTGCAGCCGCTACCCAAGGAAGCCGTTAACTGCCGGCAACATGTGGCGAATGTGCGTTTAACGTCTGGAAATTTGCCGGCCATCTGGACAACAAAACCGGCTTGAGGCAAACTCGGACCCCACCGCGTCACGACCTCCACAGAAGCCAACCGATGGCCACCATACTGGCGCTGCACGGCCCCAACCTCAATTTACTCGGCACCCGGGAGCCCGGCGTGTACGGCGCGACCACGCTGGCGGACATCAATGCCCGCCTGGCGCAACTGTGTGCAGCGGCGGGTCACGACTTCGTGCACCTGCAAAGTAACTCTGAAGCCGAGCTGATCGACCGGGTACAGGCTGCGGGCCGCGAGGGCGTCGACCGCATCCTGATCAATCCGGCGGCCTTCACCCACACCAGCGTGGCACTGCGGGATGCCCTGCTCGCCGTCGCCATACCCTTTATCGAAATCCATCTGTCCAATGTGTACCGGCGTGAAGCCTTCCGCCAGCACTCCTATTTCTCGGATATTGCCAGCGGCGTCATCTGCGGGCTCGGCGCACTGGGCTACGAACTGGCGCTGCAAGCCGCGCTGGCCAGCCTCAGCGCCCCGGCCTGAAAGCCACGGCCAATGCCTGATAAACCGCCATCACCTGTAACCGGAGGGTTCATGGATATACGCAAGGTCAAGAAGCTCATTGAGTTGCTGGAAGAGTCCAACATCGACGAACTGGAGATCCGCGAGGGCGAGGAATCGGTCCGTATCTGTCGCCATCGCCCGCCAACCTATGCTGCACCCCAGATGACCTTTGCCCCACCGGTCGCGGCGGCTCCCTCGGCGGCGCCTGCCGCCACCAGCGCACCGGCCGCGCCGGTCATTGCGGGCCATCTGGTGGCTTCGCCCATGGTCGGCACTTTCTACCGGTCGCCCGCGCCGGGCACCAAAGCCTTCGTGGAAGTGGGCCAGAGCGTCAAGGTCGGCGATGTGCTCTGCATCGTCGAGGCGATGAAAATGATGAACCAGATCGAAGCCGACAAAGCGGGCATCATCGGCGCCATCCTCGCCGAGGACGGCGCGCCGGTGGAATACGACCAGCCCCTGATCACCATCCTCTAGCCCGCGGAATCCTTTCTCCATGCTGAGCAAAGTCCTGATCGCCAACCGGGGCGAGATTGCGCTGCGCATTTTGCGCGCCTGCAAGGAACTCGACATCAAGACCGTCGCGGTGCATTCCAAGGTGGACGCTGATCTGAAGCATGTCCGCCTCGCCGACGAATCGGTCTGTATCGGCCCGAATCCGTCGGCCGATAGCTACCTCAACATCCCCTCCATCATCAGTGCCATGGAAGTCACCGGTGCGGTCGCGGTCCATCCCGGCTATGGTTTCCTGGCGGAGAACGCCAACTTCGCCGAGCAGGTGGAGCGCAGCGGGTTCACCTTCATCGGACCCTCGCCCGCCGTGATTCGATTGATGGGCGACAAGGTATCGGCCATCGCTGCCATGAAGGCCGCCGGCGTACCCACGGTACCGGGTTCGGACGGCACCCTCAGCGAAGACCCCGCCGAGATCATCGCGGTGGCACGCGATGTGGGCTATCCGGTCATCATCAAGGCCGCTGCCGGCGGGGGTGGTCGCGGTATGCGCGTGGTCCACGCCGAGCCGCACCTGCTGAGCGCGGTAACCCTGACGCGCAGCGAGGCCCAGTCCGCCTTCGGCGACAGCCGTGTCTACATCGAAAAATTCCTCGAGACACCACGCCATGTGGAAATCCAGGTGCTCGCCGATGGCCAGGGCCAAGCGGTGCATCTGGGCGATCGCGATTGTTCGCTGCAGCGCCGCCACCAGAAAGTTCTCGAGGAGGCGCCGGCGCCGGACATCCCCGAGGCCGCCCGCCAGCGCGTCCTGGATGCCTGCGTCAAAGCCTGTATCGATATCGGCTACCGGGGCGCCGGCACCTTCGAATTTCTGTACGAAAAGGGCAACTTTTATTTCATCGAAATGAACACGCGGGTCCAGGTGGAACATCCCGTCACGGAGATGATCACCGGCATCGACATCGTCCGCGAACAACTGCTGATTGCGGGGGGTGAGCCCCTGAGTTTCACCCAGAAAGACGTGGTGTTTCGCGGTCACGCGTTCGAGTGCCGCATCAATGCCGAAGACGCGACCACGTTTCTGCCCAGCCCCGGCACCGTGACGGCCTATCACCCACCGGGCGGCAACGGCGTGCGGGTGGATTCGCATCTCTACAGCGGTTACCGGGTGCCGCCGTTCTACGACTCCCTGATCGCCAAGATCATCACCCATGGTCGCGACCGCGCCAGCGCGCTGGCGCGCATGCGCACCGCGCTCGACGAGCTGGTGGTTGAAGGCATCAAAACCAACACCGACCTGCATCGCAACCTGGTGCGGGATGGCGATTTCAGGCGCGGCGGCGTGAACATTCACTACCTGGAGAAAAAGCTGGGCCTGTGAGCGACTCCCAACCAGGTTGGCAACAACTGAGCCTGATGGTGTCCGGCGCCGCCGCCGAACGCCACAGTGACGCCCTGCTCGCGGCCGGCGCCCTGGCCGTCACGCTCAGCGATGCCGGCGACAATCCGGTGCTGGAGCCGCCGCCGGGGGAAACCCCGCTGTGGGAGCAGGTCTGCCTGACCGGGTTGTTTGCCGGCGATTGCGACCGCGCCCAAGCCTGGCTGCACCTCGCGGCCGCGCTGCTGCCCGGGCCGGTGCCTGCCGCGCGCTGGAGTGAGCTGGGGGAGCGCCCCTGGAGCGAGCTCTGGCGCGAGCACTTCCGGCCCCGCCACTGCGGCGGGCGCCTGTGGATCTGCCCGAGCTGGTGCGCCCCGCCGGAGCCCGCCGCCGTCAACCTGCTGCTCGACCCGGGTCTGGCGTTTGGCAGTGGCGATCACCCCACCACTGCCCTCTGCCTGGAATGGCTGGCCGCCGAACCGCCGGCCGGCGCGCGCGTACTCGATTTCGGCTGCGGCTCGGGGATTCTGGCCATCGCCGCCTGCCTGCTGGGCGCCACCCAGGCCGTGGCGGTGGATATCGATCCCCAGGCGCTCACCGCCACCCGCGCCAACGCGCTGCGCAACGGCATCGCGCCGGAACAACTGCTGGCCACCGAACCCGAGGTGCTGGACGCCGGCAATTACACTGTCGTCCTGGCCAACATCCTCGCCAATCCGCTCATCGAACTCGCACCCCGGATCGCCGCGCTCACCGCGCCAGGAGGCCGTTTATGCCTATCGGGCATTCTGGAATTCCAGTGCGAGGCGGTGCGCAATGCGTACGCGCCCTGGTTCGAATTTGCGCCTCCTGCCATCCGCGAATCCTGGGCGTGCCTGACGGGCAGCAAGACCCGCTGAGCGGACGGATCCAATCCGCCGTCATCCGCGCCGGCTGCGGGCGCGGGGCGCCGCGTGCTGGAGACCAGCCGTGACCGAATACGGCGCGCGCTGTCCCGGCTGCAACATCAGCTTTCGCATCACCGGCGCCCAACGGCGCGCGGCCGGCGGAATGGTGCGTTGCGGCTTCTGCCTGCTGCCCTTCGACGCCAATGCCCACGGTGTGGCATTGACGCCCGAGCCAGTGCCGGCTGCGGCGCCCTGGCGCCACCCGGACACCGACGAGCAACTCGAACACCGGATTGATACCGACCCCCAGGGGCGCTCGACCGTGGCCGCGGAATCCCGGGATGGCGCCGCTGCGTTGATCGGTGCGCCGCCGGCGCAGTCCATCGCGCCCGGCGCGCCTGAGCCGGAGATCGAAGCCAGAGACATCGCCCCGCCAAGTGATGATGCTTCCTGTTCACCAGCACTCCCGTCGGACGCGGTTGATCCTGAGCCTGAACCCCAGGCCGACCTCCTGCCCGATGCCGGCACCGATGCTGCGTCGGAATCGTTGATTGATGCGCCGCCAGCGCAGTTCGTCGCGCCTGAGCCGGAGATCGAAGCCAGAGAAATCGCCCCACCAAGCGATGATGCCTCCTGCTCACCAGCACTTCCGTCCGACGCGGCTGCGCCTGAACCTGAACCTGAACCTGAACCTAAACCCCAGGCCGACCTCTTGCCCGATGCCGGCACCGATGCCGCGCCGGCATCGGTGGTTGTGGCGCCATCTCCTGCGGCCTCCCCTTGGCTGGAACCCAGGGCCGCGCCCGCCCGCACCCGTGCTGCAGCGGCCGTTGTGATCGTTGCACTCGTCACCCTGCTGCTACAGGGGCTGTATTTTCACGCCGACCGGCTGGATCAGCGCCCCGAACTGCGCGGTTTCTATGGAATCCTTTGCCAGGTCGTGCCGTGCCAGCAACCCGCCTATCGGGATCTCGCCGCCATTGCGGTCGACCGGCTCGTGGTGCGCAATCAGGTGCCAGGTACCTTGCGCCTCGACGCCATGCTCACCAATCGCGGCCGCGCAGCCCAGCCCCTGCCGAGGGTGCGGCTACGGTTCGAAAATCTTCAGGGTACGGTGGTCGCGGAGCGGCGCTTTGCGCCCGCCGAGTATCTGGACCAGCCTGCGGCGGGCGCGCTTGCGGTCGGCCAATCCCTGCATCTGGTATTGGAACTCGTCGATCCCGGTCCAGAGGCCGTTTCCTATGCGCTCGCGCCGGTCGATTGATCCACCGTCAATGCAGTCGCACGAAACCGGCATAGCCGTCTTCCGGAGTGGCAAGCGGCCAGCTATCATGCTTCGCCTTGCGCCACAGTCGCCCAGCCCCGAGGCACTACCTTGGCCGACGACCGCCATTCCGATAACGAGTTGGCCTTCGCGACGCGAGCCCTGCTGGACAACGAGTCCGGGGGCTCCTCGCTCGCCGAGTGCGTGACCGGTGCCCTGGCGCGTTACTTTGCCCTGCTCGACGGCCAGCACACCACCGACCTCTATGCGCTGGTGTTGCGGGAGGTGGAAGCGCCGCTGTTCCGCGCCGTACTGACGCACACCGGCGGCAACCAGTGCCGGGCCGCCGAAATACTTGGCCTCAACCGCGGCACCCTGCGCAAGAAAATGAAGCAATACGACCTGCTGTAGCCGCACGCCCCCATCACGGAGTACCCATGACTGATCGGCCTGTCACCATCGCGCGCGCGTTGCTGAGTGTCTCCGACAAGACCGGCATCCTCGATTTCGCCCGCGCCCTCGCTCAGGCCGGCGTCGAGCTGCTCTCCACCGGCGGCACCTGGCGCCTGCTGGCGGACCACGGCGTACCGGTGCGGGAAGTCGCGGATTACACCGGATTTCCCGAAATGATGGACGGCCGGGTCAAGACCCTGCATCCGAAGATTCACGGCGGCATCCTCGCCCGCCGCGGTACCGATGACGCGGTGATGGCTGCGCACGGCATTCCGCCCATCGACCTGGTGGTGGTGAATCTGTATCCGTTCGAGGCCACGGTGGCGGCGCCGGACTGCGATCTGGCCACCGCGATCGAGAACATCGACATCGGCGGCCCCACCCTGTTGCGCGCCGCGGCCAAGAATCATCGCGATGTCGCGGTGGTGGTGAACAGCGCCGACTACCCGGGATTGCTCGCCGAACTGCAAGCCAGCGGCGGCGCGCTCAGCCTGCCCACGCGCTTTGACCTCGCCGTCAAGGCGTTTGAACACACCGCCGCCTACGACGGCGCCATTGCCAACTATCTGGGTGCGCGTCTGGGTACGCCGACCGCGGCTTTCCCGCGTACCTGGAATCGACAATTCCACAAGGCCCAGGAACTGCGCTACGGCGAGAATCCGCACCAGCAGGCGGCGTTCTATCGCGAATCGAACCCGGCGCCCGGCAGTATCGCCGGCGCCCGGCAGTTGCAGGGCCGGGAGCTGTCCTACAACAACATCGCGGACGGTGACGCCGCGCTCGAATGCGTGCGCCAGTTCGACCGACCGGCCTGCGTCATCGTCAAGCACGCCAACCCCTGCGGCGTGGCCCTGGCCGAGGATCTGGCGACGGCCTACGACATCGCCTTCGCCACGGATTCCGAATCGGCGTTTGGCGGCATCATCGCGTTTAACGGCTGCGTCGACGGCGCCACGCTCCAGACCATTCTGGAGCGTCAGTTTGTCGAGGTGGTGATCGCTCCCGAGTTCACCGCCGATGCAGTTGCGGCGGCGGCCGCAAAACAGAATGTCCGCCTGCTTGCGTGCGGAGCCTGGCAGGGCCGGCAGGCGGGCGGCTGGGATTGCAAACGGGTCACCGGCGGACTGCTGGTTCAGGACCGGGACACGGGCTGGGTCGAGGCGGCCGATTTACAGGTGGTTTCGCGGCGGCAGCCCACGCCGGCGGAGCTGGCGGATCTGCTGTTTGCTTGGCGGGTGGCCAAGTTCGTGAAGTCCAATGCCATTGTCTACGCGCGGGACGGGCGCACCATCGGCGTCGGCGCGGGGCAGATGAGCCGGGTCAACTCCGCCCGCATCGCGATCATCAAGGCCGAACAGGCGGGGCTCGCGGTAGCGGGGTCGGTGATGGCCTCCGACGCCTTTTTCCCGTTTCGCGACGGCATCGACAACGCCGCCCAGGCGGGCGTCGCCGCCGTGATCCAGCCGGGCGGCTCGATCCGCGACGCCGAGGTGATCGCCGCCGCGGACGAGCACGGCCTGGCCATGGTGTTTACCGGCATCCGGCACTTTCGCCACTGATGTCCGTCGCCACGGGGCGTCAAACCTGACTGCCATCTCCAAGACAGCGCTGCGGAGCCTCAATGAAAACTTTCACCATCCATCTGGACGCTGTCGTGGTCCTCGCGCTCCTCGCCTTCGGTCTGCTCGCCTTTGTGGTGTACCAGCATCGCGAGCAGGACCAACTGTTTAAGCAGTCCATGGATCTTTCCTGGAAACTCCAGAACGCCGAGACCCGGATCGCGCAACTGAAACACAAGCTCACCAACTGTACGACGGCGCCAGCGGCCTCTGAGTAGCGCACCGGGCGTCTGGTGCTGCGCTGCGCTCGGGTCGCCGCCCATCATCGCCCCGGATTTTTGCCCGTTTTTTGCCTGCTTTTTTTTTGCCAGCTAAGGAATGTCCATGCAAAGCCGTACCAGCAACGCATTGTTCGAACCCTTCCGCATCAACGGCCTCGAACTACCCAACCGGGTGGTGATGGCGCCCATGACACGCAATTTTTCTCCCGGCAATGTGCCGGACGCACAGGTCGCCGCCTATTACCGGCGCCGGGCCGAGGGCGGCACCGGGCTCATCATCACCGAGGGCACCTGCGTCAACCATCCGGCGGCGAGCGCCTATGAGAACGTCCCGTTCTTCTACGGCGACGCGGCGCTGGCCGGCTGGCGGCGGGTCGTGGAAGCCGTGCATGCGGCCGGCGGCAAGATCGCCCCGCAGCTCTGGCATGTGGGTGCGATGCGCGGCATCGGCGCGCCCGGTGTGGTGATCGACCCGTTCCCGGATACGCCGGCATTCACTCCGTCCGGGCTGCTGATGCCCGGCCGCGAACACGGCCACGCGATGACCCAGGCGGATATCGACGCCGTGGTCGCCGCCTTCGCCCAGGGTGCCGCCGATGCCCAGCGGCTGGGCTTCGACGCCGTGGAGATCCATGGTGCCCATGGTTACCTGATCGACCAGTTTTTCTGGGAAGGCACCAACCGCCGCAGCGACGGCTACGGTGGCTCCATCGCCAACCGCACCCGCTTTGCCGCCGAGATCGTCGCCGCCAGCCGCGCCCGAGTGGGTCCGGACTTCCCCATCATCCTGCGGTTTTCCCAGTGGAAGCTGCAAAATTATCAGGCTCGCCTGGTGACTTCGCCGGCGGAACTGGAAAGCTTCCTGACGCCCCTGGCAAAGGCCGGTGTCGATGTCTTCCATTGCAGCACGCGGCGCTTCTGGGAGCCGGAATTTCCGGATTCGGACCTGAATCTCGCGGGCTGGACCAGGAAGATTACCGGCAAACCCTGCATCGCGGTCGGCAGCATCAGCCTCGATCAGGATTTCATCGACGAGGAAAAGCGCAACATCGGCACCCATGCCGAACCCGCCAGCCTGCGCAATCTCGACGACCTGCTGGCGCGTGGCGACTTTGACCTGGTGGCGGTGGGCCGCTCCCTGATCCCGAACCCCGACTGGCCCAAGCTGATCGCGGCCGGCCGCGAGAGCGAGCTGCGCGCCTACGACAAAAGCGACCTGGATACACTGGCATGAACCAAGGCACGGGAACCCGGCAACCATGAATCTTCTGGTCATCGGCAGCGGCGGGCGCGAACACGCCCTCGCCTGGAAGTTGGCGCAAAGCCCGGCGGTGCAGACTGTCTATGTCGCGCCCGGCAATGCCGGCACCGCGCTGGAGCCCAAGGTGGAGAACGTCGCCATCGCGGCGGAGGATATCGAGGCACTTGCACGCTTCGCGGCCGAGCGGACGGTGGCGTTCACCCTGGTCGGCCCGGAAGGTCCGCTGGTCGCCGGGCTGGTGGATCGCTTCGAAGCCCTGGATCTGCCCGTCTTCGGCCCGCGCCAGGGCGCGGCGCAACTGGAAGGCTCCAAGCACTTCGCCAAGGCGTTCATGGCGCGCCATGGCATTCCCACTGCCGCCTACGCGGCCTTCACCGAGCTGGAACCCGCGCTCGCCTACCTGCGCCAGCGGGGCGCGCCCATCGTGATCAAGGCCGATGGCCTGGCCGCCGGCAAGGGCGTGATCGTCGCCACCACGCTTGCCGAAGCCGAATCCGCCGTACGCGACATGCTCGCGGGCAACGCGTTCGGGAGCGCCGGCCATCGGGTGGTGATCGAGGAGTTTCTCGAAGGCGAGGAAGCGAGCTTCATTGTTATGGTGGACGGCGAGCAGGTATTGCCGATGGCCACCAGTCAGGACCACAAGCGGGTCGGGGACGGCGACACCGGTCCCAACACCGGCGGCATGGGCGCCTATTCGCCAGCCCCCGTAGTGACGGACGCCGTATACCGCCGGGTGATGGCCGAGGTGATTCTGCCAACCGTGCGGGGCATGGCGGCCGAGGGCAACCGCTATCGCGGCTTCCTCTATGCAGGGCTGATGATCACGGCCGACGGCGCGCCCCGGGTGATCGAGTACAACTGCCGCTTCGGCGACCCGGAAACCCAGCCGATCCTGCTGCGGCTGCGTTCCGATCTGGTGGGTCTGGTGCAAGCCGCACTCGACGGTGGACTCGACCGTGTCGCGGCCGACTGGGATCCGCGCCCGGCGCTCGGCGTGGTGATGGCTGCGGGCGGCTATCCTGGGGATTACCGCACCGGCGACCCGATCCTGGGTCTGCCGGAAACCTCCGATCCGACTCTCAAGGTATTCCACGCCGGCACCCGATTGCAGGCGGGTGCGGTAGTCACCAGCGGGGGGCGGGTGCTCTGCGTCACCGCGCTCGGTGCCACTGTGCGTGCGGCTCAGACCCGCGCCTACGACTGCATCCGGGGGGTCCATTGGGAAGGCGGTTTTTACCGCAGCGATATCGGTTACCGGGCTATCGCCCGCGAGGATGCGCCGGGTGACTGACCGATCGCCGCCACATTTTTCAACTCCGATAAGATGGCTGCGAGCGGTCTAGCAGCTTGTTGAAAAGGGTCGCGAGGGGGCCAGATGCGAGGCGCACGGCGCGCAGCGACCGAGACATATCAAGTAGGTAGGCGAGGGAGCGAGCACCGGGCAACGAAGCAGATGGCTGCCGCAGCAGTTTTTCGACAAGCTGCTAGAATCGGACTCCATCGGCTAGCATCGGAGTCGCTCATGTCAACCAGCAGGCCGTCAGCGCGCACACTCTCGACCATCGATCTCGTGCTGACCGAAATCGACCACGCCCTGCGCACGGTCAGCGCCGCAAGCCCCGGCGGGAGCACGCCATCGCCGGCCGACGCGGTCCCCGAAGCCGAACTGAACGCAGCCGAACAACGCCACGCCGCAGGGCTGATGCGGATCAATCACAGTGGTGAGGTTTGCGCACAGGCGCTCTATCGTGGCCAGGCGTTGACCACCAAAAGCCCCGCGACACGCGCCGACATGAAGGCGGCGGCGTGCGAAGAAGAAGATCATCTGGACTGGTGCCAGCAGCGGCTCGACGACCTCGACGCTCATCCCAGCCGGCTCAATCCGGTCTGGTACGCCGCCTCTTTTGCACTGGGGGCGGGTGCAGGACTGGTCGGCGACCGCCTTGGCCTAGGCTTCGTCGCCGCTACCGAGGATCAGGTGTGCGAGCACCTGCGCGACCATCTCGATCGGTTGCCGGACCAGGATGGCCGCAGCCGCGCGCTGGTGACCCGGATGCTGGCCGACGAGGCAGCGCACGCCCATCGCGCCAGGCGCGCCGGCGCCCTGACTTTTCCGGGACCTGTGAAGGCTGCGATGACACTCGCCTCCCGCCTGATGACCGCCCTCAGCTATCGCGGCTGAGCGCGCAGGCTCACGGGCGCCAAGCCTCGCTCGAGGTCGCGCTCCACTCGAATTCCCTGCACGATCGTCAGGATCTTCTCCTTCACCCAGTTGTGCATCGGTGAATTGGCGGTGCGTTCGTGCTGCAACAGCGCCGCGGGAATAAAGGGTTCGTGCTCCAGGGATTTGGGATAGGGTTTGCGCACGATGTGGTAAAACTCGCTCTCCTGCTTGAGGTCGTCCATGGTGGCGAGCAGAAGACAGTTGCTGGATTGCAGGGCGTCCAGGGCCGTCATCAATTGGTTGGTCACTATCGCCTTGCGGCGTCGATAGCCCATGCGTCCGACCAGTTTGTCGAAGCGGCTTTCGGTCGTGGCGTCCACGCGACCCGCGATCAGCAGGTAATACTGGACAAAGGGGTATTCGAGCATTTCCTCAAGATCGAAATCCCGCTCGGCCAAGGGGTGGCCGCTTCGCATCCACACCGCCGGCGTGAAATTTCCCAGCGAGGTCACCAGGCAGCCGCGCGGGACCGGCTTCTCCACCTCCAGCACAAAGTCGGTGGCGCCGGATTCGAGTTCGCTGATATAGGACTCCTCGGCGTTGGTTACGGCCAGGCACAGACCCGGCGCCTCTTCTTCCAGGATCCCGACCAGTTGCGGGACTACCTGCACTGCCATGAATTCGGGCGCCGCAATGCGCACATGCCCCGTGAAGGTGGCGGGATCGAATTCCGTGCGCACCAGCAGACCACCGATGCCTTCGAGCAATTGTGGCAACGCCCGCTTGAGTTCCAGCGCCCGCGGCGTGGGCACCAGGCCGCGTCCACTGCGGGTAAACAGGGCGTCCTCGAAGACCGTGCGCAGGCGCAGGAGGGTTTTACTCATTGCCGGCTGGGAGACGTGCAGACGTTCCGCCGATCGCGTTACGTTGAGCTCTTCCAGCAGCACCTGCAGTGCCACCAGGAGATTGAGGTCCACCCGGGCAAGCGTGTTGATGGTCATATCAGATAAGCACCGCGCATGGTTGTGGGCATTATGCCCTTGATTGATTATACAAGCTGACTGCCCGTGTGACGTGCCTTTGATGATTCCCTTTGATTATGTTTTTTATAAAAACAAACGATTTGAATCATGCCGTGGTTCCTTTATCATCACTACCGTGATCAGCCTTGATGGGCCCTAGGAGCCCGCTGATCACTCTCCTTCCTAACCCCCCTGTAAGTTATTTGCCGGGGAGCCTCGCGCTCCCCGGCTTTTTTTTTGCCGCGGTGGCAGCTTCGCTGGCATGCCAGAATCATCCAGCCATCGGCTTCAGACCTGCTCTACGGTATAACTGTGGGTCACCACGACGCCTGCTTGCGCGAACATGATCGAGGCAGAGCAATACTTCTGGGCCGACAACTCGACGGCGCGTTTGACCTGAGCGTCCTTGAGGTCCACCCCCTCCACCACGAAATGGATATTGATCCGGGTGAATACCGCCGGCACAGCGTCGGCGCGCTCCGCCTCAAGCTCGGCGCGGCAGTGGCTCACCTGCTGACGGGCCTTCTGCAGGATGCTCATGACATCAAAACTCGCACAACCGCCCATGCCGATCAGGAGCATCTCCATGGGCCGGATGCCCAGATTGCGACCGCCATGATCCTCCGGCCCATCCATAACCACCGCATGGCCGCTGCCCGACTCGCCCAGAAACATGGCATTGTCCACCCACTTCACTACTGCCTTCATGGTTTCCTCCTTTGCGTCCAATGGGCCAGACTAGCACAGCCCGAAAGGCTGTTTTCGGCTGGGCCCAGTTGCAATTTTCCGCCCAAAGTGCGACTTTCCACACGCCCGTTGTGCGAACCCTTGGCACTCGCGTATGCGTCGTGCGACAGGCCCTCTAAATAACTCCTTGGGAGGAACCCTTGGCACTCCAACCCATCACCCCCCACATCCCGAAGTTCGAGGAATTTCTCCACCACTGCAACCGCCGCCGCTATCCCGCCAAAAGCACGCTGATTCACGCGGGCGACGCCTGCGACACGCTTTACTACATCATCAAGGGTTCGGTGAGTGTACTGATCGAGGACGACGACGGCCGCGAAATCATCGTCGCGTACCTCAACACCGGCGATTTCTTCGGCGAGCTGGGACTGTTCGACGAGCAGGATCGCAGTGCCGCGATCCGCGCCCGCACCGAATGCGAAGTAGCCGAAATCAGCTATGCGGCGTTTCGTCAGCTCGTGCAGCGCCAGCCGGATTTTCTGTTCTCCCTCAGCAGGCAGATGGCCAAGCGCTTGCGCGACACTACCCGCAAGGTGGGTGATCTGGCGTTTCTCGATGTCACCGGCCGTGTCGCCCGCACCCTGCTCGACCTGTGCAAGGAGCCGGACGCCATGACTCACCCGGACGGCATGCAGATCAAGATCACCCGACAGGAAATCGGCCGTATCGTTGGCTGCTCGCGGGAAATGGTCGGACGGGTGCTGAAAATCCTGGAAGACCAGGAGCTGATTTCCGCGCACGGCAAAACCATGGTGGTGTTCGGCGCGCGTTAGTCGAAGAGTTCGCGGAGCCGGTGCCCCGGATCCGGCGCCCGCATAAAGGCTTCGCCGACCAGAAAGGCATGCACGCCGTGACCGCGCATGGCGAGCACATCATCGACCCGGTTGATGCCGCTCTCGGTCACCACCAGACGGTCAGTACCTACGCGCGGCAGCAGACTGTAGGTGGTCTCCAGGCTGGTATGAAAACTGTGGAGATCGCGGTTGTTGATCCCCACCATGGGATTATCAAGCGTTAGCGCGACCTCAAGTTCGCGGGCGTTGTGCACTTCCACCAGCACATCCAGGCCAATTTCGAGCGCCGTACCATGGAGCTCGGCGAGCAGCGCCGGCGCCAGCGCCGCCACGATCAGCAGTACACAGTCCGCGCCCAACGCCCGCGCCTCATGGATCTGGTAAGGGTCGATGGTGAAATCCTTGCGCAACACCGGCAACGCGGTCGCCGCCCGCGCATCGACCAAATGAGCGTCCGCGCCCTGAAAAAAATCTACATCGGTCAGCACCGAAAGACAGGCCGCGCCGCCGCGCTCGTAACTCTGCGCAATGGCGACCGGATCGAAATCCGGCCGGATCACGCCCTTGCTGGGCGAGGCCTTCTTGATCTCGGCGATCACGGCGGATTCGCCGCGCGCCACCCGCGTCTGGAGCGCCCGATAAAACCCTCGCGCCGGTGCGGTATCCGCCGCGCGGCGTCGGAGCTCATCCAGATCACAACGCAGCCGCCGTTCGGCGATCTCCTCGACCTTGCGGGCCAGGATGTTCTTCAGAATGGTCGGCGTGTCCACTGCCAAATGCGCCATCAGTTATCTCCGAGACAATCGGTAAAGGCCGCCAGCTCCTCCAGGCGCACTCCGGCCAACTCGCTGGCGATGGCATCCGCGGCCAGCGCCACGCCCTGGGCAATGTCGGTGGCGAGGCCCGCAGCGTACACCGCGGCTCCGGCATTGAGTGCAATCAGATCCGCCGCCTTGGCGCCGGCAAGCGTACGACGCTTGCCGAGGGCATCGCGAATCACCGCCAGTGACGCCGCGACATCCGCCACGCGCAGATCGTCGAGGGATTGCCGGGCGAGTCCAAAATCTTCCGGCGCGATGCGGTACTCACGCACGGCACCGCGATCCAGTTCGGCGACTGCGGTCGGGGCTGCCAGGCTGATCTCGTCGAGGCCGTCGTCGCTGTGGACCACCAGCACGCGCTCGCTGCCCAGCCGCCCCAGCACCTCGGCCACCGGCCGGCACAGCGCCGGATCGTAGACCCCGATCAATTGACGCGTTACGCCGGTCGGGTTGGTCATGGGCCCGAGAATATTGAACAGAGTGCGAATCCCCAGCTCGCGGCGCGGCCCCACTGCGTGTTTCATCGCGCTGTGATGGGCCGGAGCGAACAGGAAGCCGACGCCGATCTGTGCCACGCAGCGCACCACCTGCGCGGGAGTCAGGTCTAGCCGCACGCCGGCGGCTTCCAGCAGATCGGCACTGCCGCTTCGGCTGCTCACGCCCCGGTTGCCGTGCTTGACCACCCGGCCGCCGCACACCGCCACCACGAAGGCGCTCGCTGTGGAGACATTGAACAGCCCCGCGCCATCGCCGCCGGTGCCAACGATATCCACCAGATGATCGCCGCCAACCGGTACCGGGGTGCAGAGTTCGCGCATCACCTCCACGGCGCCGGTGATTTCGTCGAGGGTCTCGCCCTTCATCCGCAGCGCCACCAGAAAGCCCGCGATCTGGGCCGGCGTCGCCGCCCCCGTCATGAGCTCGCGCATCGCCGCCTGCATCTCGGTGCGGCTCAGGCTGGCATGCTCGACCAGACGCGCAATCGCCTGCTGGATCGTCATCGGGGCGCGCGCTCGACGAAATTGCGCAGCAGATCGTGGCCGTGGCGGGTGAGGATGGACTCGGGATGAAACTGCACGCCCTCGACGTCGAGGGCGCGGTGCCGCACACCCATGATCTCGTCGATCTCGCCGCTCTCGGTCGCGGTCCAGGCGGTGACCTCCAGCTCTTCGGGCAGGCTGGCGCGCTCAATGATCAGCGAGTGGTAGCGGGTCGCCTCGAAGGGGCTCGGCAGGCCATGAAATACGCCCGTGCTCCCGTGGTGGATGAGTGAGGTCTTGCCATGCATCACCTGCC
>JBKHWK010000012.1:0-32585 GCA_046566625.1 Gammaproteobacteria bacterium
GGGTGCCGCCTTCCTCATCATCGCGAAGTTCCACCGCGCCGCCGTGGCGGCCGATGGTGGCGTGCGACAGAAACAGTCCCAGCCCCAGTCCGCGGGGTTTTGCGCTGCGTCCCGGTTGCCCCAGGTAGGGCCGCTGTTCCGGAGCGATCCCGGGGCCGAAGTCGCGAATCCGGATGGTCAGGATGTCCGGCGTCCAGTCGGCTTCCACAATGATGCGCGGCGACGCATCGGCGGCATTGTCGAGCAGATTCTGCAGCGCCGGTTCCAGGGCCGGGTGGAAGCGCGCGCAGAGTTCCGGGTGCGCCGGGTTCAGTCGCAGGTCGGCGATGGCGGTGGGGCGCAGCACCTGCCAACGCGCGAGGAGATTCTTGAGGTAGGTGGCTACCGGCTCGGCTTGTGGCTGCTGGTCGCGGATACCGGCCGCGTGGGCGAGCTGCTGCAGGGTTTCGCGGCAGCGCGCGAGTTGCTGGTCGAGGATGTCGAGTCCCGGCCCGTCGAGTCCGACGCGGTCTTCGCGGGCCGCGTCGATCAGCAACCGCATGGTATTGAGCGGTGTACCCAGTTCGTGAGCGGCGCCCGCCGCCAGCGTGGCCACGCTCAGCAACTGCTCGTCGCGCAACTGTTCTTCCCGCTGCTGGGCGATCTGTTGCTGCTGGCGGCGCAGGGTTTCCGCCATGTTGAACAGGAAATAACTGATCAGTGCCGCGCTCACGGCGAAGTTCGCCCACATGCCCAGGACATGCAGGTTGAAACCGTCGTGGTGCGTGGCGGGCAGCAACGCCGGGACCGGCTGGTGAAAAACCAGCAGCAGGCTGTAGCACGCAAAGGCGAGCGCGGTGACCGACCAGGCGAGCGTCCGGTTGAGCGTCGCGGCGGCGATGCTGACCGGCACCAGGTAATAGGAAATGAGCGGATTGGTCGCGCCGCCGCTGAAAAACAGCAGGCCGCTGAGCCCGCCGATATCGAGCAGCAGGTGACTGAAAAACTCGGTTTCCGAGATGGGCAGCGGGCGCCGGATGCGCCAGCGCGCCAGCGCGTTCAATGCGGCAAACAGGCCGAGCAGGGCGGCGAGTGCGAGGAGGTGTGGTTGCCGCGCGAGATCCGCGCCCAGGACGGCGAGCGCCAGGCCGAGACTGCCGAGCGCGATATAGCGAATCGTGGTCAGCTGGCGCAGATTGTCGCGGGCGGCGGACAACAGTGGTGGTGGCCGGATCATCGGCGGATGTTAGCAGAGCGCCCTGCCCGGGCGCGGGAGCGCGTCGGGGGAAGTTCTGGTGGGGGGGAAGTTCTCGTGCAAGGCCGGCGGATGCTGGGTAAAATCCCGCCCCCTTCAGATCATTTTCGGGAGCTGTCTGTGTCCGCCATCAACAAAGTGGTGCTCGCCTATTCCGGTGGTCTGGATACCTCGGTGATCGTGCGCTGGTTGCAGGAAACCTACGGCTGCGAGGTGGTGACCTTCACCGCCGACATCGGCCAGGGCGAAGAGCTGGAACCGGCGCGGGCCAAGGCCGAGGCGCTGGGCGTCAAGGAAATCCACATCGACGACCTGCGCGAGGAGTTCGTGCGGGACTTCGTGTTCCCGATGTTTCGCGCCAATGCCATCTACGAAGGCGAATACCTGCTCGGCACCTCCATTGCGCGACCCCTCATTGCCAAGAGTCTGGTGGAGATCGCCAATGCGGCAGGGGCCGATGCGATCTCCCACGGCGCCACCGGCAAGGGCAACGATCAGGTGCGCTTCGAGTTGGGCGCCTATGCGCTCAAGCCCGGTATCCGGGTGATCGCGCCCTGGCGCGAATGGGATCTGGGTTCCCGCGACTCGCTGATGGCCTACTGCAAACAGCACAATATCCCGGTGGATTTTGCGAGCGGCAAGAAGTCGCCCTATTCCATGGACGCCAATCTGCTGCACATCTCCTACGAGGGTGGCCAGCTTGAAGATCCCTGGCTGGAGCCGGAGGAGAGCATGTGGCGCTGGTCGGTGGCACCCGAGGCGGCGCCCGATAAACCCGCTTACATCGAGTTGTCTTATCAGGGCGGCGACATCGTCGCCATCGACGGCGAGGCGTTGAGCCCGGCGACGGTGCTGGCGCGACTCAACCAGCTGGGCGGCGCGCACGGCATCGGGCGGCTCGATCTGGTCGAGAACCGCTATGTGGGCATGAAATCCCGTGGCTGCTACGAGACGCCCGGCGGGACCATCATGCTCAGGGCCCACCGCGCCATCGAGTCGATCACCCTCGACCGCGAGGTGGCGCATCTCAAGGACGAGTTGATGCCGCGCTATGCGAGTCTGATCTACAACGGCTACTGGTGGTCGCCGGAGCGCAAGTTGCTGCAGGGCATGATTGATGAATCCCAGCGCCCGGTGAACGGCACGGTGCGGGTGAAGCTCTACAAGGGCAATGTCACCGTGGTCGGTCGGCGTTCCGAGGACAGCCTGTTCGACGCCCGCATCGCCACCTTCGAGGACGATGCCGGCGCCTACAATCAGCAGGATGCCGAGGGCTTCATCAAGCTCAATGCGCTGCGCCTGCGCATCGCCGCCAGCAAGGGACGCCAGTTGTCCTGAGATATTCGTGCTGAGACCCTGAGAACAGGCCCCGCTCACCGAGGAGACCAGACCATGCGACTCTTGCACACCATGCTGCGGGTCGGCAATCTTGACCGCTCGATTGCGTTCTACACCGGGCTGCTCGGCATGCAGTTGCTGCGCCGCAAGGATTTTCCCGGCGGTCGTTTCACCCTGGCGTTTCTTGGCTATGGCGCGGAATCCGAACAGACGGTGCTGGAGCTGACCCACAACTGGGATACTTCGAGCTACGAGCTCGGCACCGCCTACGGCCATATCGCGATCGGAGTGGACGATGTCTATGCCGCCTGCGAACGCATCAAGGCTGGGGGTGGCAAGGTGGTGCGGGAGCCCGGGCCCATGCAGCACGGCAGCACCGTGTTGGCCTTCGTCGAGGATCCCGACGGGTATCGGATCGAGCTGCTCTCGATTTAGCAGTTTGTTGAAAAACTGCTGCGGCAGCCATCTGCTTCGTTGCGCGGTGCTCGCTCCCTCGCCTATCTATTTGATATGCC
The DNA here is from genome assembly GCA_046566625.1 of Gammaproteobacteria bacterium. Taxonomy (GTDB): domain Bacteria; phylum Pseudomonadota; class Gammaproteobacteria; order Pseudomonadales; family Porticoccaceae; genus JAGPUQ01. The sequence goes on from JBKHWK010000012.1 coordinate 3,088, forward strand.
TCGGTCGCTGCGCGCCGTGCGCCTCGCAGCTGGCCGCCTCGCGACGTTTTTCAGCAAGCTGTTAGCCCTGCGATGGATCGGTTTCAGTCCTCATCGTCCACCACCAGGGGTGGCGAGCCCGCCTTGGCACGCAGCCAGTTGAGCCCCGACAGCACCGCATGCTGGCGCGCGATACGCCGCTCCAGGGCGAATTTCCCGGGATAGTCGAGCAGCAGCAGTCCCATCGCCATGGTCAGCAGGCCCTGGCCTGGTATGAAGATCATGGCGAAACCGCCGATGAGCAGAATGGCGCCGAGCAGATTTTTCCCGATCAACAACAACAAGCGGATCACGGGGTGACGCTGCTTCAGCGGAATGGCGTGACGCCTGTGATGAGCAAAATAGTCAGGCGGAATACGCGCCACCAGCCAGGGCAGGGTGACCAGACTGATCACGAAGGTTGCCATCGATGCGGCCGTGAGCCAGCTCAGCAGCGCCTGGTTTGCTGTCAGCCAGGCGTTCACTCTGCCGCTGTCGGGTAGGGCAGGGGCAGGAACTCGACGGCGATCAGGTCGCCGCCGAATGCCAGAACGCGCGCATCACGGGCTTCGTCCCGCAACACCACCAGCGCCTCGCAGCGATCCGTGCCGGCCGGCGCCGCCAGTACCAGGGTGCCGACCGGGTTGGCAGCTTCGGCCAAGGTGACTTCGGTGCCGGGCGCGGGTGGTTGTGCGGTCGCGATGCTCAGGCGGTGCAGATGGCGTTTCAGTTTGCCCCGGTACTGGGTGCGGGCGACGACTTCCTGACCGGTGTAGCAACCCTTGGTGAAACTGACCGCCCCGCTGTGGTGGTAGTTGAGCATTTGCGGCAGGAATTGATCGCCGGTCTCCGGGCGCACGTCTGTTAAACCTGCGCGAATGTCCAGCAGGTGCCACAACGGCAGACCGGCCGGGCGGGCATGGCCTTCGAGTTCGAGCCAGCGTGTCTGGGCCTGCGCGGTGGGGACCGCCAGCAGGAAGCGGGTGTCGCCGCAGTGCAGTGCCAGGGTGCCGTCGGCGGCGAGCGCGCTGCCTTGATCGGGGATTCGCAGGCCCAGCGTTGCAAGGATTGCGGCGGCGTGGTCGCCGGCCAGGCCGAGGATACGATAGTTGTCGCTGGCGTCGGCGAGACGGGTCTTGGAGAACACGGCGTATTTGGCGAGGGTTTGCAGACTGGGTGCGACCAGCGCGCGGTTCATCACCAGCAGGACCCCGGCGTCGGTCGCGAAGGCGACGAAACTCGTGAATACCCGTCCTTGCAGATTGCAGCAGGCACCCCTCAGCATGCCGCCCGGGGTCAGTTTGCTGAAATCCGCGGTGCTCTGGCCCTGGAGAAACTTTGCGCTGTCGGGTCCGCTCAGACTGAGCACCCCGAGATCGCCGAGATCGCAGAGCACGGCATCGGCGAGCAGGGTGTCGTAATCCGCAGGCGTTTCGCCAAACGAGAGCGCCAGCTCGCCCGCCATGCGGGCTCCGCGCGCCGCGAGAAATTGGGGCCAGTCTGTCACGCCATCGTCTCCATCATGCGCCGCGAGTGTAGCGAGTCGGTCCATGGCCATCCATACCTATAATGACCGCTGTATTCGCGGAGACTTGGTTATGGACCACAATCGCCTGCGCTGGGCGACGCGCCGCGGAATGCTCGAACTCGATCTGTTGCTGACCAGTTTTGTCGAGCGCGGCTATGCGCAGGCCGGGCCGGAAGATCAGGCGCGTTTCGAACGCTTGCTCGCCTGCGAGGATCAGGATTTGTTCGGCTGGTTGATGGGACGCACCGAGCCGCCGGATGCGGATCTGAAGGCAATTGTCGCGCTGGTGCTGGATGTCTGTCGCACCGCGCCTTGAGCTGGCGCTGCGGCCGTCGCGGCGGTGGGCGTGGTTGCTGGCGTTCAGCCTGGGGATGGTTGCCCTCGTGTGCATCGGACTGCCCCTGCCACCCTGGGAGCGGATCGGATTGATCGGAACACTGCTCGGCGTTGGCATCCTGGCGGCACGTGACTGGCGCCGGCTGGCCGGCGCGGAGCTGTTGCTCTGGGATGGCGCTACCTGGCAACTGCGCACGCAGGGCGAGTATGCGCGGCTGGAAAATTGTCGGCCGGAGTACGTCTCGTCCTGGCTGATCGTGCTCAGCTACAGGGCACCGAAACGCCGTCGACAACTGCCCCTGTTCAGCGACGCCATGACGCCGGACGGGTTCCGGCGGTTACAGGTGCTGGTGCGCAGCGGGTTGCCGGTCTGAGCGGGCCGTCCGACGGCCTGGGTGGAGCGATGCCAGAGGGGATGCAGGCGGCGCCTTTCAGTCCGCCTTGTTGACGATCAATTCTTGGTTGGCAAAGTTCATCGGCACCAGGATGCTGTCCTTCGCAATGGCCGATTGCTCCGGGTGATCAAGGGTGAAATGGAGTCCGCGGCTTTCCTTGCGCAGCAGCGCAGAGCGAATGATGAGCTCGGCCACCATCGCCAGATTGCGCAGTTCCAGCAGATCGCGGCTCACCCGGTAATTGCTGTAGTACTCGTTGATTTCGCGCTGCAACAGCTGGATGCGATGCTGGGCCCGTTCGAGCCGCTTGCGGGTGCGCACGATGCCCACATAGTCCCACATGAAGCGACGCACTTCGTCCCAGTTGTGGGAGATCACGACATCCTCATCCGACGAGGTAACCCGCGATGCGTCCCAGGGTTTGGTGAAGCTGGGTCGCGGAATGGTGTCCAGCTCGCGCGCGATATCGGCCGCTGCGGCGGTCGCGAAGACCACGCACTCAAGTAGTGAATTGCTCGCCAGGCGGTTGGCGCCGTGCAGGCCGGTAAAGGCGCACTCGCCGATGGCGTACAGATTCTTGAGATCGGTGCGGCCGCGGGTGTCGGTGACGATGCCGCCGCAGGTGTAGTGCGCCGCCGGCACCACCGGGATGCGCTGGCGCGCGATATCGATGCCGAAGGTCAGGCACTCCGCGCGCAGTGTCGGAAAGTGTTCTTCGATAAAGGCGAGCGGTTTGTGGCGGATGTCGAGATACACGCAGTCGGCGCCGAGGCGCTTGATTTCATGGTCGATCGCGCGCGCCACGATGTCGCGTGGCGCCAGCTCGGCGTCGGGATGCACGGCCGGCATGAAGCGGGTGCCGTCGGGCAGTTGCAACTGGGCACCTTCGCCGCGCAGGGCCTCGGAAATCAGAAAGGACTTGGCGCTGGGATGAAACAGACAGGTCGGGTGAAACTGGTTGAACTCCATGTTGGCCACCCGGCAGCCGCGCCGCCAAGCCACCGCAATGCCATCGCCGCTGGCGCCATCCGGGTTGGTGGTGTAAAGGTACACTTTGCTCGCCCCGCCGGTAGCCAGCACCACCACGCGGGCCTGGAACAGGCAGACATCTCCGGTGCGGGCATCCAGCGCGTAGGCGCCGTTGCAGCGCAGGTGACGCGACCCCGTGTCCGCCTGGGTGGTCAGATCAACGATCAGGTGATCCTCGAAGACCGCGATGCGGGAGTCCGCGGTGACACGGTCGGCAAGCGCGCCGGAAATCGCCTTGCCGGTGGCGTCAGCGGCATGCAGGATGCGGCGATGACTGTGGCCACCCTCGCGGGTCAGGTGATGCTGGTGGCTGTCGGGATCGCGACTGAATTCGACGCCCTGGGAAATCAGCCAGGCGATGGCGGCGGGACCGCCCGCCACCGTGAAATCCACCGCGTCGCGATGACACAGGCCGGCGCCCGCGACCAGCGTGTCGTGGGCGTGGGCGGCCAGGGTATCCTCGGCGTCGACGACGGCCGCGATCCCGCCTTGGGCGTGCCAGGTCGAGCCGGTCTTCAGGCCTGCCTTGCTCAGTAGCGCGACTTCGCACTTGCCGGCCAGCTGGAGAGCCAGCGTCATTCCGGCGGCGCCGCTGCCGATAATCAGCACGTCGTGGTAGAAATTTCGCGTCATAACGGGGCGGGTTTTGATGCTGGCGACGCATGATAGTATGGGCGCCGCCAAAAACCCATGATGCCGGGACAGAGGTGGACATCCGGAATGGCCCCCGCAAGCCGCTGGATGGCGCCCCGCCGGAAAGACTGTGGAGCACTATGTGAGGCCGCCGAAAGAGTCGGTGCCGGACAGCAAGCTGGTCCGGCGGGTACAGCAGGGTGACAAGACGGCGTTCGATTTGTTGGTGCTCAAATATCAGCATCGGGTGCGCGCCATCGTTAGCCGCTATATCCGCGATCATGGCGAAGTGGACGATGTCGTCCAGGAAGCCTTCATCAAGGCGTATCGAGCGATCGGAAATTTTCGCGGCGACAGCCAGTTCTATACTTGGCTGTACCGGATCGCCGTCAACACCGCCAAGAATTCTCTGGTTTCCCGTGGCCGTCGACCGCCGGCGAGCGATGTCGACATCGACGACGCCGAACATTTTTTCGACAACCAGGGACTCACCGACATCAATACGCCGGAGAATCTGGCGCTGCGCGACGAACTGCAGCGAGTCGTCGACAAGGCCATCAATGATCTGCCTGAGGATCTCCGCACCGCGGTTACGCTACGCGAATTCGAAGGTCTCAGTTATGAGGATATCGCCGCCGTCATGGAGTGTCCGGTGGGTACCGTTCGCTCGCGCATTTTCCGGGCGCGAGAAGCCATCGACCGCTGTGTCAGCGCACTGATGGGAGAGGGCTAGCGGTGGCGGAACCTTTCCAGTGGCAGCCGGTCCCATGGCCAGCGCTTGGATTGTGCCGCCGGCCGTGGGCACTGTGTTTCTCGGCAAACACTTCATTTGACAAAGAACAGAGGTCTCACTGCCCATGAGTGCTGACATCCATCAGGAACCCGCTGCCCAACTGTCCACGATGATGGATGGCGAGGCGGGGGAGTTCGAAGTGCGCCGCACCCTCGGTTTGATCGGTCGGAACCCCGAGTTGCGATCCAAGTGGAATCGCTATCACCTTGCGGCGGCGGCCATGCGCGGGGAGTTATCGTCCGCGGCACCCGATCTCTCGGGTCGAATTGCGGCGGCACTGGAGCATGAACCGGGCCACCGCAATCGAAGCGCGCTGCGTACCCTGAGTCGAGTCGCGGTGGCGGCCTCGGTAGCGGTGCTGACGGTCGTCGGTGTGCGGTATGTGGTACCAACCCCAACCACTGGCACGGGAAGAGATGCGCAAGTCGCTGTCAGTGGGCCGCTCGGCGGCCAGCCACAGGCGACGGGCCAGGTGGCGTCCGCCCTGCAAGCACCGGTGGGAATCAGGCTTCCGCCCGTGCATGTGACAACCGTAAGCGGTGCTGGCAGCGCGCCCGCAGGCCGCACCGACTCGCTGGTTGTCGGCATTTCGGCCGCGGAAGAGGCTGAGGTGCGTGGTTATGTGGAGCAGCGCAGGCTGCGTCAAGCCGAGCGTAACGGAGCGGATCGCCAGGGTATGTTGCCGGTGGCGCGTCCTCCCCAACAAGCATCGGTACCGGCAGGGCAGTGAATTCGAGGGGGCCGGTGGGCGCTGACGCACCGGAATGATGACGGCTGCCGATCCCCTCACTGGTGGTGCCAGCAGCGGTTCCGAACGGTGGAGCAGCGTGGCTCTCGTGGCCTGCGGACTCGATATGATCGTTAAATCCGCACCAATTCGTTAAATCCGAACCAAAAAAAGAGGTATTCAATGGCGGAATGCTGGCGACCGGTGTGCGTCGGGTGGATGGCTGTGATCGCGTTCCTGTTGGCAACGGGGGCCAGAGCGGCGGCGCTCCCGGATTTTACTCAATTGATTGCCGACAACTCGGCGGCGGTGGTGAAGATCAACACAACCCGCCAGGTGGCGAGCCGGCGTCCCCAGGGCGTGCCTCCCGACATGCCGGATGCGTTTCGGGATTTCTTCGGCCAGCGGCAAGGTCCCGAGCGCCGTGCAGGCGGCTTGGGGTCGGGGTTTGTGATGTCCGCCGATGGTTACATCGTCACCAACAATCACGTTATCGACGGAGCGGAAGAGATCAAGGTACGTCTGATTGATCGTCGCGAGTTCGACGCCAAGGTGGTGGGGGTCGACGGGCGTTCGGATCTGGCGCTTCTCAAGATCGATGCGAAGGGTTTGCCGGCGATTCGCTTCGCGCAACCGGAGAATCTCAGGGTCGGGGAGTGGGTGGTTGCGATCGGCTCGCCTTTCGGTCTCGATTATTCGGCCAGTGCCGGCATCGTAAGTGCCATCGGCCGCAGTATTCCCACCGAACGGGGGGAAGACTATGTTCCCTTCATCCAGACCGATGTGGCGATCAATCCGGGCAATTCCGGAGGGCCGCTGTTCAATCTCGACGGCGAGGTGGTGGGCGTCAATTCGCAGATCTACACCCGTTCCGGAGGGTCCATCGGCCTGTCGTTCGCAATCCCGGTCCAGGTGGTGCTGGAGGTCGTGACTCAGCTCAAGGACAGCGGTCGCGTCGAGCGCGGTTGGCTTGGTGTCTATATTCAGGATGTCGATGGCGCGCTCGCCGAGTCCCTGGGGCTGGACAAGCCACAGGGCGCACTGATCGCGCAGGTTGAACCCGACAGCCCGGCCGGCAAGGCGGGACTGGAGGCAGGCGACGTCGTGGTGGCGTTCAGCGGACGTCCGATCGTGGATGCGAGCGATCTGCCTCATGTCGTCGGGCAGATGAAGCCCGGCGCCAGTGCCGACGCCGAAATTATTCGCAAGGGCAAACACAGAGTGCTGAAGGTGGTCGTCCTGGGCCGCCCCGGCGATGGTGATGTGGCGGCGCGCACCGGGCAGGACCGGCTCGGGGTGGACGTTGCCGAGATCGATCCCAAGGTGCGGGATAGCGCGCATCTCCCCGGCGGGGTGCAGGTCGAGCAGGTGCATCCGGATTCGCCTGCCGCGGACGCGGGGATCGAGCCGGGTGACATCATTGTGCAGCTCGGCTACAACGCCATCACGGATCTGGCCACCTATCATCGGGTGGTCGCCGAATTGCCGGCCAAAAGTCCGGTGGCACTGCGCTTCTTTCGCAGCGGACGCTCTGTTTTCCGCACCATTGTGCTGGAGTGAAGTTGTGCTGGAGTGAAGTCGGTGCGACGCGGGTGCTACGAGGGCGCCCGCGTCGCAGGTCTCGCCTGCTGGGCCGACATGGCTAGGTGGGGGCAAATACGCTAGACTCGCGCCTGTTTCCGCTGCCCCTCCCGGTTTCGAGCCAGCCACGTGCCCGACCTCGATCATATTCGCAATTTTTCTATCATCGCTCACATCGATCACGGCAAGTCGACACTGGCCGACCGCTTCATCCAGACCTGCGGAGGTCTGGCCGAGCGCGAAATGGCCGAGCAGGTGCTCGACTCGATGGATATCGAGCGCGAACGCGGCATTACCATCAAGGCGCAGAGCGTCACCCTCAATTATGTCGCCCGTTCCGGCGAGACCTACCAGCTCAATTTCATCGATACTCCGGGCCACGTGGATTTTTCCTACGAGGTGTCGCGTTCGCTGGCGGCCTGTGAAGGGGCGTTGCTGGTGGTGGATGCCGCCCAGGGTGTCGAGGCCCAGTCGGTCGCCAATTGCTACACCGCGATCGCCCAGGGGCTCGAAGTCATTCCAGTACTGAACAAGATCGACCTGCCGCAGGCGGATCCGGATCGGGTAGTAAACGAAATCGAGGAAATCATCGGGGTGGAAGCGACCGATGCGGTGCGGTGCAGCGCCAAGACCGGCGTCAACATCGATCTGGTGCTGGAGCAACTGGTCGCCCGGGTGCCGCCGCCGCAGGGCGATCCCGAGGCGCCGCTGCAAGCCTTGATTATTGATTCTTGGTTCGACAAATATCTGGGGGTCGTGTCCCTGGTGCGCGTCAAGCAGGGCACGATCCGCTGCAAGGACAAAATCCTCGCCAAGACCGCAGGCAAGGCGCACGGCGTCGACAGCATCGGCATTTTCACCCCCAAGCGTGTCGAAACCGGCGTGCTGCGCGCGGGCGAAGTCGGTTTTGTGGTGGCCGGCATCAAGGAAATTCACGGCGCCCCGGTTGGCGATACCTTCGTGCACGCGCAGGGTGCCGACCTGGTGCCGGCGCTGCCGGGGTTCCAGCAAGTCAATCCGCAGGTCTATGCCGGGTTGTTCCCGGTGGATTCGGACGACTTCGAGGCATTTCGGGACGCGCTCGACAAGCTGACCCTGAACGATGCCTCATTGTTTTTTGAGCCGGAAACTTCGGACGCCCTGGGCTTCGGTTTTCGGTGCGGGTTTCTCGGCATGCTCCACATGGAGATTGTCCAGGAGCGCCTGGAGCGTGAATACGACCTTAATCTGATCACTACCGCGCCGACGGTTCAGTATGAAGTGCTCAAGACCGATGGCACGGTCGGGCATTATTCCAATCCATCGACGCTGCCGAGTCCGAGTCAGACAGCCGAGATGCGCGAGCCCATCTGCGAAGCCAACATTCTGGTGCCGCAGCAGTATCTGGGCAACGTGATCGGCCTGTGCGTGGAAAAACGCGGCGTCCAGCTCGACATGCGCTACGTCGGCAATCAGGTGTCACTCACCTACGAGCTGCCGATGAACGAAGTCGTCATGGATTTCTTTGACCGCCTCAAATCAGCGAGCCGTGGTTTTGCCTCGCTCGATTATCATTTCAAGCGTTTCGTGGCCGCACCGCTGGTGCGACTGGATGTCCTCATCAATGGCGAGCGCGTGGATGCCTTGGCCATCATCGTGCATCGCGATCAGGCTCCTTACAAAGGACGCAATCTGACCGAACGGATGAAAGAACTGATTCCGCGCCAGATGTTCGACGTGGCGATCCAGGCGGCACTGGGCGGACATGTGATCGCCCGCACCACGGTCAAGGCGCTGCGAAAAAATGTCACCGCCAAGTGTTATGGTGGCGATGTCACCCGCAAGAAGAAGCTGCTCGAAAAGCAGAAGGCCGGCAAGAAACGCATGAAGCAGGTCGGCCGGGTGGACATCCCGCAAGAGGCGTTTCTGGCAGTGCTGAAAACAGACGGTTGATGGGGACAGTGATGGATGTTGATTTTCCTCTGATCCTGGTGATCCTGACGGCGGTCACGGGCGTGGCATGGGGTTATGAGAAACTCGCAGCCCGTCGCCGTACCGATGCCGGCGCGCGGCGCCCCTGGTATCTTGAGCTGACGGCGCCATTCTTTCCGGTATTTTTTGTCGTCCTGATGCTGCGATCCTTCGTGGTCGAGCCGTTTCAGATTCCTTCCGGGTCCATGATCCCGACGCTGGAAGTCGGCGATTTCATCCTGGTCGATAAGTTTTCCTACGGTCTGCGCCTGCCGGTCCTGGGCACCAAGGTGGTCCCTGTGGGCATGCCCGAGCGTGGCGATGTGATGGTCTTCTTTCCGCCCACGGACAAGCGCTATTTCATCAAGCGCGTCATCGGTCTCCCGGGCGACGACATTCGGATCATTGATAATGCGCTCTATGTCAACGGCGAGATGGTGCCGCAAGCGCATGTTTCCACGGGCTATCTCGAAATTGAGCCCGGGTTCTCCGTGATGTCGGAGGAAATCGGCGATGCGCGGCATTTGATCCGAAAGCGTGGGCAGGCGGGACCGCTCGGCCGTAATTTTCATGCTGTAGTGCCGGACGGACAGTATTTCATGATCGGCGACAACCGCGACAACAGTTATGACAGTCGCGTCTGGGGTGCGGTGCCTGAGCAAAACATCGTCGGTAAGGCGGTGCTGATCTGGATGCACTGGGACAATTTTTTCAGCTTGCCGACCTTTCAGCGGGTTGGCAGAATTGATTGAACTGCATGGAGGGTTAACGTGATGGGCAGATCCGCCGAGCACGGCGTATCCCTGTTGGGGATTCTGTTTGTTTTGTTGTTGGTGGGTTTTGCCCTGACGGTGCTGTTCCGGGTCGGGCCGCTTTATCTCGACGATTACACGGTGCGCAAATCCTTTGCAGCCCTGGGAGACGGCGATGCACGCAATTTATCGGACCAGGCGATCCGGCAAAAGCTGTACAAGAATTTTGTCGTCAACAATGTCGACAGCATCGACCTGAAACAGGTCCGTATTGACCGTGATGCGGCGCGGGTTCTGGTGTCGCTGTATTACGAGCGGCGCGTCGTGTTTCTGAGTAATCTCGATGTGGTCGCGAAGTTCAACCATGTCTACGACAGCTCCAAGGATTGAGGTGCGCAACGGCGGTGGCTGAGCCAGGCGGCACGACCGGTGCCTTTGGTGGCTATGCGTTTGGCGACCCCGGCTTGCTGCGGCTTGCCCTGACGCATCGCAGCAGTGGTTCACCCCACAATGAACGACTCGAATTCCTGGGTGACGCCGTGCTGGGTCTGGTGGTTGGTGAGCTGCTCTACCGGCGCTTTCCCGAACTGGACGAAGGTGCGCTGAGCCGCCTGCGTGCGCGTCTGGTCAGTGGCGAATATCTGGCCGGAGTCGCACAAGCCCTGAATCTGCCTGATCAGGTGCGGTTGGGGCCGGGAGAATGCAAGAGCGGTGGCGCGCGGCGCAAAACCATTCTCGCCGGCACCCTCGAAGCCGTTATCGGTGCGGTGTATCTGGATGGCGGCCTCGCCGCCTGCCTCGTATGCATTGAGCGGTGGTTTGGGGAGTCGCTTGCGGTTGTGATCCGCGATCCGGGCGAGCGCGACGAAAAGACCCAGCTCCAGGAGTTTCTTCAGGCGCGCGGCGAGCCGCTACCCGTTTACGCCGTGGTAGCGATCTCCGGTCCCGAGCATGCGCGGCGGTTTGAGGTGTCCTGCACCCTGGCGCTGCTGAAGACAGCGGTTTTTGGCGCCGGCAGCAGTCGGCGCGCGGCGGAAAAACAGGCAGCTATCGAGGCGCTCGCCGCCCTTGCGGCGCGGGAGACATCATGACCACCAGGCACTGTGGTTACACGGCCATTGTCGGCCGGCCCAATGTGGGCAAATCGACGTTGCTCAATCATCTGCTTGGCCAGAAGCTCAGTATTACCTCCCGCAAGCCGCAGACCACACGCCACAACATTCTCGGTATCAAGACCCAGGACAGCCACCAGATGCTGTTTGTGGATACGCCGGGCATCAACAACACCAAGACCCGGGCCATCAATCGCTACCTCAACCGTTCCGCGCTGAGCGCGATGCGCGATGTGGATCTGATTATTTTTGTCCTCGATCGCGATCTGTGGACCGATGCCGATGCGGCGGTGGCGCAACAGGTCGCGCAGGCCGGTGCGCCCGTGGTGGTGGTGCTGAACAAGGTCGATCGACTGTCAACGCAGGAGGTGCTGCTGCCGCGTATGTCAGAGCTATCCGAATTGCTGCCGAACGCTGAATGCCTGCCGGTGTCCGCGCTCAACGGCAATAATCTCGACGCACTTGAACGCATCGTCAAGGCGCACATGCCGGTGGGCGAGTTCTGCTTTGCCGAGGATCAGTACACCGACCGCAGCGAACGTTTTCTGGTTGCCGAGATCGTGCGCGAAAAGATCACCCGGCAACTGGGCGCGGAGTTGCCCTACAGCACCGCCATCGAAATCGAGGAATTCCGCGACGAGGAAAGAATCTGCCATATCAGCGCGCTGATTCTGGTGGAGCGTGAGGGCCAGAAGCGCATCATCATCGGCGATGGCGGCCAACGCATCAAAAAAATCGGCGAACAGGCGCGCCACGATGTGGAGGCGCTGCTCGGGAAAAAAGTCATGCTGCGGCTCTGGGTGAAGGTCAAGAGCGGCTGGTCCGACGACGAGCGGGCGCTGCGCAGTCTGGGCTATCGGGATGAGCGCTGACGCGCGGGGGCGTGGCGGCTGCTGACGCGCATACAAAACCAGCCGGCCTATGTACTGCACCGGCGCCCCTACCGGGAATCCAGCCTGCTGGTCGATCTCTTCGCGCAGGAACACGGCCGACTGCGCGCGGTAGCGCGCGGCATCCGCGGCGGCAAACCCCAGGCGTTGCAGCCATTCGTCGCGCTGGAAGTGGCCTGGAGCGGCAGCGGCACCTTAAAGACGCTGACCCAAGTCGAAGTCGCTGCGCCAACCTCGCCACTCTTGGCCGGACGCGCGCTTTACCTGGGGCTGTATGTAAACGAACTCCTGGTGCGTCTGCTGCAAGAATACGATCCTCACCCCGCGCTCCATGCCCGTTATCGGCAACTGCTGCAAGACCTGGCCGGGCCGGGTGACGCCGAGCCCCTGCTGCGCCGGTTTGAGCTGGCACTGCTCGCGGATCTCGGTTACGGCCTGACGCTGGATCGTGACGGCCATGCCGGACTGCGGATCGAGCCGGACGTCGACTATGTGTATGTCGCGGACACCGGGTTGGTGCGAAGGGACGCAGTGAGCGGTGACGCTGCGCGTTATCGGCTGAGCGGCCGCCACCTGCTGGCCATGGCGGCGGAAGACTATACCGAAGCCGGCGTTCGCCAGTGCGCCAAGGAGCTGCTGCGCACGGCCCTTGCGGACCATCTCGGCGGTCGTCCGCTGCGCAGCCGCGAGCTGTTCCGCAAGCTGGTGACCGCCGGCGTCGGAACCCCATGATCCGGGGCATCGGCACTGACCTCGTGGCGATAGCGCGCATCGAACGGGCGCTCGTCCGGCACGGTGCGCGTTTTGCAGCGCGGATCCTGCGTCCGGAGGAGTTGGTGGCCCTGGGTGCAGCGGCCCATCCCGCCGCCTGGCTCGCCAAACGTTTCGCGGCGAAAGAAGCGCTCGGCAAGGCGCTCGGTACCGGCATCGGGGTCGTGTCCTGGCAGGATTTCAGCGTGCTGGGCGCACCCGGCGGGGCGCCGGTCGTGCAGTGCCACGGGCGTGCGCAACAATTGTTGGCGCAGCGGGGCATTACCGAGGTCTGGATCAGCCTCTCGGACGAGCGCGACTATGCACTGGCATTCGCGGTGCTCAGCGGCTAGCGCTCGCGCGCCCCGGACTGTCCGCTCGATGGGTTATGGGTTGCTCCGGACCGGGGAGTAAAATGCCGGTATCTGCGACGGCGAGATGGCAACGCTATGGAATTCCCTACCATTGAATCCTGTGTCGGCAATACGCCCCTGGTGCGCTTGCAGCGCCTGAGTGCAGGCCGTGACAACACCATTCTCGTCAAGCTGGAAGGCAACAATCCGGCGGGTTCGGTCAAGGATCGGCCGGCGCTGAGCATGATCCAGTGCGCCGAAGCCCGGGGCGAAATCAAACCCGGCGACACCCTGATCGAAGCGACCAGCGGCAACACCGGGATTGCGCTCGCCATGGTGGCCGCGATCAAGGGCTATCGCATGATTCTCATCATGCCGGATCACATGACCGAGGAGCGCAAGGCGGCGATGGCGGCCTATGGTGCCGAGTTGGTGATGGTGAGTCGCGACGCCGGCATGGAAGGGGCGCGGGATCTGGCGCTGGCGATGTGCGCCGAGGGCCGCGGCATCGTGCTGGACCAGTTCAACAATCCTGACAACCCGCGCGCCCACCGCGAGACCACGGGGCCGGAAATCTGGCGGCAGACCGGCGGCACTCTGACGCACTTCGTCAGTGCGATGGGCACCACCGGCACCATCATGGGGGTATCCCAATACCTCAAATCCGTGAATCCCGCGATCCAGGTGGTCGGTCTGCAGCCCGCCGACGGTTCGAGCATCGCCGGCATCCGGCGCTGGCCCGAGGCCTATCTGCCCGGCATCTACAATGCGGCGCTAGTGGATCGGGTGCTCGATATCGAGCAGTCCGAGGCCGAAAACATGACGCGCGAACTAGCGCGGCGCGAAGGAATTTTCTGCGGAGTTTCCTCCGGCGGCGCCGTGGCGGGAGCGTTGCGGGTGGCGAGCGAACTGAGCAATGCAGTGATCGTCGCCATCATCACGGATCGCGGCGACCGCTACCTGTCTTCGGGCCTGTTTCAGGCGCCCTGATTTTCCGCGCCGCGACGGACCCCAGCCATGGTGCATGTGCGCAACATTCCACCGCTGCCGACCGATGTCGAAGTCGATGTGGCGGACTGGTTGCAACGTCTGGCGGCGCGCCACGCCTGGGATGCTCGCAAGATCGCGGCGGTCACCGCGGCAGCCGAACTCGTCGCCGCCAACGCGCCTGCGGCACTGACGCCGGGGTTTGCGATCACCGAAATTCTCGCTGATCTCTACATGGATGCCGAAGGACTGGCCGCCGGCATGTGCTATCGCGCGGTGCGCCGCGCGACCCTGGCGCTCCCGGTCGTCAGCGCCAAACTCGGTGAAGGCGTCGCGAAGCTGATCGAAGGCGCGCTGCGCATGGCCATTATCGGCGAGCTGCGCAGCAGTTCCGATCAGCCCGTGTTGGGCGTGGACCCGGCGCAGCAGGCGACCAAGTTGCGCGCCATGCTGGTGTCCATGATCGCGGACATGCGCGTGCCGCTGATCAAGATCGCCGAGCGTACCTGGGCGCTCCACGCTGCGCGGGATGCTGCTGTGGAGCGCCAGCAGCGCATCGCGCGCGAAGTCTTCGATGTTTACGCGCCGCTGGCGCACCGTCTCGGGATCGGCCATCTCAAGTGGGAGCTGGAGGATCTCGCCTTTCGCTATCTCGAACCGGCGGAATACCGCCATATCGCGGCGTTGCTGGAAGAAAAACGCAGCGACCGTCAGCACTATATCGATGAAGTCATCGACACCCTGCAAACCACGCTGCGGCAACTGGGCAAGGAAGCGCAGGTCAGCGGTCGCCCCAAGAGCATTTACAGCATCTGGAAGAAGATGCACAACAAGGGCCTGGGGTTTTCCCAGATTTACGACATTCGAGCGGTGCGTGTGCTGGTGCCCACCGTGACCGACTGCTACGGCGTGCTGGGTATCGTGCACAGCCAGTGGCGCAATATTCCCGATGAGTTCGACGACTACATTGCGTCTCCGAAAAACAACGGCTATCGATCCCTGCATACCGCCGTGATCGGGCCCGGTCGCAGGGTGGTCGAAATCCAGATTCGCACCTTCGCGATGCACGAGGAGGCTGAGCTGGGATTTTGTTCCCACTGGCGCTACAAGGACGGCACCAACACCGCCGGCGCGGATTACGAGGAGCGCATCGCGTGGTTGCGCCAGGTGCTCGAATGGCAGGAGGAACTGGGCGGCGAAGCGATCGAGGATTATCTGCGCGTCGATCAGGCGCCGGAACGGATTTATGTGTTTACCCCGGAAGGTCATGTGGTCGATCTGCCCCATCAGGCGACACCGCTGGATTTTGCGTATCGCATCCACACCGACATCGGGCATCGCTGCCGCGGTGCGCGGGTCAACGGCGCCATTTATCCTCTCAACAGGCCGTTGGAAACCGGGGTCCAGGTCGAGATCATCACCGGGCGGCACCCGGCACCGAGCCGCGACTGGCTGGTGCGCGCCCAGGGCTATCTCACCACGGCGCGGGCGCGCGCCAAGGTCCGGCAGTGGTTTCGCGAGCGCGACCAGGGCGACAATCTGGCGGCCGGACAGAGTCTGTTGCAGCGCGAATTGCGTCAGCTCGGCTTTGCCGACACCGACGTGGATGCCCTGGCGCGAACCTTCAACCGGCAGGATGCCAATGCGCTTCACGAAGCTATCGGGGCAGGCACCATCCGCCTCGATCAGGTGGTGCGGCGGGTGCTCGCCGAGCGCCAGCGCGACCGCGATCGTGCCACACCCCGGCCCGCCGTTCGGCGTTCCGCACAGCGTTTTGCTGAATCCGAGTTCTATATCTACGGCGTCGGCGATCTGCTGACCCGCACCGCGCACTGCTGCATGCCGACGCCGGGCAACGAAATTGCCGGGTATCTCACCCATGGACGCGGCGTCACCATTCATCGCGCCGACTGCGGCAATCTACTGCACCTCCAGGCGACCCAGCCACGCCGAGTGCTGCAAGTCAGCTGGGGTGCGATCCCGACCACAGCCTACGAAATCAAGTTGCGCATCAGCGCCTATGATCGTGCCGGCCTGCTGCGCGATGTCACCGCTATGCTCGATGATGCCCGCCTGTTCATCCTGACGCTGCATAGCGGCGACACGCGGGACGGCATTGCCAGCATCGAAGTGAGTTTTGAAGTGTCGGGGATGGATTCCCTGCGCGAGCTGATCGGCCGGCTCGAACAATTGCCGAATGTCATCGACGTCAGTCGCGTCACCGACTGACCGCGCCCGGAGAACCACGATGCCCAACGCGCACAACGTCGCGGACTTGCTACACCTCATGGCGAGATTGCGCGACCCCGATACCGGCTGCCCCTGGGACCGCGCCCAGGACTTCCGTTCCATCGCGCCCTGCACGCTGGAAGAAGTGTGCGAGGTGATCGACGCCATCGAGCGCGACGACTATCCGCACCTGCGCGAAGAGCTGGGCGATCTGCTGTTTCAGGTGGTGTTTTACGCGCAGCTCGGCAGCGAACGTGGGCTGTTCGATTTTGCCGCGATAGTCGATGGCCTGGTGGCCAAACTGGTGGCGCGTCATCCCCATGTGTTTCCCGCCGGTACCCTGGCGAGCCGGCGTGGCGCGCATGAGCCGGTGCCGGAGACGCGCGGCGTCAAACAGCTCTGGGAAAGCATCAAGGAGCGTGAACGCGCCGCGCGCGGCAGCAGCGGGCCGCTGGGCGAAATACCGACGACGCTATCGGCACTGATGCGTTCTGCGAAAGTGCAAAAGCGCGCCGCGCATCTGGGCTTCGATTGGCCGGATGCGGCCCCGGTGCCTGCGAAGATCCGCGAGGAACTCGCCGAAGTGGAAGCCGCAGTGGCCACCGGTGTGAGGGCGGATATCACCGAGGAAATCGGCGATCTGCTGTTCGCCTGTGTCAATCTAGCGCGTCACCTCGGCATCGATAGCGAGGCCGCGTTGCGCGGCGCCAATCGCAAGTTCGAACGCCGTTTCGAGCAGATGGTGGCGCGCATGGACGGCGATGCCGATGCCTTTCGCGCCCTTGGCGCAGACGAGAAAGAGGCGCTGTGGCAAGCAGTGAAGCAAACCGAACGCGACGCGCCGGAAAGCGCGGCGAAAAACTGAAAGTGCGTGCGGCAAGTACATAGCCCCAATGTTGAGGCAGTTCGGGAATCTGTGTAAGGTGCCCGTTTTCTCGCGTTGCGCAACGGTGCGTGGCGCCGGAGCCGAGGAGATATCTATGCGAATTATCCTGTTGGGACCGCCGGGCGCAGGGAAGGGAACCCAGGCAGAATTCATCTCCCGCAGCTACGGCGTGCCACAGATTTCCACCGGTGACATGCTGCGCGCCGCCGTAAAAGCCGGCAGCCCGCTGGGTCTGAAAGCGAAGGACATCATGGCCGCGGGGGGCTTGGTCCCGGACACCCTCATCATCGATTTGGTGAAAGAGCGCATTGCCGCACCGGATTGTCGGGAAGGCTTTCTGTTCGATGGCTTTCCGCGCACCATTCCCCAGGCGCAGGCGGTGGCGGATGCCGGTATCCAGATCGACCGTGTTGTCGAGATTCATGTCGACGATGCGGCCATTGTTGAGCGCCTGAGCGGTCGGCGCGTTCACGAAGCGTCCGGTCGCGTCTACCATCTGAAACACAATCCGCCCCAACGCGAAGGCCTCGATGACGCCACCGGCGAGCCGCTGGTGCAGCGCGCCGATGATCGTGAAGACACCGTACGCAATCGCCTGCGGGTCTATCACGAGCAAACCGAACCGTTGGTCGCCTTCTACCAGGATTACATCGCCAACCATCCGGGAATCACCCGCTACCGCCGTGTCGATGGCGTGGGATCGCTGGCTGAGGTGCAAGAGCGGTTGGTCGAGGCCTTGCGGGGCGATTGACGTTTCGCGGACTGTCCCGACCATGCCCGCCGATGTCTACGGGGTTCTGCTCGTCAATCTGGGCTCGCCACAGACACCGACGCGGCGTGGCGTAGCGCGGTTTCTGCGCGAATTCCTGCTCGATTCCCGTGTAGTGGAGCTGCCGCGCCCGCTCTGGTGGTGCATTCTCAACGGTCTCGTCATCCCGCTGCGCGCGGCGCGCGTGGCGCGCACCTATGAGTCCATCTGGATGCCGGAAGGCTCGCCATTGCGGGTCTACACCGAAAGGCTGGCAGCTGCCGTCGCCCAATGTTTCCCGCAGCGAGCCAATGCACCGCAGGTTCTGGTGACCTCGGCGATGACCTATGGTGGTCCATCCATCGCTGCGCAAGTTGCCTCTCTGCGCGCCGCCGGTGCGCGGGAGATCTTGGTCATCCCGCTGTTTCCGCAGTACTCCGCGACCTCTACCGGAGCGGTCTACGATGTGGTTGCACGCTTGGTACAAAACTCACGCGACATTCCCGATATTCGGGTGGTGAAGAGCTATCCGACTTTCCCGCCTTATATTGCCGCGCTCGCGGCGAGCGTGCGTGATCACTGGGAACGCCAGGGTCGTGCGCAGCGGCTGTTGATATCCTTTCATGGCATTCCCCAGGTGTGTGCCGAACGCGGCGATCCCTATCCGATCGAGTGCCGCGCGACCGCGCTGGCGCTGGCTGAGGCGCTGGAATTGGCCGATGCGGACTGGATCATGGCGTATCAATCGCGATTCGGCCGGCAACAGTGGTTGCAGCCTTATACGGCCGATACTTTGCGAATGCTGGCCGGATCGGGAATAACGTCGGTGGATGTTATCTGTCCCGCTTTTGCGACAGATTGTCTCGAAACCCTGGCGGAGATCACCGAGGAAAGTGGCGAACTGTTTCGCGCAGCGGGAGGCGAACGACTCGCGCTGATTCCGTGCCTGAACGACTCCGAGTTGCACGTCGCCGCACTCAAAATGTTGATTGAACGAAAACTCTGCTTGAATATGGCAGAATGATCGAGTGGGAAGTGGTGGCGGTTTTCCCTTGGTGGTTTGTGGACAGTAAAAATTCGCTTGGCTAGAATCGTTAGCGAGTGCCTGTCGACAACAAAAACAACGTTTCTTCATTATTTGTCAGGAGATGCCGAATGGTTTCGACTCGAGTGGATGCCACATCCAAATTGAAGCAGGCTGATGCTGCCCTAGCGGCAGCCAGAAAAGTGATTGCCCAGCATGGGGCGAAACTTGCCGCCGCGCGTGCCCAGGTGAAAGCCCTGCGCGCCAAAGCGGGCAAGGGAAGCACCAAGGCCGCCAAGGCAGCTCTAGTGAAAGCGCGGGATAAAGTCCGGGCCGAACAGAAGGCGCTGACGCAGATCAAGGAAAAAGCCCGGGTTGCGCTGGTTGCGCAGCGTCTGGCCAAGGTCGAGATGCGCAAGACAGTGGTCGAGCAGAGCGCCCGTGCCCGTGTCGACAGCGTGCGCAAAACCATCGAAAAACGTCGGAGTGGCGATCTCGCCAATGCCCTGAAGAAATATGAAGAGCGTTGGCTCAAGCGACGTCGTGCAGCGGATGCCCGCAAGCTCAAGGCCTCCGAAACCAAGGCGGCACGGCGCATCAAGGGCGCAGTGAAGCTGGCGGTGTCCGCGATGAAATCTGCGCAAAAAGCGACCACTGCCAAGAAGGGCGCGCCGGCACCGGCCAAGCGTGCAGCCAAGGCGAAACCTGCGGCAAAGGCCAAGGTGGCAGCCAAGGCCAAGCCCGCCGTCAAAGTAAAGAAAGCCGCTAAAGCCAAGGCAGCCCCCAAAGCCAAGGCAGCGCCGAAAGCTAAAGTCGCAGCTAAAGCCAAAGCAGCGCCGAAAGCTAAAGCCGCTCCGAAAGCCAAGGCGGCACCCAAGGTGCGACGGGCTAAAAAGACGACAGTCGCTCCGCAGGTCGCCGTCGTGAAGCCGGCCTGATCCGACGACCGACTTCACCGCTGAAACCGAGGTCGGTCGGGGTTTTTCCCCGACCGACCCGGGCGCGCAACCCTTCGGTGGCGGGTAATCCGAACTCTGTCGCCGTGGCTTCCGGGAGGAAGCAGCCCTCCGGTGTCCTGTCATGACCACGCTGCTCGCCATCGAGACTTCGGCCAATCTGTGTTCGGTCGCACTCGTGCACGATCGCGAGATCAGCGAAATCGTGGTTTCGGAACCGCGCGGACACACCCGGCATCTGCTGCCGGCAATTGACCGCTTGCTGATCGATGCAGGCCTGGCGCTGCGCCGTCTCGATGCCATCGCGGTGACGACTGGTCCGGGATCGTTTACGGGGCTGCGCATCGGTATCGGTGTGGCGCAAGGGCTGGCCTATGGCGCTGACTTGCCGGTAGTACCCTTGTCATCGCTGGCGACCCTGGCTCAGGGTGCGATTCGCAGTCGGAAATTGATGCCCGATGATGTCGCGGTGGCAGTGCTCGATGCCCGCATGAATGAAGTGTACTGGGGCGTTTATCGGGTTGCCGGGGAACTGGTGGTCGCGGTGCGGCCGGATCGGGTCGATGCGCCGCACGCGGTAACAGCGGGCGCTGAGCTATCGAGTGGGTCGCGGTGTATCGGTCTGGGCGACGGCTGGAAATTTGCCTCGCAGTTTCCGTTGCAGCCCGCGCACTATGATATCGAGGCGGTGCCCCAGGCCCGGGACATGATTCCTCTGGCGCTCGCCGCGCTGCGTGCCGGCGCGACGCTGGCGCCGGAAGCCCTGGAACCCCAGTATTTGCGCGCTGACCACTGGCAGAAGCGGCAGCGCCCGGAGCGAACCGGGTGAGATGGGTGTCCGAGGAGGCTAGACCGATGCGACCGGGGTGCCTCGACGGACAACTTTGTTGCAGTGCATCGACCTGTCGCTGGAGCGTCGCATGAACATCGAACGGGTGGCCTTTATTGGTCTCGGTGTCATGGGCTTTCCCATGGCGGGCCATCTGCGCACTGCGGGGCTTGAGGTCACGGTCTACAACCGCACCTCCTTACGTTCACGCCAATGGGCCGAGCGCTATCAGGGACTCGTCGCGGCCACTCCTGCCGAAGCCGCCGCCAACGCCCAGGTGGTGTTTGCCTGCGTCGGCCGTGACGATGATGTACGGGAAATTGCGCTGGGTAAAAATGGCGCGCTCGCCGCCATGAATGCAGGCGCGATCTTTGTCGATCACACCACGGCGTCCGCGGCACTTGCGCGCGAACTCGATAGCCGTTGTCGCGATTTGAATCTCGGTTTTCTCGATGCCCCGGTGAGCGGTGGTCAGCTCGGCGCTGAAAAAGGCGTGCTGACCGTGATGTGCGGCGGTGCCGCCGACGTCTTCGCCAGCGTGGCGCCGGTGCTGGCCCATTACGCCCGCGCCGCGCAGCTGCTGGGCCCGGCGGGCAGCGGTCAACTGTGCAAGATGGTCAATCAGATCTGCATTGCGGGTCTGGTTCAGGGACTCGCCGAGGGGATCCACTTTGCGCAACAGGCGGGGCTGGATCCGTTCAAGGTCATCGACACGATCTCGAAGGGCGCCGCGCAGTCCTGGCAAATGGACAACCGTCACGCCACCATGATTCGGGGCGAATACGCACACGGTTTCGCGGTCGACTGGATGCGCAAGGATCTCGACATCCTGCTCGCCGAAGCGCGCCGCAATGGCGCGCGCTTGCCCGTCGCGGCGCTGGTGGATCAGTTCTACGCCGACATCCAGGCCGCCGGTGGCGGGCGTTGGGATACGTCGAGCCTGCTGTCCCGATTGCAGACCGCGACCGCTGCGGGCAAGGAGAGCAACGGATGACGCACGCAAGCGAATTCAATCCGGGTCTGCTGGACTTTCTGGCGCGATCGCCGACGCCGTTTCACGCCACCGCGAATCTCGCGACGCTGCTGGCAGCGGCCGGATTCGAGCCATTGGCGGAAACCGCCGACTGGGCGCTGAAGCCCGGCGGCCGCTACTACAGCATCCGCAATGATTCGTCGCTGATCGCCTTTGTGATGGGGACGGAAGCGCTCAGCCGCCACGGCATCCGCGTGCTGGGCGCTCACACCGACAGTCCCTGCCTGATGGTGCGGCCCAATCCCGAAAAAACCCGGCGCGGATATTTTCAGCTGGGCGTCGAGGTCTATGGTGGCGCGCTGCTCAATCCCTGGTTCGACCGCGATCTTTCCCTGGCCGGGCGGGTCGTGGTGCGCGACAGCGCGAGTGGCCGCCTGCGGTCTCGCCTGGTGGATTTTCGCCGTCCACTGGCGGTGATTCCGAGTCTCGCCATTCACCTCGACCGCGAGGTCAATCGCAACCGCAGTATCAACGCCGAAACCGATATCCAGCCGTTGCTCGGGCAGTTGGTGGGCGAGTCCACCGGCGATCTGCGGTTATTGCTTGCCGAAGAGCTGGCCGCCAACGGCGCCGCCGCGGGCGAAGTGCTGGATTTCGAGCTCTGCCTGTACGATACCCAGGCGCCGGCGCAAATCGGTCTCTGTGGCGAATTCATCGCCGCCGCGCGGCTCGATAATTTGCTGAGTTGCTATGTCGGCGTGCAGGCGTTGCTCGCGTCGCACGGCAACGAAACCCGCCTGGTCGTGTGCAGCGATCACGAGGAAGTCGGCAGTGCTTCCGCGAGCGGCGCGCAGGGCCCATTTCTGGAATCGGTGCTGACGCGCCTGGTGCCGGATGCGACCGAGCGCACCCGCACCCTGATGGCGTCGCTGCTGATTTCCGCCGACAACGCCCATGGCGTGCATCCCAACTTTCCCGCCCGCCACGAAGACAATCACGGACCGCTGCTCAATCGCGGCCCGGTACTCAAGGTGAACACCAATCAGCGTTACGCCACCAACAGTGTGACGGCGGCACGGCTGCGCCAGTGGGCGCAGGAAACCGATGTGCCGCTGCAAACCTTCGTGGCCCGCAACGACATGGGTTGCGGCAGCACCATCGGGCCGCTCACCGCGACCCGCATCGGCGTCCCGACGCTCGATCTGGGCGTGCCGACCCTGGCCATGCATTCGATCCGGGAATTGGCGGGCAGTGCGGACGCCAGAAGTTTATTTACGCTGGTCACGCGCTGTTTCGATCATCCCGGTTTGCTTGCCGTCGATTGACGCGGGCGCTTTTCACGACGCGTTGCGCGGCGCTCCGTCCGCAATGCCCGCGACATCAATGCTTGGCTTCACCCACTACAGCTTCACGAACTACAGCTTCACGAACTACAGCTTCACGAACTACAGCTTCACGCACTACAACGTGCCAAGCGCACGCTGCAACAGCAGGCCGGCGAGCATTCGGTCGTAAGTCGCGTTAAGCCGGTTGGTGGACGCCCGCAGGCGCAGAGTTTCAGCGTCCAGTACCTGGGAGTGACTGACCATCCCCTCGCGGTAGAGATTGCCGGTCGCAGTGAGGTTTTCGTCGCCCTGGGCCACTGCACTGGTGGCTGCGGCCAGGCGCTCGCCGGTCGCGTTGTAGTCGAGCCAGGCCTTACGCACTTGCAGTTCGATGAGGGTCTGGAGATCGTCCAGCTGTGCCTGCGCCGCCGCAGCCTGGTGGTTCAGATCGGCGCTCGCGTGGCGGCTCGCGCCGCCGTCGAAGACCTGCCACACCATGCCGACGTTGGCCGCCCACACGGATTCGTTGACCTGATTGGCGTTGTCCTGGTGGCCGTAGCCCCCGCCCAGCGCTACCTGGGGCCGCGCCGCAGCCCGCACGCTGTCGGCGCGGCGGGTGAGGGCGGTGATGCGCTGGCGTAGCGCGGCGAGTTCGGAGCGTTGCGCAAGCGCAGAGGCGGTAAGCAGCGCAAGGTCGCGGCCATCGACGCCGACCACGGGCTCGGCGAGCGCGACCGGCTGATCCAGCGGCCTGGCAAGCAGGCGGTTGTAGGCAGCGCTCGCCAGGTCGTGGCGATTACGCGCCGTGGTGAGTTGCTGGCGCGCGTCCGCGATGGATACCGCCGCCGCCAGTACATCGGTGTTCGCCACCAGACCCTGGCGTTTGAGATTGCCGACATCGCGCTCATGCTTGGTGAGACTCGCCAGGTGGCTCTCCGCCAGATCAATACCGTGTTCGGCGCGCAGTACATCCACCAAGGCCGCCGCCACGGCCATTTTCAGTTCCTGGGTTTCACTCTCGGTGTCGCGCTGCGCGGCGTTTTCGCCAGCCCGAGCGGCGGCGATGACGGCGGGAATGCGGCCGCTGGTATAGAGCGGCAGCGTCGAATAGGCACTGTAATAAAGCGCGCTCCGCTCCCAGTAACCGAAACGGAAATCCTGGCCGGCAAGCTTGCCCTGAATCGTCGGTGGATTATCGAGGCGCATGTAGTTGGCGCTCAAGGTGACCTGCGGCAGGCGCGTCGCCTCGGCCTGCGCCACGCCCTGAGCGGCCGCGCGCTGCTGTTCCACGACGGCTTGCAGGTGATGGTTGTCGGCCAGCGCGATCCGCCAGGCATCGTCCAGGGTCTCCAGCGCAAGGCCGGTTCCGGGCCGGCACAGGAGCGCCAGAGCGATCACGAGCGCGAGCGGTTTCAAGCGACTGTCTCCCCGCGAGTGCGGTACTCGCGTTCGAGCATCTGATGGAACAGCACCGGGACCACAACGATGGTGAGAAAGGTCGACACCAGCGTACCGAAGATCAGCGAAATCGCGAGCCCACCAAAAATCGGATCCCGGATCATTACCGCGCTGCCGAGCACGGTGGCGAGCGCGGTGAGCAGAATCGGGCGCACCCGCAGCAGAGTCGCTTCCAGCACCGCCTCGCGCAATGCGACGCCTTGTTTCAGGTGGTCGCGCACGAAATCGATGATGAGCAGCGAATTGCGCACCACGATTCCGGCCAACGCGATCACGCCGATCATGGATGTGGAGGTGAAGGTCTGACCCAGTAGCCAGTGGCCGGGGAATACGCCGATCAGGCCCAGCGGGATGGCGGCCATCGCCACCAGCGGAATGCGGAACGACTGGTAGTAGGCGACCAGCAGAATGTAAATGAACAGCAGCGCCAGACCGAGCGCATTGGCCAGATCGCGGAAGGCATCCAGCGTAAGACGCATTTCGCCGTCCCACAGCAGGTGATAGCCGGTGATGGTGTTGGCGTCGGTCCGGTTGAGCCCCAGATTGCCGGTGACCAGCTGCTGGCCATCGGGCGTTGCCAGACCGTCAAGCACGCGGTCGAGGTGCAGCACGGCGAAGATGGGAGTGCCGCGCGCGACTTCTCCCGTCACATAGACGACGCGCTCATAGTCCTTGTGGAGGATCGGCTGTGCAGCGAAACCCTGTGCCACCGAGGTGAGGCTCGACAGTGGAATCTTCTGTCCCGCGGCGTTGGTTATGAGCGCGGTGGTCAGATCTTCGGGATTGAGCTCGCGCGCCTGCGGCAGGGCGAGGCGAATCGAAATCGGATGTCTTTCATCCGGAGCATAAAGCCGGCCGATCGTCGTGCCGCGCAGCAACCGGTGCAACTCCTCGGCCACGGCGGTCGGACTGATGCCGGCGAGCGCGGCCTTTTCGCGGTCCACGCTGAGAATCCGGGCCGGCATCGGCGCATGTGAGGAAGTGTCGACCTCGACCATGTCATGCGTCTCGCGGAAGGTCGTTGCGACCTGGGTGGCGATCGCATCCATGACGCCGAGATTGCGGCCGTAGATTTCCGCCAACACGCTGGCCCGCATCGGCGGGCCGGGCGGATCTTCCACTAGGCGGATCAGCGTGCCTGGGTAGCGCTCTTGAATGGCAGTGACATCGTCGCGCAGACCCAACACCAGATCCATGGAGCTGATGTCGCGCTGTGTCTTGGGTGTCAGATTGACCCGTATCTCGGCGATATGCGCGCCGACCTTGTTGCTCGCACCACGCAGCAGGCCGTTGAAATCGACCACGCCGGACTGGCCGACCCAGGTCTGGTAGTTGAGGACTTCCGGTTGTCGGCGCAGCAGGTCGCCGACGTCGCGCGCTACCTGGTCGGTGGCTTCGAGCGGGGCGTCCTCGGGCATGTCGATGGTGATGTTGAAGGTATTTTTGTTGTCCTTGAGCAGCATCGCCAGATCGACGCCCAGCGGAGACACCGGCCCGCCGACACCGCTTGGCCTCAGGAACTGCCAGGTGGGTTGCAGGCAGGCGAGGATGATGGCGCCGATCACGGCCAGGTAGAGGTAGCGCCGCGCCTTCGGGCGCACCAGCAGGGGCGTGAGCCAGCGCCGGTACAGGCGCGTGAGCCGTGACTGCTTCTGGACCGGGGCCAGCGAGGCGCCGGCTAGCCAACGGTGGGCCGCCCAGGGCGTGACGATATAGGCCACCAGCAGGGACGCGAACATGGCGATCGGCACATTGAATGCCACCGGGTAAAAGTATTGCCCGACCATGCCGCCGAGGGCAACCAGCATCGAGGAAAAGCCGAGGATGACCGCGAACGTGGCCAGGCTGGTGGCATTGCCGATTTCGTTGGTGGCCTGGATCGCAAGCTCGCGCCGGTTGCCGTTGCCGCCGTGATGGAAATGGCGGTGGATGTTTTCCACCACCACCATGGCATCGTCCACCAGCATACCGAGCGACAGAATCAGAGCGAACAGGGTGACACGGTTGATGGTGGGTCCGAACAGGTAGTCCGCGCCCAGGGTGAGCGCTACCGTGATGGGCACCGCCATTGCCACCACCAGCGCGGAACGCCAGCCGAGAAAAAAAATGGTGACGATGAGGACGCACAACAGAGCGATACCAAACTCTTCCAGCAAACGGTTCACGGCCTCGTTGGCCTTGGCGCCGTCGTTGCGGGTGACGATGAGATCGATCCCGGACGGGACGAAGGTGGGCCCCATGGCGTCGATGCGGGCGAGCACTTCATTCGCCATGGCGACGGCGTTGGTGTTGGCCCGTTTCGCCACCGCCAGCGTCACCGCCGCCAGTTCCGGGTCGGCATCGCGGCCGAACGCCGGGTCGGCGGGGCCGTAGGCAAAGCGGCTCAGACTGGTGCGCTCGGGCGGGGGGCCGTCGCCCACCGAGGCAACGTCGGACAGATACACCAAGCGCTGGTTCTGACTGCCCACGACCACCTGTTCGAGCTCCCCAACCTGGAACAGCCGATCGTTCAGAGTGGTTTCAACCTGGCGTTGGCCGGTGACCCGAGTCCCGAGCGGAACCCGTATGTTGGCGAGCGCGATGGCCTGCTGCAATTGCGCCAGCGGGATTCCGTAGGCGTCGAGTCGCGCCAGATCCGGTTCGATGCGCACTTCGCGGTCACGGCCGCCGCGCACATAGGCGTGGGCTACCGGGCGCAGGCTGCGCAACTGATCGGTCATGCGCTCGGCGATACGTCGGAGGGCGTAATCGTCGTACTGCGACGAGGCCAGCGTGACCGTGACTATGGGCACGTCGTCCACATCGACACTTTTCACCAGGGGCGTACTGGTGTCGGCAGGAAGTAGTTCGCGCGATTGCAAAATGTGGTCGTAGAGTTTGACCAGGGATTTTTCCTTGTCCTGACCGACTTCGAATTGCACGTTCAGAATCGCCACCGAATCCATCGCGGCCGCGTAGGTGTGATCGATGCCCGCGATCTGTTTGATGATATTTTCGAGCGGGCGGATGACGAGGGTTTCCATTTCCAGCGGCGTGGCGCCCGGCAGTTGCACGATGATGTCGGCGGCCGGTACCACGATCTGGGGGTTTTCCTCGCGCGGCGTATTGAGGATCGCCACCACTCCGAGCAGCAGACAGGCGAGGATGATCACCGGGGTGATGCGCGAGGTGACGAAGACCCGCGTCAGCCAGCCCGCGGCGTTGAATCCGGAATCACTCACCGGGCGCGACTTCCGGATCGATGCGCGTGCCTTCCGGCAGCCGGGGCGCGCCGTGCGCGATGATGCGTTCGCCGGGCGCGATCCCGGCGGTGACTTCCACCCGGTCCGGCCATTCGCGGCGGGTGCGCAGCCAGCGGAACCGCGCGTGCTGCTCGGCGTCGACCACGAACACGCCCGTGAGTCCGCCGCGCTCCACCAGCGCCGCACGCGGCACCGCGAGCAGGGTTTCGTCGCCGAGCTGGAAGTGCGCGCGGCCAAACAGCCCGGGCGCGAGGCCAGGCGTCTCGGGCAACGCGATTTTCACCGCAAAGCGCCGCGATACCGGATCACCGGAGGGCACGATGCGGGCGAGCCTTCCCGGCAAGGGCGCGGCGATGCCGTCGATGCTCACGCCTACCGGTGCGCCCGGTGTCAGCGCGCTCAGCCATTCCTCCGCGACCCAGGCTTCGAGCAGCAAGCCCGTGGGTGATTCGAGGGTCAGCAGTGGCAGTCCGGGCGCGACCAGGTCGCCGCTGCGGTGCTGGCGTGCAATCACCACGGCATCCACCGGGCTGGTGATGCGCGTGTACTGTTGCTGCGCGCTGGCCTGCTCCAGCGCGGCGCGCGCCGCGCGCAGCTGGCCGGTCGCGGCATCCCGTTGCAGACGGGCTTTGCGTACCGGGGCTTCGGCGATGCTGTTCTGAGCCAGAAGCGCCTCGTAGCGCGCCAGATCCGCTGTCGCATCCGCCAGCACAGCCTGTGCCGCGTCGACTCCGACCTGGGCCTGAGTGATGGTGGCGACGATCTGGCTGTCGTCGATCTGCACCAGCAGGTCGCCGGCCGCGACCTGATCGCCCTCGGCGACGGCGATACTGCGGATGTAGCCGCTGATCTTGGAAGCAATCTCGATGCGCCGGTCCGAGACCACATTTCCGGCCACCGCATACTCCCGCGGCTGCGTTGTCGTAGTGAGCGTGATCACCGGCAACCGCACCGAAGTTTCCGGCGCGGGCACTGGGGTATCGCCGGAGCACCCCGCCAGCGTCATCGTCAACGTCATGGCCAGCGCGATCAGCACCGGCCATCCAGTCAGCCTGTGCAGGTTTGAACCGCGCATCAGGCCGGCGCTCCCAGACCGTGGCGCAGCAGGTCCGCGACGTGGCGTGCCACCGTGGCCGGTTTGTCGTGGCTCACCCGGTTGCCCGGCAGCAGCTTGCGCGCGTCCTGGGTCTGATAGTGGAAGGCCACGAGGCCGATGATCGAGATCGACAGCAGATGGGGGTCGTAGCGGGATTTGAAGGAATCCGCGAGCTGCTGGATCGCGGCAAACAGCTCGCTGAAGGTCTCCTGCACCAGTTGGCGGGTGCGGACCGGATCGGCGTCCAGAAACACCCACTGCAACAACTTGCGGAAATTGCCTTCCCGCGCCAGGGTCTGCGCAAACCACAGCAAGAACGCCTCCAGGCTCACAAACGGGTCGCTGGCCACGGCGACGATCTTCTTGGCCCCCGCGGTCTTGGCCCGGAACGCGTATTTCACCGTGGCGAGATACAACTGCTCCTTGTCCGCGAAATGATGGTACAGGGCCGCCGGCGTCACCCCGACGTGCTCGGCCACCTGGCGCATGGATACGCCCGCGAACCCCGCCGCCGCGAACAGGTGAATGGTCTGATCCAGAATCTGGGTGCGTGCCTTGCTCTCATCCGCTACGGGGCCGGACGCCATGACAATTCCTGGCTAAACGAACGTTCGGTAAATGATAGGCGTGGCGTGGCGGTATCGCAACTCCGCGGGCAAGCTCTGCGAGCAGGCTCAGCGGGCAGGCTCAGGGGGCAAAGTCGAGCGACTTCTGTATGAAGTCTGCGGGAATGGTAATCCGCTCTCACTTCTCAACGTGAATCCCAGTACCGTCTGGTGCTGTCCTCACGAAATGGACCGTCTTCCCGCAGTCAGCGCATTCTGCCGTCGGCTGAAGCGCCTTGTTGGGCAGCCTTGATTTCATGCGCCAAACGGGTGTGCTCTGGCGCGTCCTTTCG
>JBKHWK010000013.1:0-30825 GCA_046566625.1 Gammaproteobacteria bacterium
GAGACCACCACCGGGATTCAGGCCGCCTGGGTGGCGAGGAGTTCCTGGCGAATCAGATCGGCGGCAAAGGCACTGCCGCCGGGGCTGTCGACACGCAGTACCAACGCCTTGACGACGGCTTTTTCGCGCGTCTGGCGAATCAGCCGGGCCAGGCTGTCGCCGCCAATAGCGCCAGCGTGCTGGTCGCCGTCGTACATCACCCCGCTGGCAACCAGCACGCCGATTTTCGGTTGTTCGGCGGCAGCGGGTTTGCTCAGCTTCACATGGACCAGATATTCGCGCAGGTCGACATAGCCGTAATCGCGTTCTTCGTCGCCGTCGCCGGCGAGGCCGCGCAGCCGGGCCAGCAGTTCCGGGCGGGTGCTGATGTGATCGATGAGACCGGATTGCAGGGCAAGCTGTGAACCATCGCCCTGGGCCGCGGCGAGCTTGATATCCGCCTGATTCACATAGTCGTCCACGGCCCCTGCCGCAAGGTGGCGGCGGGTCTCGATCCCGCTGGTGATCTCGCGCCAGAGTTCGGTCAGCCAGGCGGAGGTGTGCTCGCGCGAGGCGTCCGACATCCCGGTGCCGATGAAGGGCTCCACCGCATCCTTGTAGGTGCCGACCCGAAACACATGAAAATTTATGCGCAGCTTGGCGAGCGCTTCCTTGAAATACAGGTGGTAGCTCCCGAGGCCCGTGAGCAGCACGTTGCCGAAGGGATTGAGATGGATTTCATCCGCGAAGCTGGCCAGATAATACTGTGGCTGAGTGTAGGCGTCGCCAACCGCGATTACGGGCTTGCCGCTGTTCCGGAAGGCGAGCAGCGCCTGGCCCAGGGTGTCCAGCTTGTCGATGCCGCCACCCGCCAGCTCGTTTAGTTCCAGAACGATGCCGGCGATGCGCGCGTCCGTCGAGGCGGCGCCGATGGCTTCCACCAGGTCCGCGACGCGGGTTTCGGGCGCGGGTCCACCACCCGGTCCCAGCAGTTCGCGGGGGTCCGCATAGGAGCGCTGTTCGACCAGTGTTCCCGTCGGCGCAATGCGCAGCAGCGCATGCTCTGGCAAGGGCTTAAGGTCATGGCCAAACAGGCTGGCCAGCACCGCGATGAAGACCAGCAGGAGCACGGTGCTGAGCAGGGTGCGCACAACCCGCACCGCACTGCCGAGAAAACGTAACAGGCGGCGCAAGATTCCAGGTTTCTTGTCACTCACTTCGACTATCTCCGGCAGCGTGGGTATCGCGCAACTGCTGTTTGCGCCAGCGGGTCAACAACATGGCCGCCACAAAGAGGGTGACGACGGCGATCATGGCGATCGCGTCGAAAGCCGTGCGGTCCGGCGCAAACAGGCGCACGGTGATGACGCAAAAATACAGCAGGGACACGAAGCACAGCAGGGCGAGGCTGCGGGGATCGCTGCGCCACGCACCGGGGACAAAAATCAGCAACGGCAGCAGGGCAGGGAGCAACATCAGTGGGGAAGTGCTGCCGCTCAGCATCCGGCCGGCGATGGCGCCGATCAGCAGCCCCAGACTGCCCAGCGTCAGCTGGCGCGCGACTCTGACGCGTTGCCCGAGCTGCTCCGTGGTGAGGGTTTTGCGAACGCGTGCGGCGCGGCTCAAAGGATTGCCAAGACGTTTTCGGGCGGGCGGCCGATGGCTGCGCGCTCGCCGGCGACCACGATGGGCCGTTCGATCAGCTTGGGATGCGCCACCATTGCCGCGATCAATTCCGCCTCGGTGCAGTCGGTACGGTCGAGTCCGGCGCTTTGGTATTCGGGCTCGCCCTTGCGTACGAGTTGCCGGGCCGTGATGCCGAGCTTGCGCAGCAACTCGCGCAACTTGGCGGCATTGGGCGGCGTTTCCAGGTAGAGAATCACGTCCGGTTCCAGGTTCCGTGCACGCAGCAATTCCAGCGTCTGGCGAGATTTGGTGCAGCGGGGATTGTGGTAGATGGTCACCATGGGCTGTGTAGAATGCATCGGCAGGAATGAAGGGCATTCTAATCCCTGACCGTGGGCGGAACCAGTTTGACTGAGTGGCAGCAGCGTATCCGGAACCTGGCAACGACGGGCTGGGCCTTTGTATGCCATCTGGCGCGCCGCTACCACGCGGACGGTTGCCAGACCCGTGCTGCCGCGCTCACCTACGTCACCTTGTTCGCTGTGGTGCCCTTGCTGACGCTGACCTTCGCGGCATTTTCGCTGGTCCCGTCCCTGGGCGACGCCGGTGCCAAGCTGCAACAGCTGTTGCTGGATGCGCTGGTGCCGGCGGGTAATCCGGAAGTGAGCGAATATCTGTTCAGTTTCTCGCGCCAGGCGCGCTCGCTGAGCGCAGCCGGAGGGCTGATGTTGGTGGTTACCGCGCTGCTCATGCTGCGCACGATCGAGCAGACCTTCAACCATATCTGGGGCGTGCCGGACCATCGGCGCGGTCTGGCCGATTTTCTGCGTTACTGGGCCGTGCTGACGCTGGGGCCGGTGCTGTTTGGCGCCGGCCTGCTGCTGCACACCTACCTGGTCGCGTTGCAGGCGTTGGTGGATGACGTCGATATTCTCGGCATCTCCCGGTTGGCGCTGGTGTATCTGCCCACGCTGTTGAGCTGGAGTGCCTTCACATTGCTGTTCGCAGCGGTGCCGCACGCGCAGGTACCGCTGCGCTGGGCGCTGATCGGCGGCTTGGCCACCACGGTGTTGCTGCACAGTGCGCGCTTTTTGTTCGGCGCCATTGTCACCAACAGCAATTACCACACGGTGTATGGCGCCTTTGCGGCGCTGCCGCTGTTTCTGCTGTGGATTTATCTGTGCTGGCTGATCGTGCTGGTCGGCGCCGAGTTGGTGCGCGCGCTCGATACATTCAACGATACGCGGCGCGATGAACTGCCTGATCTGCTCGCGACACTGGTGGCGACGGAGCTCTGCGTGAAAGCACAGTCCACGGGTGCCGCCGTCGTTGATCGCGATATCCTGCGCGCCGGCTTGACCGATGCCCAGTGGCGTCGGTTGCGGGCGTTGCTGCTGGATCACCACATGCTGGCGCAGACGGCTGACGACGCTTACGTTCTGGCGCGCGATCCAGCGCGGATTTCCGTGGCGCAGCTGGCGGCGCTGTTGCCTGGTAACGCGCCGCCGATTGCAGTGGCGCGGGCGCGTACCACACCCTGGATGGCGCGGCTGGAAACTCTGCTGCACGCCAGCCGCGATGCCGTGCAAAGCCATCTCGACCTTTCTCTAGAGGAGTTATTCGATGCTGATCCGGCAGTCTCCCGGCACCAACACGAGACGGTATCCCCGCGTGCGTGAACCTAACCTTGTCCGCGTAATGATGCTCGTCGTGACACTCGCGCTGGCAGCCTGCGGTCGACCCGACACCGGCTATCCAGTGCTGGGTGGCGGCAACCTGGATTTCGCAACGCTGAAGGGCAGGGTGGTGTTCATCAATTATTGGGCGGAGTGGTGCGCGCCGTGCCGCGAGGAAATCCCCACGTTCAACGCCTTCGCCGCCGCGCACCCCGAGCAGGTCCAGGTGCTGTCGGTCAACTTCGATGGTGTCCCTGCCGAAACGCTGGCGACACAAGCGCGCGGGCTCGGTATCGAATTCCCGACCCTGCTGAGCGATCCTCGTCCGGCGTTGGGCGTGGCCCCACCCATGGGCCTACCGGAGACCCTGGTGCTGGATCGCAGCGGCAAGCTGATGCGCGTACTCGGCGGTCCTCAGACCCGCGCGGATCTGGAAGCGATGCTCGCCGCGGCGCCACCCTGAGCGTAGCCGAGTCCGCTGTTCAGGCAGAGCGCAACCCGGGATACTGACCGCTGCAACAGCCGACGGAGATCGACGTGGCGGCATCCGATCAGCAAGGCTTCAAGGTACCCACCTTCCAATGGCACCCTGTTGCCCAGTTGTCAGCGCTGCTCGCGGACAAGCCCCTGGGTGCCAGTGCTTGCGGTTTCGAACTGGTATTGGTGCGCGCCGAAGACGAGGTACATGCCTACGACGGCCGCTGTCCGCACCAGGGTACATTACTCGCCGAAGGCGAGATCCACGACGGTGCGCTGATCTGCCGTGCCCACCAATGGCGCTTCGATTGCCGCAGCGGACAGCGGCTGGATGCATCCCTTATCTGCTTGCGCCGCTTTCCGGTTCGGATCGAGGGCGGTCAGATTCTGGTTGAACTTCCCGAGTCCGCGCCGACCGCATCGCACCCGACCATTCCCGTCGTCTCGATCGCGCAACTGCCGGGGCCGCGCGGCCTGCCGCTGATCGGCAGTCTCCATCAAATCCAGCGCACCGCCTTTCATCTCAGCCTGGAGCGCTGGGCCGACCAATACGGCCCGCTCTATGCCTTCCGCTTCGGCCGTCGCGCCATGGCGGTGGTATCCGATGCTGATCTGGCCAACGCGGTGCTGAAGGCCCGCCCCGAAGATTTCCGCCGCAGCAGCCAGTTGGAAGAGGTCTCCATTCTCGGCGTGAGTACCCGTGGGATTTTCATGGCGGAAGGCGAACGCTGGCGCCGGCAGCGGCCGGTGATCGCGCAGTCCCTGGACACCGGACACCTGCGCCTTTTTTTTCCGACCCTGGTAAACGTCACCCAGAGGTTGCAGCGGCGCTGGCAGGCGGATGGCGCCGACGCCGGCGGGCGCGACGTCCAGGCCGATCTGATGCGCTTCACCGTGGACGTCACCGCCTCGCTGGCGTTCGGTCAGGACATCAACACCCAGGAGCAGCAGGGCGAGGTGATCCAGCAGCACCTCGACAAGATTTTCCCCACCATCCAGCGCCGTCTGCTGGCGCCGTTTCCCTACTGGCGCTACCTGCGCCTGCCCGGCGACCGCGACCTGGTGCAGTCGGTGCACAAAATCTACGCCATGATTTCGGACTTTGTCGCGGCCGCCCGCGCGCAACTCGCCGCACGGCCCCAACTTCGGGAACATCCGGAGAATCTCTTGCAGTCGCTGCTGGTGGCAGCCGCGACCGACACCTCGTTCGACGAACGCGAGATCGCCGACAACGTCCTCACCATGCTGCTGGCGGGTGAAGACACCACGGCAAATTCACTGGCCTGGACGCTGTACTTTCTGGCTCGGCACCCCGAAGTGCAGGCCCGGATGGGCGCCGAAGTGGACGCGGCACTGGGCGATCACGCGCTGGAGTCTTTTGAGCAGACGCGAGAGCTGCCCTATATCGATGCCGTGATCAACGAAGCCATGCGCCTCAAACCCGTGGCGCCGCTGAACGTCCTCGAAGCCAACCGGGATCTGACCATCGGTCAACTCCGGGTGCGGCGGGGCGATCCGGTGGCGATCCTGAGCCGCGCCATCGCCCTGCGCGAGACGGCCTTCGAGCAGCCCCTGCGGTTCGATCCTGAGCGCTGGCTTGTGGTCGAAGGCGGGCGCCGCGGGTTCAATCCGCGCTCCTTCATGCCCTTCGGTTCCGGCCCCCGGCTGTGCCCCGGCCGCAGCCTGGCGCTGCTCGAAATGAAAACCGTGCTCGCGATGATCGCGCGCCATTTTCGCGTCGAAGCCGCGTGCGATCTCGATCAAGTCAGCGAGCGATTGGCGTTCACCATGAGCCCCCACGGGCTGCGGTTGCGGTTGGTGCTCCGGAATCCCAATCCCGGCCATTCGTAACCTCGTTGATACCGTCCGTCCGCGGCCGTTCGTTATGTGACTTTCTGCGCATTGGCATGGCGTGTTTGTTGGTAATCTCGCCTTGCTCCCGCTTGTTCGGGGCACGCTTCGCATGTTGGCGATTCTGCCCATGAGACAGAAAGTGCCGCAACAGAACACTCACTTGCAGACCGGAACGTCGTATGAAATCGCTAAACGTATTTTCCCTTCCCGCTCCCCGCGCCGCGCGTGCGAGCAAAGGCGTCGGCCGCTTCCATCTCGCGACACTAACGGCATTTGCTCTGATCTTTGGCGGCACCAACGCGCTGGCCGCAGACCGCGTGATCCTGGGTGGCCCCATGGGTGTTCCGCCGGTGGCGAGTACCAGTCCCGACGCGATACAAACGCTGAACGACCTGCGCCAGCAAGCGAAAAAAGAGGGCGTGGCGCGACTTATCGTCGGCCTGCGCGTCGGTTTTGCCCCTGAGGGCTTGCTGTCGGCCAGTACTGTAGCGCTGCAGCGCAACGAAATTGCCAACGCCCAGTCTGCGGTTCTGGACCGAATTGCTTCACTCAAGCGCTCTCCGGCGAAATCGAAGCGCTTTGCCAATATCCCCTTCATGGCCATTGAAGCGGATCCTTCAGAGCTTGAGCAACTGGCCCATCTACCCGAGATCGCCTCCATCGGGGAAGACCAGCTGGCCGAGCCTTCGCTCGCCGAAAGTGTGCCCTTGGTCGGGGGAACGGCCGCGTGGACCAGCGGCTATACCGGAGCGGGCCAGACGGTTGCGATTCTGGATACGGGTGTAGACAAAGCCCATTCCTTTCTGACGGGCAAAGTGGTTTCCGAAGCCTGTTACTCGACCAACTACTCTGGTCATAGCGCCACTTCGATCTGTCCCGGAGGCGTGACGTCCTCTACTGCCGCCAACGCGGCGATGCCCTACGCGGGTACGTGCCCGGCCGGTGGGTGCGATCACGGCACCCATGTGGCCGGTATCGCGGCGGGCAAAGGCGCCAGTTATTCCGGGGTGGCGAAGGATGCCGCGTTGATCGCGATTCAGGTCTTTTCCCGCTTCGACAGCACCACCCTATGCAGCACCTCGCCCTGCGTGATGAGCTATACCAGCGATCAGATTCTGGGGCTGGAACGTGTGTATGCGCTGCGTGGGACGTACAACATTGCTGCTGCCAACATGAGTCTCGGTGGCGGACGTTACTACGATCAGAGCAGTTGCGACGCCTCTGCTACCGCCATCAAAACCGCCATCGACAACCTGCGCGCGGTGAACATCGCCACCGTCATCGCATCGGGAAACAATGGTTATACCGACAGCATGAGTGCGCCGGGCTGTATTTCCAGCGCGGTGAGCGTGGGTGCGACCTGGGATACGGCGGGATGGACCTGTGGCGGAGTCGCGACCAGTGTCAATCAGGTCGCCTGCTATTCGAATTCGGTGTCCTTCCTCAATCTGCTGGCTCCCGGTTCGGCGATCACCTCATCGATTCCCGGCGGCGGCACTGCGACCTGGCATGGCACCTCCATGGCAACCCCCCATGTCGCCGGCGCCTGGGCACTGCTGAAACAGAAAGTGCCGAGCCTTTCCGTTGCCGCTGGGCTCGGTGCCTTGAGTTCAACGGGCGTGCCGGTTACCGATGCGCGTAATGGCCTCGTCAAGCCGCGCATAAAAATTGACGCCGCTCTCGCTGCCCTGGCAGGTTCGTGCAGCTATTCCCTGACGCCCGCGAGCATCTCCACCAGCGCCGCTGCCGCGGTCGGAAGCGTCAGCGTGACCGCAACTGCCGGCTGTGCCTGGACCGCGATAAGCAACTCGGGCTGGATCACCGTGACCTCCGGGGCGTCGGGCAACGGCAATGGTTCAGTGGCTTATTCCGTAGCCGCGAATACGAGCACCAGTTCGCGTACCGGTACGCTGACCATCGCCGGGCAGACGTTCACGGTCAACCAGGCCGGAGCCACTGTACTGTCTACCGGCTTCCGCGCGCCGACGGCGAATCTGCGCGACAGCGGCGGCGACGGGACCGGTTACGAGCTCAACCCCGGCTACGCCTACTCGACCAACGGTGTCTCGGCGGTAGACAAAAATAGCGGCACCAATACCAGCACCTCCTGTACGGACGTCGGCAAGGACAAACACCGCTTCTACAATTTCGGGTTCAGCATTCCCACGAGCGCAACCATCAAGGGCCTGCAGGTACGCCTGACAGCCAGAGCTGACCGCAGCCTCGGTTCGCCGAAGATCTGTGTGCAGGTCTCGGGGAACGGCGGACAGTCCTGGACCACGCCCAAAAGCACCACGACGCTGGGAACAACCCTGACGACTTATGGGCTCGGCTCGACGACGGATACCTGGGGCGGCACCTGGAGCGCAACCAACTTCACCAACGCGAATTTCAGGGTGCGACTGATCGATGTATCCAGCTCCAGGGCACGCGATTTCAGCCTGGATAGCATCGCGGTCAACGTCAGTTATTAGATGCTCCGGATAACCGTCGTGCCCGCGGAGGCGGGCACTCGGCTCTGATCTGCGGCGGGGCCCGGCTGGCGGGAGAGAAAGCCGGCGCCGAAGTCGGCCATCGTGGTCCGACCCGGGACAATGACGGCGTTCGGTGCGGCGTGAAACGCCTGGTTGCTTGTGGTGTTGCCGAACAGCTGCAGTACGATCTCGCGTGTGGGCTATCATCGCGGTTTGGGCGCGCCCACGACCGGGTTTTGACCATGGAATGTGTCCCCCTGATCTTTGCCGGCCGGGTCCAGCCGATGCCCGGCGACGGCCGGCCGACCGGCATGTTCAAGCTTCCGGTGCGCGATCGCGTCTGGGTCGGAACCGAGGGTCTGGCCACCGACGCCCAGGCCGATCGTAGCGTCCACGGCGGGCCGGAAAAGGCGGTGCATCAGCTACCGCTTGAAAACCACCACTGTCTCGCGGCGGCCTTTCCAGATATCGCCACGCAGTTCGTCGCTGGGGCGCTGGGCGAGAACCTCTCCACTGAAGGGATCACCGATGACGACGTCGCTATCGGCGATGTCTTTGCCCTCGGTGCCGCAGTGATCCAGCTCAACCAGCCGCGCACGCCCTGCTGGAAGATCAATGCCCGTCACGGCCGTGAGGGCATTGCCGCCCACGTCGAGCGCGAGGGTCTGGCGGGCTGGTATTTCCGCGTGCTTGAGCCCGGTTGGCTCAGTCCCGGCGATGCCCTGCGGCGGATCGCACGCAATCCCAGCCCGATCAGCCTGCGTCGCTTTCACGCCCTGCGGGGCGAGCGCCGACCGCTATTGGAGGCCCTGGTCCAGCTGGCCGACACGCCGGGCCTGACGCCGGACTGGCAGCGACGTCTGCGGGAGCGCCTCGACTGGCTGAGCCAGAATCCGTGAGACGACAGCTGCAAATAGCTGGGCTTCGCCCGCTCGATTGGCTATGTCCGTTGGGTTACGACGAGAGAAAATCGGACGAATTTCGGCCTGCGGTGTGCCGCAATCGGGGTCAGGCGCACGCTTGGCAACGCCGCCGCTAGCGCGCAAATCGCGAAAGAGGGGGTTTGCACCCCCTCTACGCAAAGTCCTCAATGACGCCGGATGATTGGCGTATCAGCGGTCATCGGGCTGCGGAGGGGCATCGCTGTCCGGCTTGCGTTTACGAGGTGCCGCCAGACTGATTTTGCCCGTCGTACTCGAAAACTTTTCTGCAGCAGTGGCTTTGGTTTTCGGCTTGGCTTTTCCCGCAGCCTTGGCTTTGCCCGCGAACGCGGTTTTCCCCGCTGGTTTGGGTTTGCCATCGAACTTGGGTTTGCCGTCGAACTTGGGTTTGCCGTCGAACTTGGGTTTGCCGTCGAACTTGGGCTTGCTGTCGAACCTGGGTTTTCCCCCTGCCTTGAGTCCGTCCGATGGTCGCGCCACGGGCCGGGTATCGCCGGGTGGCGGTGGCGCGATGTCGACTTTGGGACGGACCGTGCGCGCCGTACCATCGGCCGTGATCTCGCGGGGCGCGCGCGGCGATGAATTCCGCGTCGCGGTTCCCGCCAGGCGACTGATGTTGAGAGGCTGCCCGCCGACCCGGACGCGCTTCAGCAACTCCAGAATTTCCTTGGGCATCCCGACCGGCAGATCGACGGTGCTGTAATCATCGTGAATCTTGATGCGGCCAATGAACTTGCTGTCGATGCTCGCCTCGTTGGCGATGGCGCCCACCAGATTGCCCGCCTTGATACCCAGCGCGTGGCCAACTTCGACACGGTAGGACTCGAGCTCGGGTTCCGCACCGGTCCACTGCGCGCTTTGTTCGGGATTTCGCGACCGGGAGGGCCGGCGCTCGGAGTCCTGCTCGGACCCTGAGAAGGGCTCATCGGGACGGGTTTTCCTGGGCCTCGGCGGCTCGCGGTCAGGCCGGAGCAGCAGGGGTTCGCCGCCGTGCAAGAGTAGGGTGAGGGCTGCGCCGATGGCTTGGGGCGCCAGCGCGTTCTGCTCCTGATATTCCTCCAGCACGCGCTGGTACAGCGCCAGACTATCGGCGTTGTCGCTATCGGCGAATACCGCGTCGAGGCGCGCGCGGAAGCGCTCGATGCGCCGGGCGTTGACCGCGTCCACGCCGGGCAAGGGCATTTCCTCGATACGCTGGCGGGTGGCGCGCTCGATGGCCTGGAGCATGCGCGCCTCGCGCGGGGCCACGAACAGGATCGCCTCGCCGCTGCGTCCGGCACGACCGGTGCGGCCGATGCGGTGCACATAGGCTTCGGTATCGTAGGGGATGTCGTAGTTGATGACGTGGCTGATGCGCTCCACATCCAGCCCACGGGCGGCCACATCGGTCGCAACCACCAGATCGAGCTGGCCGGATTTCAGGCGGTTCACGGTCTGCTCGCGCTGCGCCTGGGCGATGTCGCCGGATAGCGGCGCCGCCGCGTGGCCTTGCGCGCACAGGTAGTCGGCGATTTGCTGGGTTTCGATCTTGGTGCGCACGAATATCAGCACGCCTTCGTGGGGTGTGGTCTCCAGAATGCGTGCCAGCGCTTCGCGCTTGGTGACTCCGCCCACGCGCCAGTAGCGCTGGCGGATGGTCTCGGCGGTGGTGGTGCGTACCTTGATCGATACTTCCTGCGGGTTTTTCAGGTGCTTTTGCGCGATGCGCTTGATCGGGGCGGGCATGGTCGCCGAGAACAACGCCAACTGGCGGGTCGGCGGGGATTCCGAGAGGATCCATTCAACGTCGTCGATAAAGCCCATGCGCAACATTTCGTCGGCTTCATCCAGCACCAGTGCCGACAGTCCGGACAAATCGAGGGTGCTGCGGCGCATATGGTCCATGATCCGCCCCGGTGTACCCACTACCACCTGAGTGCCGCGCCGCAGGGCCTTGAGCTGCTCGCCAAAGCCCTGACCGCCGTATACAGCCAGCACCCGCAGACCGGGCAGATGGGCGCCGTAGCGAGTGAAGGCTTCGGCGACCTGCTGTGCCAGCTCGCGCGTTGGCGCAAGCACGAGTATCTGTACCTGGGGCCGCGAGGTATCGATGCGCGCCAGTAATGGCAGCGCGAAGGCGGCGGTCTTGCCGGTGCCGGTTTGTGCCTGGCCAAGCACGTCGCTCCCGGCCAGCAGGTGCGGAATGATGCGCGCCTGGATCGGGGAGGGGGTTTCGTAACCAAGCTCGTTGATCGCAGCGAGCAAGGTGGCGGGTAAATTCAGGTCGGCGAACGTTGGCTCGACGATCGGTTCGGCGGTGGTTTCGGTGTTCATGATTTCGGGTATCCGTAGTCCGCTGGCAAAGAGCGCGTCGCTGGTGTGCGCAGAATACTCCCAAGAGTATTCCGGCAGACCAGAACGGGCGATAAGTAACGGATTTCACTCAGGGTGAGCGCCGAGCCTTGCACGGAAACCGGGTGATTCAAATCGTCCTGCAACGATCAATCGGAGTCTTTCGGCACAAAATAGCGAGTGATCCGCGTTCCATCCGCAGCCTGCTATGTCGATCAGCGGACAGTGGGGCGCGGATTAAACCCGATAAGTAGGTGATATGGCCAGCGGAGCGACAAAAAAGGCTACCCGACCGCAGGTGCGATCCGGGCGCATGGCGGGCAATGATGGTTGTAAGCAGGGCTCAGCTGACACTGGCAATCAGCTGTTCGGAGACCAACCACAAGCGTCCGCCAACGTCGCGGTCGTGCGATGCCCGCGATGATTTGGCTTCCTTGCTGTTGACGAAGTATTTGCCGGTCACGCGCTCGACTTCGGGTGAGGTTGCCAGATACAGCGTAGTGCGCGCGCCTTGTTCCGGTGTTGCCAGAAACAGATTGAGCCAGTCAGGCATACCGATATTGGTGGCGACCGCGCCTGGATGGAGCGCGTTTACGGTTACGCCGGTGCCGCGCAAGCGGGCGGCGAGTTCATGGGTATAGAGGATCATGGCAAGCTTTGACTGGCCGTAGGTACGGTAGGCGCCAAATTTGCGCTCAGCTTGCAGATCGTCGAAATTGATCTTGCCGAGCTTGTGGATCATCGAAGACACACTGATGATCCGCGCCGGCGCACTTTTTTTCAGTAGATCGAGCAGTAGATCGGTGAGCAGGAACACCGCCAGATGATGCACCGCGAACTGCATCTCGAACCCATCCGCCGACACTTCCCGATGTTTCGACATCAGTCCGGCATTGTGGATAAGCACATGTAGCTGGGGGTAATTGGCGTTTACCTGCTCAGCGAGTTTACGTACTGACTTGAGCGACGCCAGATCGGCAATCAACAGGTCGACCTTGCCGTTCCCGGTGGTGGCCATGATGTCGCGCCGGGCCGCCTCGCCTTTTTTCTGATCGCGGCAGACCATTACCACTCGCGCGTCGAGCCGGGCAAGCCCGCGAGCAGTTTCCAGGCCGATGCCGGAATTGGCGCCAGTCACGAGACAGGTTTTATTTCTCATTGCGGACTCCGTGATGGTCATTTGCTCTGTGGAAAGATATCACGCCGATTTTTGATTGATGCCGCCAAGCCCGAGGCGTCTTTGGCCACGTCAGCGTTGCGCTACTGACCTCCGGCGTACAGGTTGGCGAAGCTGCTCTCGGAGAAGCCATCCATGCGTTTGTCGCCGACAAGGATAACGGGAACGCCGCGCGCGCCCATGCGCCGATAGTCCTGCTTGCCTTTGGCGCTGGTCTCGACGTCGTAATCGGTGAAGGCGATCCCGTTGGCTTTGAAATACGCGCGCGCCTTGCGGCAGTAACCGCAGCGGACGGTGCTGTACATGACGATTTTCTTTGGCGGCGACGCGGGTTCGGAACGGGGCTCGATAGGTTGGCTCTCGTAAACGTTTGGTTTGACGCTCAACCGCTCGGCGGCGACATCGGCTGGCGGAGTGTCGCCATAATGTACTCTGCCGCTCGCGTCCTTCCATTTGCTGATTTCCCCGGCCAGCGCGGGCTGCGCCAGTAGTGCCAGGATCAGCACGGCGTGGCGTATGGCTTCGTTGCGCATGTTTCCATCGCTCCCCATGGATAAAACCGTCCGGACTGGGTAAGGGTACGAAACTGGCTGTCATTACTCAAACCATCGGACTTCGCTTGCGAAGTCCGGTCCACGGGACTTGTGCAGGGCAGAGGGCCCTCTGACAGTCGCGCGACGTCGTGCTAGCATCGTCCCACAACAATCAGAACGCCACACCCAGTGTCCGACCCCACCGAGATTACCAAACTCCAGGCCATGGCCGCGCAACTGGCCCACCCCAGCGGGGAGGCGGGCACTGCCATTGCGGCGAACATGAATGTCGCCAATGCCCGTCTTGCGGAGCGCGCCATAGCTGCACTTGCGGCCGCGACGGGTCAATCGGTCGTGGAGATCGGCCCGGGTAATGGTCGGCTGTCGGTGGATCTGGTGCGGCAACTGGGGGAGGGTGGCCGTTATACCGCAATCGAGCTGTCACCTGACATGGCACGGGAATGCCGAACCAATCTCAGCGAAATTTCCCCCTGCGCAGTGACTGTCATGAATATCGACTGTCGCGCCGCCGCGTTGGCACCGGGATCGGTCGATGGGGTTTTCGGTACCAATTTTGTTTATTTCCTCGATGATCTGACACAGTTCCTGCAACTGGCCTACCGCTGGTTGAAACCAGGCGGGCGACTGGTGATCGGGATTCGCTCGAAAACAGCCATGGCGACGCTGCCCTTTACGCCTTTCGGTTTTCGCCTGCGCGAATCCAGCGAGATTGTCGCCGCCATGACTGCCCAGGGCTGGCACGAAATCCGTGATGAATACCATGACGACGAGGGCGAGCGGGAAATCAACGGGCTGGT
This sequence comes from Gammaproteobacteria bacterium, assembly GCA_046566625.1. Classification (GTDB taxonomy): domain Bacteria; phylum Pseudomonadota; class Gammaproteobacteria; order Pseudomonadales; family Porticoccaceae; genus JAGPUQ01. Next base: position 13,887 of record JBKHWK010000013.1, read on the forward strand.
GGTCAAGGTGGATGCCCATATCATTTCTGGTAAAAAGCCTATCCGCTAAAAAGAACCTATCCGGTAAAAAAATAGCGGCTAAAACCCGCTGTCCAGTCCAAAAAGTGAGGGGCGGCCTGGATAGCTTCGGAATCGGTCCGAGCAAGAATGCCGGATGCAGTATCTACCTGTAGCAGGCCAGGAGCTTCCATGACGGTAAAAGCATTTGATCACGCAGCCATCCCGGTCAACGATATGACGGCGATGCTGGCGTTCTACGAACGACTCGGTTTCAGGGTGTCGGAAGACTACGCACCCATTGTGTATTCGGTTTGCTTCGGCGATAACCGGATCAACTTTCATGCGCCAAAGCTGTGGCAATCGGACGAGTTCACCCTGCGCGGACCTGCTGCCCGCCCCGGATGTGGGGATTTCTGTTTTGTCTGGGACGGTAGTGCAGTGGCGCTTGCCAGCCTGATCGAAGCACTCGAAACCCCGGTGATTACTGGCCCCGTTGAGCGCCAGGGTGGACGTGCTGGTGGAACCGCAACGGGCACCAGCACCTATATCCGTGATCCGGACGGCAATCTGCTCGAATTCATCATTTACCCCGATAACTGAAAATATCTCATAACTGAACACGGTTTTGATAACGCTTCCAATAACGGAAGTCCCAGACTGGAGGTACAGCGTCATGCGCGAAGTCATGATCGGCGGCACCGGGATGACCCGGTTCGGAAAATACCCGGATGCCAGTATCCGTAGTCTGGTGACCGAGGCGCTCAGCGAAGCGTTGGCGGACGCGAAAGCCACGACCGCCGATGTGGAGACCATTTTTTTCGGGAATGCGGCGGCGGGGCTGTTGACCGGCCAGGAGATGATTACCGGACAAGTGGCGCTGCGCGAGAGCGGACTGCTGGGCAAGCCAATCATCAATATCGAAAACGCCTGCGCCTCGGCCTCCAGCGCTGCGCATCTCGCCTGGTTGTCGGTAGCGTCCGGGCAGGCCGAGGTCGCCCTCGCCATTGGCGCAGAGAAAATGACTCACCCCGACAAGAATGTTTCCTTTCGCGCTCTGGCCGCCGCCATCGATCTGGAGGAAGTGCGCGCCGAGACCGGCTCGGACGATCCGCTCACCGCGGCCAGTGCCCCGGGGCGTTCAGGATTCATGGATATCTATGCCGGCAAGGCGCGCAAGTATATGGCGCACACCGGTGCCACCGTGGAAGACTTCGCGCGGGTCGCGGCCAAGAGCCACCATTTCGGCTCGCTCAATCCCAAGGCGCAATTCCAGGGCGGGATGTCTTTCGATGCCATTATGGCCAGTCGCACCATTGTCGAGCCGTTGAAGCTGGCGATGTGCTCACCCATCGGTGACGGTGCTGCCGTGCTGGTGTTCTGTTCCGCCGACTTCGCCCGCCGGCGCGGCCTGGATGCAGTGCGTGCCGCCACCATCACCCTGGTGTCCGGAATGCCGGGTGGGGCGAGCTGCAACGCGCGCGCTTCCGCGAAAGCCTATGCCATGGCGGGCGTCGGACCGGAGGATATCGATGTCGTCGAACTCCACGATGCGGCATCACCCGCCGAACTTATCTATGTTGAAGAATTGGGCTTGTGTCGACCCGGTGCGGGGCTGCAAATGCTCCACGATGGTCAGCTCGAACTGGGCGGCCGCATCCCGGTCAACACCAGCGGCGGGCTGGTGGCAAAGGGCCATCCCGTCGGCGCCACCGGTTGCGCCCAGATCGTTGAAATCGCCGATCAACTGCGGGGACGCTGCGGCGCCCGGCAGGTGGAGGGCGCGCGAGTCGGCATGGCGCAGAACGGCGGTGGCTGGATCGACGACGACACCGCCGCCACGACTCTCACCATCCTAACACGTTGACATTCAGATCAATAAAACCAAGGAGATCATCATGAAAACTCTCGATCAGCGTCTGCAAATTCTGGAGGACAAGGACGAAATTCGCGAACTCACCGCGCGTTATTGCTACGCAGTGGTGGCCCAGGACGGCGATGCATTGCTGGATATGTTCGCAAGCGATGGCGAGTTCCACATGGGCGAATCTTCCTGGCGCGGCCAGGGCGAGCTCAGTAAGCTGTACAAGGAGCAGGTGGGCGCCATCGGCCCCAAGCCGTTCATTCAGAACCATGTCATCCAGGTCAATGGTGATACCGCCACCGGAAACTGCGCGGTAGAGATTCGCGTGATCGAAAAAGGCGAGTCCGTTACCGCCTGCGGCCATTACGATGACAACTACCGGCGCGTGAATGGCAAGTGGAAATTTGCCAAGCGGGTTTTCCATCTTTACCACTGGGCGAAGCTGTCAGAAGGTTGGGCCGGCAAGACGGCGGGGCCGTCGCTCAAATAACCTATGGCGCGTGGGTAATTCGGCGCACTATTGATCAATCCGAGGGTATTGGCACATGTCCATCCCATCGGTAAGCTCGATTTCCTCGGCAACCTGTAAGTCCGTCGACGTGGTGGCCACAGGACGCGGCGCCAGCGCTTGGCGCTGGCTTGTCGGTGGCCTGTGGCGTTGCGCGGGAGCAGAGTAAGGGGATTTGGCCCGGCAATGAAACCGGACGCTTGCACCGCAAACCAATGCTCGCATAATGTATATTATGTTAAATCAGGTCTGCCTGGGATAGGGCTGGCTTCGGGACGCATCGCCCTATTCTCTGTCCGTCAAGTGCGCCGCGCAGGCGCATGGCCTAGAATGCGCCTTCCTGTCAATCTCGATGACTTCCCGCATGCGTCTTCCTTATCGGCTTGGTCTGCTGCTGAGCCTGTTTATTGCCTGTTCCGCAAGCGCTCTTGAACCGCTCGTACCGGATGCCGGGCAACGCGACAGCATCCGCGAAATCCTGCAGCAGCTGGATAAGAATCACTACCGCCAGCTCAGCCTCGACGATACATTTTCGTCGGAACTGCTTGATCTTTATCTAAAACACCTGGATGTCAGCAGAACCTACTTCCTTGCCAGCGACATCACCGAGTTCGATGCCTGGCGTACCCGGCTTGACGACGAATTGCGCGCGGGAAATCTCGATCTGGCGTTCCGCATCTTCAATCGCTTCCGCGAGCGATTGGTTGCGCGCCTGGAAGCGAGCGTTGCCTTCCTCGAAAGCGATGCCAAATTCGACTTCGACGTCGATGAGTCCCTGCCCATCGATACCGAAACACGCGCCTGGTTCAAGGACGCTGCGGAAGCAGACGATTACTGGCGCCGTCGCCTGAAGGACGGCATGCTCAGGCTGATCATGTCTGACAAGGAGCCAACCGCGGCGCGCGAGCTCTTGGTCAAGCGCTACAAGAGCCAGCTTCGCCGTGCCGGCTTGCAGCAATCCAGCGATGCTTTCGAGCTCTTTGCCAATACGGTTGCGGGAATGTACGACCCGCACACGTCCTATATGGATCCGCGTAGCCTGGAGAATTTCCAGATCAGCATGTCGCTGTCCCTGGAGGGCATTGGCGCCGTGCTGCAGGCCGAAAACGAGTACACCAAAATCGTCCGTATCGTGCCCGGCGGCCCCGCGGACAAAGAAGGTCGCTTGCGCGCCGGAGATCGCATCACGGGTGTCGCACAAGGTGCCGACGGTGAGATGGTCGATGTCATCGGCTGGCGTCTGGATGATGTCGTCGACCTGATTCGCGGCAAAAAGGACTCTCAGGTTCGACTTGAAATACTTCCATCAAGTTCAGGGCCGGCAGGGAGTTCCTATACCGTAACCATAGTCCGGGAACAGGTGAAGCTTGAAGAGCAGGCAGCGCGAGGCGATGTCATCACCGTTCCCCGGGGAAGCGATCAATTGCGCCTTGGCATCATCACCCTCCCCACTTTCTACATGGATTTCGAAGCCTATCGCAACCGGGACGAAAACTTCCGCAGCACCACGAGGGATGTCTATAACATCCTCCAGACATTTCGCCGCGACAATATCGACGGGATCATTGTCGATCTGCGCAACAACGGCGGCGGCTCACTCTATGAGGCCACGGCGCTTACCGATCTGTTCATAGACCCGGGTCCGGTGGTTCAGATCCGGCGCGCCAACGGCAAGGTCTCACTGGATCAGATGGCGGAACATCCGGCGGCGTACCGGGGGCCGCTAGTGGTCCTCATCAACCGCCTGAGCGCTTCCGCTTCGGAAATTTTTGCGGGAGCCATTCAGGACTATGGACGCGGGTTGATCGTGGGAACCCAGAGCTTTGGCAAAGGCACGGTGCAGGTAATGACACCGCTCAAGCAAGGTCAGCTCAAATTGACCGAGTCCAAGTTCTACCGTGTGTCCGGCGACAGTACCCAGGAGCGCGGTGTATTGCCCGATGTCGTGCTGCCATCGCTGTACGATCTCAACGAAATCGGTGACGCTAGCCAGGACCGTGTCCTGCGTTGGGATCGCATCAAACCCGCTGAGCACGACAAGTACCAGAATGTCGATGGCCTGGTGGCGCCGCTGATCCAGAGTCATGAAGCCCGCGTTGTTACCGATGCCGACTGGCGCTATCTGCTCGAGGAACTGAAATTCGCAGAACAAAACCGCGCGATCAAAGAGTTGCCGCTGAAACGTTCCGAGCGCGAACGGCTCGAGCACGAGCGCGAAGCGACCCTGTTCGAGCTCGCCAATACCCAGCGCAAGGCCAAGGGCGAGCCGCCCTACGCGGATCTCGGTGCCTGGCGCAAGGAACAAGAAGCGTTGGTGGGTGGTGGCGATGAAGACCTCCCCGCCGAACCCAAGCTCGATCTGGCGCACGACCCGTTGCTAAAGGAGTCCACCAATATCCTCGGCGATTACGTCGGTGTTTTGACGAAGCGCCGGGAAAAGCTCGCCGGGGGCGCCGACGGATCCTGATGCATGAAAATTGTTTGCTTTAATATCAATGGGATACGCGCAAGACCTCATCAGCTGGAAGAGATTATAGTTCGGCACGCGCCGGATGTGATCGGCTTGCAGGAAACCAAGGTCGCGGACGATCAGTTTCCCCTGGCGGACATACACCGGCTCGGTTACCAGGCCATCTACCACGGCCAGAAGGGTCACTACGGCGTTGCGCTGCTCTTTCGCATCCCGCCCCTCGCCAGCGCCTGTGGATTTCCCGACGATGGCGAAGACTCGCAACGGCGCCTCATCAAGGCCAGTTTCGCCGCGCCCGGTGGCGACATCCACATCTACAACGGGTATTTCCCCCAGGGCGAAAGCCGCGCTCATCCGCTGAAATTTCCCGCCAAGGCAGCTTTTTACCGCGCAATGCTGACCACGCTGCAACGCGAGCATTCCCCCACCGACCGCGTCGTGGTCATGGGCGACATGAACGTCGCGCCCCGCGATATCGACATCGGCATCGGCGAAGATAACCGCAAGCGCTGGCTGCGTACCGGCAAATGCTGCTTCCTGCCGGAGGAGCGCGAATGGTACGCGGCGCTGACGAGCTGGGGTCTGGAAGACACCTTCCGCAAGCGCCATGGCGATTGTCTGGATGCCTACAGCTGGTTCGACTACCGCAGCCGAGGCTTCGAACAGGAACCGCCGCGCGGCTTGCGGATCGACTTCATCCTCGCCAGCAAGAGCCTCTGCGCGCGGGTGGAAGACGGCGGCATCGATCTCGACATCCGCGCCATGGAAATGCCCTCCGACCATTGTCCGATCTGGGCAGAGTTCCGTCTCTGACGCGAATGGCGCTTACTTAAGCCTGATCCCATCTCTAGCGTCATTCCCGCGCAGGCGGGAATCCAGTGACTGCAAGCGCTGAGACACAGCAAAAAAGCGCTCGACCCCCGCCTTCGCGGGGGTGACGACGCTTCAGATAAGTGCCATTCGTCTCTGACGCTGCCTTTCCGTGTCAACCGGTGGCCAGGGAGTTCGTTGTTACAATCACCTGACCACCAAGGGTGACCTCAATGAAGACCTCGCTGAAGCTGCTTGCTGCTGTTGTCGTACTGGCGTTAACCGCGAATCCCGCGCTCGCCGAGAACGACCGCCACAAAGGTGGCGGACGCTGGGATCACGGTAAGACGCATTATCGCGGTGGCGATCATGGCGGACACGGTTATCGCCATCACAGGGAGCGCCACCACGGCGGATACCGACCCAGGGTCGAGCATCACTACTATCATGACTACCTTGAGAGACCTACCGTTCACTACTATCGGCCCTCCCGCCATTACTACGAAAGCCGCCATCATCATGGTCACCATGGCGACCACGACCTGTTGACGGTTATCGGCGGCGCGATTCTCGTGAACGAAATACTCCACCACTGACCAGGAAGATATCGGGAACAAACTTGGTGTCGCGACATGTCGGAACTTTTGACAACTGTGCTAGCCAACACTCCCCGTTCCGGCGCGACTGAGGCGCCGGCCCGGCTCAGCATGGACAAATTCCTTGCCAGCGTGGAACGGCGCGCCTATGCCATGGCCTATACCGCGCTACGGGATAGGGATGAAGCCCTGGATGTCGTGCAGGACGCCATGTTGCGGCTGGTGCGGAACTATCGGCACAAGGCACCTGCCGACTGGCTTCCACTCTTTTATCGTATTCTCAACAACCGCATTAACGACAGTTTCCGTAGCCGCAAAGCCCATCGCCGGCTGTTTGGTTGGTTCGGTAGCGCGACTGCACAGGACGATGCGACACCGGATCCCCTGGATCAGATCGTGGATCCCGCGCGCGATACACCGGTGGACCGACACGAACAGGAACTCCGTGTCAGTGCATTGCAGCAGGCGCTCGGCACACTCCCGCGCCGGCAGCGGGAGGCGTTCATGCTGCGCTGCTGGGAAGGCCTCTCCACCGAAGACACCGCGCGCGCCATGGGTTGTACCCAAGGTAGCGTCAAAACCCATTATTTCCGGGCGCTGCAAAGCCTCAGGGAAAAGTTGGAGGAATTTCGACCATGAACGAACAGGAACGCCGCTGGCACGACGCGTTGCGCTCGCGTGAAGCTGACATCGACCCAATGACCGTTCACCGTCTCGCCGATAGGCGGCGCGCCGTGCTTGCGGCCCCCGCGCGACGCCGGCTTGGCCGCGGGATCTGGTTGCCGCCAGCCATGGGCATGGCCATCGCAGCCGCGCTCGGCCTGTGGACGCTGGGTCCGCATATCCTGGTGACGCCAGACCCCATGGGTGGCAGCACGCAGCCGGGCATGGAGGCGGCAGAGTTGTATGACCAACTCGACTTCTACTCCTGGCTGGCCGACACCGAGCTGGATGGCGCCAGCGGATGAAACGATGCGCGCGCAACCGCTTCCGTGCGGCTGCCGAGCGGTTCGGCGGGGTGCGAGTCCGGCTATTGACGCTACTGCTCGCCGCGCCGTTTTGTGCCTCCGCGAATGTGGTTGCAGAAAACTCCTTTGCTGTGGGCGGCGTGCAGAACATCAGCGACCCATTTCCTGCTGTTGGGGTTGCGACAGAGGCTGTTCATCTGGCAGACGACGATGACCGCAGACGTGAGCGAGGTAGGTCGCACCAGGGCCGTCGCGGCGATTCTTCCAGTACGCGCTGGGACAACGCCGAACAGCGCAATCACTTCGAAGATCGCCGCCGTCGTTTCGAAGCCTTGCCGCAGAATCAGCAGCAACGACTCATTCGAACCCGCGAGCGTTTTCTGCACCTCCCACCCGAAGACCGCGAGCGGCTACGTCAACGCTGGCAACAGATGAGCCCGGAAGACCGGCGCCGCTGGCGTGATTCCGGGTCTGATCGCGATTGAACATCCGGTGCATTTGCCGGGCGCCACCGACGCCGGACCCCGTCGCTGCGCCCGCCGCAGCCACAGCCGCAGACGGAGTCATGCTGCCGCGCGCACTGATGGTTGCCGCCCTCCTCCTGCTCGCCGGCTGCGCCGGGCAGCCAGCACCTGCACCTACTCTGCTTGAAAAGATAGAACGCGAGAATGGCCCCCAGGCGGCGGCCCGCGTAAGCCATTGGTTCGCGCTCATCGAGCAAGGAAGATCGGCGCCTGATGCCGAGCGCCTCCGCCTGGCCAACAACTTTTTTAATGGCGCCCGTTTTACGACCGACCTGGAAGCCTGGCAAAAAGAAGACTATTGGGCCACACCGGTCGAATTCCTGATCGAGGATGCCGGCGATTGCGAGGAATTCGCCATCGCCAAGTACTTTACTCTGACGCGAATGGGCATCGCGGACGGCGCGGTGCGGGTCACCTATGTCAAGGCGCTCACCCTCGACCAGCCGCACATGGTACTGGCTTGGTACGCAACCCCGGACGCTGACCCTCTGATCCTCGACAACATCGAGCCGCGCATTCTGCCCGCGAGCGAGCGGCCCGATCTGATTCCCGTCTACAGCTTCAATGGCTCGGAACTCTGGCTGGCGCGCAATCGCCGTGAGCAGGTCCACTCCGGCGATGCCGCCACGCTGTCCCACTGGCAGCAGTTGCGGGAACGACTTGCCAGGGAGATGGCCATACCCTGACCGCCCGTTGCGCCCCCCATTCCGGTCGGCCGGACTTGGTGGGCCGGATAAGCCGCATCGCGGCGCATCCGGCAATCCGGATTGACCGGGCCACGCTCCGGTGGCAGTTCGGCGGGTGCGCTGCGCTCGGCCAACCAGGCGGAACACCCAAGGACCCATAAAAAGACCGCCCCGAAGGGCGGTCTCAAGCATTGTGCTAACTATAGACTCAGAGGATTGGCACATACTCCTGGCCGATGCTGGTGATTGTCGCCACCTCTCCCGTAGCGGCCAAGGCGGTCGGGCCGACACCGTCGGTAACCGTGACACTGAAACCGCCGGCTATGGCATCGCCGTCTCCGTCAGTGGCGGTGTACGAAAAGGCCATGAGGATGTCCTCGGACTCGCCGAGCTGGGTGTACTGGATACCACCGACCTTGAAGTCTCCTTCGGTGACCGAGAATTCGATCTCGTTGTAATCGAAGGCCGCATTGATGGGTCCAGTATAGCCCGTAGCGCCCGAGCCGCCAGGAATGGTGAGGAATCCGCTTGCCGATTCTCCGGTCACGGTGTTCCTCACCGTATACGAAATCTGATCGGCGCTCGGCCCCCCGGTTTGAAATATATCGAATCGGAGGTCATTGACAAAGATTTCGTCGCCGGGGTTGATCGTCGTCCCACCAGTAACGGTGCCAAAATTATATTTAACGGTCTCACCATCGTTCATCACATTGTTTTCAGCACCGATGTAATCGGAATTGGCATTGACCAAGCCACCAGCTACCCCGGAAATCAGCAGATTCGCTCCCACTTGAATTTGTGGAACCGGCCCTCCCGCGTCAATTCCCGAAAAGCTGAGATTGATCGGGTCCCTAGGCAAGTCGAGGACATCGGAAAGAGTCAATGCATATTCACCGTAGGCCGCGCCAGCCACCGTCGGCGCCAGGCTGAATACCAGACGATCGCCGGCATCGTAGCCTGCGGAACCGGTGTCGACGAAACCGAGCACTTCCTTAAGGCCATCACCATTGGTGTCGACAGATGCCACGGAGACCGTAGCGCCGTTGGACTTGAGCGCAATCGACGCGCCATTCGAGGTGGCGCCCGCGTAGGTCAGATTCACACCGCCGAATCCGTCGGCACCCAGACCGTAATCGATCAGGCCAACCAGACTTTCATTGTCGAGATTTTCGATGGTGCCGTTGAAGTCCGTGGCATGGGGGCGATCGTCGACGATATCGATCCGCAAGGTGCCCGACACCGAATCGTTATCCGCGTCCGTCACCTCCACGGCGAAGTCGTCGTAAGCACCGTTGCCGATGGTGCTCTCGGTCAGCGTATAGGTGTACATGATAGTGCCAGTCGCAAGGTTCGTGCCCGTGATAATGGTCAGGGTGCCGTGAGATCCATTGAAAACCTGACCGACAACTCCGGTCACTGCGACTCCGCCGATGGTCACCACTGCCGGCGTATCTCCCGGCGTGAAGTGGATCGTCCCGCTGGTCTGCTCCGCCTTGCTGCTGTTGTCGTCCGGATTGCCGTTGGCCATCTCGGCGCTACCTGCAGGTTCGTCGCCGCGTGGTCCCAAGCCGGCTTCCGAAACGATGACCTCTTCACTGCCCGGGGTGGGTAACAGCAGGGTTGGTGTGCCGTTGCCCAGACTGATGGTCAAGGTCGCGGTGTCCGTGTCGCCATCGCCATCGGTCAGGGTGTAGGTGAACACGTCACTCACCCCGCCCGGCGATCCCGCGTTGCGCAGGTAGCTGTAGCTGCCGTCCGGGTTGATCGTCAGATCACCGTACTGCCCATTGATGGTCACGCCGCCCGCACCCACCGCAGTCACCGGATCGCCGCCCGGGTTGTTGCTGGCAATGGCCGTGACCACCGCACCGTCCGCACCCAGGGTGTCGGCGCCACTATCGGTGTCGCCCGCATCCCCCGGCGAAGCATCGGTGATTACGTTGCCCGTCGCCGGACCTACTGAACCCGCCGCGATGCTGTCGGTGTCATCCACCGCCGTGGGTACGTCGTCGATGATCCGCACCGACAGGGTGTCGCTATCGCTCTCCCCGTCCAGATCGGTCAGCACCACCGCAAAGTTTTCAAACAGGGCGTTCTCTCCGCCCGCCGCTGCGTGGGTCTCGTTGTCGGCCAGGGTGTAGGTGTAGCTGACCACCCCGGTGCTCGAGTCATAGCCCGTGATCGCCAGCGTGTTGCCCAGGCTCGTGGTAAAACTCGTCGCCGCGAACACGCCATTCGTGATCACTGCCTGACCGCCCACGGTCAGGTCATCCACGCCATCCAAGGCTGTGATGGTGAACGTGCCACCTTGCGTCAGCGATTCTTTGCTGGTGTCGGAGCCATCCAGCAGATCGTCTTCATCCACCGTCACATCGCCACCCGAGCCCTGCGGCGTCAGATTGGTGATGATCGGTGGCTCATTGCCAATTCCGATGGTCAGGGTCGCGGTCGCCAGATCCCCGTCGCCGTCGGTCAGGGTGTAGGTGAACACGTCACTCACCCCGCCCGGCGACCCCGCGTTGCGCAGGTAGCTGTAGCTGCCGTCCGGGTTGATCGTCAGATCACCGTACTGCCCATTGATGGTCACGCCACCCGCACCCACCGCAGTCACCGGATCGCCGCCCGGGTTGTTGCTGGCAATGGCCGTGACCACCGCACCATCCGCGCCCAGGGTGTCGGCGCCACTATCGGTGTCGCCCGCATCCCCCGGCGAAGCATCGGTGATTACGTTGCCCGTCGCCGGACCCACTGAACCCGCCGCGATGCTGTCGGTGTCATCCGCCGCCGTGGGTACGTCGTCGACGATCCGCACCGACAGGGTGTCGCTATCCGTATCACCATCGCTGTCGGTAAGCACCACCGCCAGATTCTCGAACAGGTTGTTCGTTCCATCACCCGGTGCGTGGCCTTCGTTGTCGCCGAGGGTGTATTCGTAGGTGACCGTGCCGGTGCCGGGATCAAAGCCGGTCACCACCAGAGTGTTGCCCAGCGCTGTGGTCACCGGGTTGCCGGTCAGCCCGCCAGCGTTAAGCACCACCACACCGCCGATGGTCAGGCTGCCAAAGCCGTCCGGGATACTGATATTAAAGGTCCCGGTCTGGGTCAGCAGCGGGGTATTGGGGCTAGTGCCATTGGCCAGATTGGCTTCGTTGACACTGGCGTCGCCACCCAATATCTCGGGATTAAGCCCGCTAATGTCGACCGGGTTATCCGGCGGCGGCGGTGGTGGGGGCGGCGGTGGTGGGGGCGGCGCCTGACCTGTAATCTCGATCGTGAGGGTCGCGGTATCGGTGTCGCCGTCAGCGTCGGTCAGGGTGTAGGTGAAGACTTCGGTCTGGTTACTGACCAAGCCACCGTTGGCGGTGTAGACATAGCTACCGTCGGCGTTCAGCACCAAGGTACCGAACTGGCCGTTGATGACGACGCCTACGCCGCTACCGTCGGTGATGGGCGCCCCCAGGTGCTCGCCGGCGATGACCCCGGTGATGGGGGAGCCGGTGCGGTCGGCGCCGGGCACGTCGGCCTCAACGCGGTCGATCGCATCGTCATCGGTGCCGGTAAAGACGTTGCCGCCAGTGCTGCCACCGGTGCCGACTTCGTCGATATCCGAAATCGCATCCGGAATGTCATCGACGATGCGCACCGCGAGCTGGTCTTCGATGGTGTCGCCATCGCTGTCGGTAAGCACCACGGGCAGACTGTCGAACAGGTCGTTGGCGCCCTGCCCCGTGGGATGCGATTCGTTGTCGCCCAGGGTGTATTCGTAGGTGATCGCCCCAGTCTCCGGATCGTAGCCGGTAACGACCAGGGTGTTGCCCAAAGGCGTGGTTACGGTAGCGCCGGTGAGCCCGGTCGCATTCAGCACTTCCACGCCGCCGATGGTAAGACTACCCAAGCCATCGGGCGCGCTGATGGTGAAGGTGCCGGTCTGGGTCAGCGCCGGCGGATTGGGGCTGCTGCCATCGGCCAGGTTGGGCTCGCGTACGGTGACATCGCCACCGTCAGTCGCGGGCGTCAAGCCGCCGAGCAGAACACCGTTATCCGGCGGGGGCGCGACGGGTTCGGCAACGAAAAAGGAGTCCGCGGTTGGCGTAAGCAGTGGCGGCGGGGTGATGTCCGGATCAAAGCCCGCGGTGGGATCGCGCGCGTCGAGTCCTCGCTCGAAGCGGATACCTTCACCAATGGAATCGCTGCTGCCGCCACCTTGTCCTGCGGCTGGAGCTTCGAGCTCCTTGCTGAGATCTTTGCCAGCGGCGACGGCGCGCTGCAACTCGGCGAATTCCGGGTTCTCGTCGGCATCCACAGGGGGAATCGTGCCTTCGGCGGGCGCTGAACTCGCGGCCTCGCTCTTCGCCGGGACAGGAGCTCCCGCGCGGGTTTCCGCTGGGGCGTCGGGTGCTTGCACGGGGCCGCCAGACGGAGCCGATGCTTCCACAGGCTTGGCAGCAGCGGCGCCCTGCGCGGCGGTAGTCGCCTGTGCGGCCGCTGCGGCCTGGTCGGATTCCCGATGCGCGACCTGCGCCTGTATGGCTTCGCCTTGCTTGACTTCGTCGTTCATCGACTTTCTCCCGTAGTTTCCTGTAGCCCTGTGTGTCGGGTTGCCCCGCGCTCTTCCTTAAAGTGCTGCATTGTGTTGGCTTTCCTGGCGCATTCCCGTCGGCATCCGTTCCGACGGTAGCTGTTTACCCATCACCCTATTGTTGGTGGTGTTTCGATCGCTAAATTTCCGCACCCACAGTGGCCATCAGATCGCCCGCAGCGTGGAAAATGCGGTATTCATTGAGGATCAGGTCATGCTTGGCGTTGATCAGATCACGCTTGGCATTGACTGCCTCGTTCTCGGTATTGAGCAGATCGAGCAGTGTCCGCCGTCCCAGGTCGAACTGGTCCACATACGCTTTTTTGGTTTCTTCGGCACTGCCGGCATAGTCAAGAAGAATCGGAATTTGCGCCGTCAGGGTTTCGTTGGCGACCCAGGCAAGACGGATCTCCTGTTCCACTTCGCGACGGGCGTTATTCCTGATTTCCTTCGCTTTTTCGACCAGGTGCGCGAATTCCTGTTTGCGCGCCTCATCTGCGCCGCCGCGGAACAGGTTGTAACGCATGCGCAGCATCACGCGCAGATCGTCGACTTTTTCCTCGGACCCATCGATGTTGTCATTGGCGTCGCGCTCGACCTCCAGGTCAAAGCGCGGGTAGAACGACGATTTGGTTTGCTCGTAGGTGTAGCCGGTAGCTTCCAGATCGGTTTCCGCCACCTTGAGGATCGGGTGGTTGTCGAAAGCCCTGGCCACCGCCGCTTCGATGTTGGGCGGCAAATGATTGTGATAAGAGCCGGGGAATTCGAGTTCGCCTTCACCCGGGAAGGTGCCCACCACCTGCTGGTAGTTGATGCGTGCGTTACGCAGGTTGGCGGTCACGTTCTGCAGGTTGGTGCGCGACAGTGCGAGCCGGCTGGATATCTGGTTGAAGTCGGCGCGGCTACCCACGCCGGACTGGAATCGCTGGTTCATCTTGTCGTAGACCTCTTGGTGGTAGGCCAACGTTTCCTGGGCCAGCTTGAGAATGGCCTCCTGTTTAAGGACATCGGTAAACGCCCGGGTTACGGACAGGGCGATGTCTTCGCCGACGGAAGTTGCGCGAAATTGCGCACTGCGTTCACGGGCCTGCTGGTTCTTGTGTTCGTAGGGGGTATAAAAGCCGTCGAACACGAGTTGGCGTGCGCTCAGTTGCAACTCGCGACGTTCCAGTTCGTTACGGGTTCTGGACGGATCGGCAAACGAACGATTGGCGGGGTCGCGTTCCTGGAAGCCGTATCCAGCTACCAAATCGAGCGTCGGGTAATAACCCGCCAGAGCCTGGCGCACCTGCCGGTTGCGGGCATCGCTCTCGCGCAACTCGGCGAGCACCAAGGGGTTGCTCTTGACGGTTTCCTTGATGACGTTGCGAATATCCACCGCCTCGCCGGGGCTGGCAAAGGACAGGGCAACGAGCATGGCGGCCGCCATCAGGGGCGTCTGACGGCGTTTGGCGAACCGGGTTGATTGTGAGATCACTGAACTTCCTCCTTGGGATAATAGTGGTGCTGATGAATCCTGCTTCCGCACCGATCAGAGTGACGCGTCAACCAAGTTTGAGACTTGTGTATCAGATTCGCTCTGAATGTGATTTGTATCACAGTGCGGATGGGGGGACGTTACCGTTTATCCGTGTAATTTGCCACTTGCGCGAAGCGCTCGCCACTCGATCCAGATTTTCGACCATTGAGTCTATTTCGCGCTTTCAACGCTCGCGAAAGGCAAGCTCCTTGGTCTTGAGAATGGGTTTGAGCAGGTAGTCCAGCACGGTTTTTTTCCCGGTCAGAATATCGGCCTGAACCGTCATGCCGGGGATGATGGGTAGCGGGTCCTCAGCATTGCCGAGCACACTGCTGTCGGTCTTGAGGCGCACCTGGTAGTACCAGACGCTCTTTTCCTTGTCTTCGATGGTGTCCGGGCTGATCTGGGTCACATGGGCGATCAGTCCGCCGTGTATCGAGAAGTCGTAGGCGGTGAACTTCACCATCGCCTGCTGGCCCGGGCTGATGAAGGCGATGTCCTTGGGCAGCACCTTGGCATCCACCAGCAATGAATCGTCGATGGGCACTATTTCCACCAGGTTCATGCCCGGCTGAATAACCCCGCCGATGGTGGTGACGAGGATGCGCTTGACGGTCCCCCGCACGGGCGACTTGACCTCGGTGCGGGCCACGCGGTCGGCATAGGCCTGGTTGCCCTCCTGGAGCTGCCCGAGCTCGGAGGTGGCATCGTTGAGTTCCTTGCGTGCCTCGGCAGCGAAGCTTTGCGCGAACGAATCGATGTTTCTGCGGGCTTCGTCGTGTTCGGACTGCAAGCGCGGGATCGCGATGGTGGCGTTGCCCAGCTCTCCCTTCAGGTCGTTGAGCTGACGGGAGAGGCGCAGCAGTTCGACGTGGGAAACGGCGCCTTTCTCGACCAGCGGCTGGGTGACCGCCATTTCTCGCTTGAGCAGGTCGTGGCTCTCGGCAAGACTGGCGCGCGTGAGGCGCACGGACGACAACTCCTGGCGTTTCTGTTCCACCCGCTGCTGCAAGACCGCCATCTTGCTCCCGTATTCGAGCGCCCGGGACTTGAACAGATCCCGCTCGGTCTGGAGCAGCACCGCCTCGATCGGCTCTTTCGCCTGGGCGAGCTCCTCTTCAAACCCGGTGCCGCGGGACTCCGCGCGCAGACGGATGACCTTGGCCTGTAGTTGCGCGACTTTCAGCGATCGCTCGCGAAACGAGGACGCTACCATGGTGTCGTCGATTTGCAGCAGCGGCTGATCTTTTTCCACCAGGTCGCCTTCGGACACAAAGCGCTTGGCCAGAATGCCGCCCTCGAGGTTCTGCACGATCTGAACTTCGCTTGAGGGAACAATGCGTCCTTCGCCCCGCGTGAATTCGTCGACCGTGGCGAAGTAGGCCCACACCAGCAACACCAGAACCACGACACAGAGGCTCCACAGCAGCCGGCGATGCAGCCCCGGAGCCTGTAGCAATACGGCCTCGGAGGCATAGGACATGTACTTGAGATCGGTGGCTGGCGCGATGGCGAGATTGCGGCGCAAACGCGCCAGTGCGTTGCGCGCTTGCGGTGCGTTTTTTGGTTCTTCGATGGTCATGGTGTCTCTCCCGTCCTCAGGCCGAGCCGCGGATATTGCCCGCTCTCAGGGCTTCGAGAATCTGCGCTTTGGGTCCGTCGGCCACCAAGCGACCCTGATCCAGCACCAGTACGCGGTCCACCAAGTCCAGCATGCTCATCTTGTGGGTGGTAAGGATCAGCGTTTTGTCCTTGGCAAAGCCTGCGAGCAGCTGCTTGATGCGCGCCTCACTGCCCTGATCCATGGCTGAGGTCGGCTCGTCGAGCACCAGGATGGGAGGGTCGCGCAGAAACATGCGGGCGAGCCCGAGCGCCTGGCGCTGACCACCCGACAGGGTTTCGCCCCGCTCGCCCACGATCATGGAGAGCCCTTCGGGATGCGCGTTGATATGGCCCAGGATGCCGGCCTTGTCGGCAGCGGCGACGATTTCCGCATCGCCGATGCCGGTGAGGCCCAGGGATATGTTCTCGCGCATCGAGCCGTAGAACAGGGTCACATCCTGGGATACATAGCCGATTGCACGCCGCAAGCTGGATGGGTCGAGCTGTTTGACATCGAAACCGTCGTAGAGAATCGAGCCGCGCTCGGGATCGTAAAGGCCCAGCGCGAGTCGGGCGAGGGTCGATTTCCCTGACCCGACCCGACCGATGATGCCGATTTTTTCACCGGCAGCGACGCGAATGGACAGGCCGGTCAGGGAGGGTCGGGGTTGACCGGGGTAGGCAAACTCAACGTTCAGGAACTGGAGTGCGCCGGTGAATTCGTGCTCCTGCAAGAATTCAGCGCCCGCTGGGCGCTCGATCGGCAGCTCCATGATTTCGTCGCGGGATTTCAGCGCCGCCCCGGCATGATCATAG
>JBKHWK010000014.1:0-30106 GCA_046566625.1 Gammaproteobacteria bacterium
ATCAAATTCCGCCGCCGCAAGCACCACATGAAGCAGATGGGCCACCGTCAGTGGTACACCCAGATCAAAATTACCGGCATCAGCGCCGGCTGAACCCGGATTAAAGGAGCGGATCGATGGCAACTAAAAAGGCAGGCGGCAGTACCCGCAATGGCCGCGACTCCCACAGCAAACGCCTCGGCGTGAAGTGCTTTGGTGGTGAAAATGTGACTGCTGGCAGCATCATCGTGCGTCAGCGTGGCACCGCGTTTCACCGCGGCGTCAACGTCGGCATCGGCCGCGACCACACCCTGTTTGCCACCGCCGACGGCACTGTCCGCTTCGCGGTGCGGGGACCGCACAACCGCCGCTTCGTCGACATCGTGGTCAACTGACCGCCATCGCGACAGGCTTGCGGAAAAGCCCCTTTACCGGGGCTTTTTTTATGGAGGCGGCCAACCCGCCTGGCATATGATTCACTACGCCGGGACTACAGCTTCCGGGGGAAACCAGCCATGAAATTCGTCGACGAAGCTCCCATCGATGTCATCGCCGGCAACGGCGGCAACGGCTGCATGAGCTTCCGGCGGGAGAAATACATCCCCAAAGGCGGCCCTGACGGCGGCGATGGTGGCGATGGCGGCAGCGTCATCCTGATCGCCGATCCAGGGCTCAACACGCTAGTGGACTACCGCTATCAACGCGTGTTCCGCGCCGACAACGGCGCCAGTGGCCGCGGCGCCAACTGCCGGGGCCGCTCGGCCGAGGATCTGCTGCTGCCGGTCCCCGTGGGCACCACCGTGATGGATGCGGATACCGACGAAGTCATCGGCGACCTCACCGCATCCGGCGAGCGCCTGGTGGTGGCGCGCGGCGGCTTCCACGGCCTCGGTAACGCCCGCTTCAAGTCCAGCATCAACCGCGCGCCCCGACGCACCAGCCCCGGCAGCGAAGGCGAGACCCGCCATTTGCGCCTCGAACTCAAGCTGCTCGCCGATGTCGGCCTGCTGGGCTTGCCCAACGCCGGGAAGTCCACCCTGATCCACGCGATCTCGGCGGCGCGACCCAAGGTCGCCGACTATCCGTTTACCACGCTGGTGCCCAATCTCGGGGTGGTCGCCCTGGAGCATTACCGGAGCTTCGTGGTCGCCGACGTGCCCGGAGTGATCGAAGGCGCAGCCGACGGCGCCGGGCTCGGTATCCGCTTTCTGCGCCACCTCACGCGTACGCGGCTGTTGTTGCACCTCGTTGATCTTGCGCCCCTGGACGAAAGCGATCCGGCGGACTCCGTGCGCACCCTGCACGGGGAACTGGAAAAATTCAGCCCCACGCTGGCCCAGCGGGATTGTTGGCTGGTGTTCAACAAGGCCGATCTGTTACCGCCGGACGAAGCCCGCGCGCGCGCCGCGGCTATCGTGGCCGCCCTCGGCTGGGACGCGCCCTGGCATCTGATCTCGGCCGCCGAACGCGCCGGTACCACCGAACTGTGCGAAGCGGTGATGAATTACCTCGAAGCGCGCGCCCGCATCCAGGCCGAAGATCCCGAAGCCGCGCGTCACGAGCGCGAAATGCAGGAAGCCATGCAGCGCGAGGCCCGCGAGCGCATCGCTTGGCTACAGGCGCAACGGACCGGCGCGGATGACGAGCTCGTGGACCAGGATGAAGACGACGATGACCATGAAGTGGAGGTGTTCTATGCCCCCTGACCGGAACCCGCGCCGTGGACGCTGAACGCCGCCAGGTCACCGCCGCGCGCCGCTGGGTGGTGAAGATCGGCAGTGCCCTGCTCACCAACGACGGCCGCGGCCTGGCCCGCGCAGCCATCGCCGACTGGGTCGGCCAGATCGCCGCGCTTCAGGACCGGGGCTACGAAATCGTGCTGGTCTCCTCCGGCGCCATCGCCGAAGGCATGGCCCGGCTCAACTGGGCGCAGCGTCCGCGCGAGCTGCACGAACTGCAAGCCGCCGCCGCCGTGGGTCAGATGGGCCTGATCGAGGCCTACGAATCCTGCTTCCAGCGCTACGGCCGTCACACCGCCCAGATTCTGCTCGATCACGACGATCTCTCGAACCGGCAGCGCTACCTGAATGCGCGCCGCACCCTCACCACCCTGATCAAGCTGGGCGTGGTGCCGGTGGTCAACGAGAACGACACCGTGGTCACCGACGAGATCCGTTTCGGCGACAACGACACGCTGGGGGCCTTGGTCGCCAATCTCATCGAAGCGCCGCTGCTGGTGATCCTCACCGACCGCGACGGCCTCTACAGCGCCGATCCCCGGGCCAATCCCGATGCCACCCTGATTCATCGCGGCCGCGCCCTGGATCTAGGCCTCGACGCCATCGCCGGCGGCAGCGCCAGCCAACTCAGCCGCGGCGGCATGATCACCAAGCTGCGCGCCGCGCGACTCGCGGCACGCTCGGGCGCGCACACGCTGATCGCCGGCGGGCGCATTGACCAGGTGCTGACCCGACTCGCCGAGGGCGAACTGCTGGGCACCTTGCTGGTCGCCGACAGCGAACCCCTGGTGGCGCGCAAGCAGTGGCTGGCGGGGCAGTTGCAGGCCAAAGGCGCGCTCACGCTGGACGCCGGCGCGGTGCGGGTATTGCGGGAGTCGGGGAGCAGTCTGCTTCCGGTGGGCGTCTTGGGCTGCGAAGGCGACTACGCCCGCGGCGATCTGGTGCGCTGCCTCGCCGAGGACGGGCGCGAGATCGCCCGCGGCCTGATCAACTACAGCAGCGAAGAGACCCGGCGCATCGCCGGCCTGGGCAGCGACCGCATCCTGGAAGTACTGGGCTACGGTGGCGACGCCGAGCTGATTCATCGCGACAATCTGGTGCTGGTCTGAATCAACGCCCGACGACGCCGGACCCTTTCGACGACCGGGTGTTCTCCCGACAAAATAGGTCCGCCACTTATATGGCCGGTCTGGAATTGTCGGTCTGGGCGCCCACCCACGCCCGGGACGGCGAGAGTACCGGGGTTGCGTTCGTCGCCTGACTTCTCGCCGCCTGACTTCTCGCCTCCTGACAAGGTTGCCGGCAGGCGCACGCGAAGGCCGAAAGCGAACCAGAAAGCAATCCCGAAAACGACAAAGCCGGCATCAGCCGGCTTTGCAGGATAGGCGTAGCGGGAAAACTCAGCCGCTGGCCAGTGCCTTGATATGGGCGTTGAGCCGGCTCTTGTAGCGCGCGGCCTTGTTCTTGTGGATCACGCCCTTGTCGGCGATCCGATCCAGCACCGGCACGGCGGCGGCGTAGGCGGCCTTGGCAGCGTCTAGATCACCGGCCAACAGCGCGGCCTGGACTTTCTTGATGTAAGTGCGCGTCATGGCGCGCTGGCCAGCTTTGAGCTGGCGGCGCTTTTCGCTCTGACGAGCGCGCTTTTTCGCCTGGGGTGTGTTGGCCAACGGAATCAGCTCCAGCTGTGATCAATGCAAGGCGGCGCACTATAGCCAGTTTCGTCAGGGTGTTCAACTCACCCTGCCACGACTCGGCCCATGGCGTGCCAGCGCCCAGTCGGCGTGCTCGCGTACCAGCTCGGAACCCTGGTCGCGACAGGTTGCGAGCGCCGCCAGCACCGGCGCGGTGGTGGGCGCATTGCCCAGCCCCACGGCGAGATTGCGCAACCAACGCTCGTGGCCGATACGGCGAATCGGTGAACCGGCGGTTCGATCCAGAAATTCGGTTTCGGTCCATTGCGCGAGGGTCGCCAGTTCGGCATCGGCGAGGCCGTGGCGCGGCCTAAAGGCGGCTTCGTCGGTGGGTTTGGCGAAGCGGTTCCAGGGACAGACGATCTGGCAGTCGTCGCAGCCGAATACGCGATTGCCCATGGCTGTACGCAACGCCACGGGAATCGGTCCGGCATGCTCGATGGTGAGATAGGAAATGCAGCGCCGGGCGTCCAGCACATAGGGTTCGGGGAAGGCCTGGGTCGGGCAGATCGACAGACAGGCCCGGCATTTGCCGCAGGCGTCGTCGATCAGCTCGGTGGCAGGCGGCAGGCGAATGCTGGTGATCAGCTCGCCGAGAAAGAACCAGGAACCGGCATTGCGATTCAGCAACAGGGTGTTTTTCCCGATCCAGCCGAGCCCGGCGCGCGCGGCCAGGGGTTTTTCGAGCACCGGCGCGCTGTCCACGAAGGGGCGCTGGATGACCGCGCAGCCGGCCGCCGCCGCAATCCGCTCGGCCAGCGTTGCCAGCCGGGTGCGCATGATCTTGTGATAGTCGCGGCCCAGGGCGTAGCGCGACACATAGGCTTTTTCGCCGTCGCGCAACTGCGCGATCATGCGGGTATCGGCGGGCCGGTAGTCCATGCGCACGCAGATCGCCGAAACCGTGCCGGGCACCAGCAGATCGGGGCGCGCGCGCAGTTCGCCGTGGCGCGCCATCCAGTTCATGGTGCCGTGAAAGCCCCGGTCGAGCCATTCGCGCAGACGTGTGCCGGCCTCGCCCAGATCCAGATCCGCGATGCCGACCTGCTGGAAACCCAGCTCCCGCGCCCAGGCGCCAATGTGTGCGACCAGTTCCGGATCGGTTGCGGCAGTCGCTGTTTCAGGCACGGGCAGGGCCGGGGGAGGGGCATGTCGTATAATTTTGCCAGATTCCGCCTCCAGCCCCGCCGATGTCATTTTCCGCTGCCGCTCTCTACACCGCCGCCCAGACCCGCGAACTCGACCGTCGCGCCATCGAGGAGCACGGTATCCCCGGCATTGCGCTGATGAAGCACGCCGGCGCCTGCGCCTTCGGCGAGCTGCACCGGCGCTGGCCCGAGGCACGCTCGATCACCGTGTTCTGCGGCAGCGGCAATAACGGCGGCGACGGCTACATCATCGCGGCATTGGCGCGCGAACGGGGGCTCACCAGCCGCGTGATCTACCTGGCGGAGCCGGCCCTGCTGAAGGGCGACGCTGCCCTGGCCTGGCGCTTTGCGGCGCAGGCGGGCGTACCCATGGATTCCTTCTCCGCCGACAACGCGCTGACCGGTGATGTCCTGGTCGACGCCCTGCTGGGGACCGGGATCACGCGGCCCGTGACGGGCCCGCATGCCGCCGCCATCGCGGCCATCAACGGCGCCGGCATCCCGGTGCTCGCAGTCGATATACCCTCGGGACTGCACGCCGACACCGGCGCCGAACTGGGCCTCGCGGTACGCGCGCAGATCACGGTGACCTTCATCGGCCGCAAGCTCGGGCTTCATACCGGCCGTGGCCCGGCGCTGGCGGGGGCCCTTGTGTTCGGCCGGCTGGATGTGCCGGATGCCGTGTACCGGGATGATCCCACTGCCGAACTCCTCAACCTGGCGCAACTGCTGCACACACTCCCGCCCCGCGCCCGCGACGCTCACAAGGGCAATTTCGGCCACGTCATGGTGATCGGCGGGGATCGCGGATTTGGTGGCGCGGCCCTGATGGCGGCGGAAGCGGCAGCGCGCGCCGGCGCCGGGCTGGTGAGCGTCGCCACCCGGCCGGAGCACGCCGCCGTTTTCCTGGCACGACGTCCAGAGCTGATGGTCAAGGGTGTCCCCTCCGGACAGGAACTCGAACCCCTGCTCAGCGGGCCGACGGTACTGGTGGTCGGCCCCGGCCTCGGCCGTTCGCCCTGGTCCGAACAGATGCTGCAACAGGCCTTCAACGCCAATCTGCCCATGGTGCTGGATGCCGACGCCCTGAACCTGCTCGCGGCCGGCCGCCTGGGTCGGGACGCCGACGGCAGCCGCTGGGTGCTGACGCCCCATCCGGGTGAAGCGGCACGTTTGCTCGATCTCGACAACGCCACGGTGCAGACCGATCGTCCGAGCGCGTGCCGGCGCCTGCAGGAAAAATTTGGCGGCGCCGTGCTGCTCAAGGGCGCGGGCACCCTGATCGCCGGACCCGGGAAGCCGCTGGCAGTCTGCCCCTATGGCAATCCCGGCATGGCCTCGGGCGGGATGGGCGACGTGCTGGCCGGCGTGATCGGCGCGCTGCTGGCGCAGGGCCTGGAGCCCACGGCGGCGGCGCGGCTGGGCGCCTGCGTTCACGGCCGCGCCGCCGATATTGCCGCGCAGCGCAGCGGCGAGCGCGGGCTGTTGGCAACCGACTTGCCGGACCTGATCCGCGAACTGCTGAACGGACGGCATGCGGTACCGGATTGAGCTTCCCGACCCCGAATCGACCCTCGTCTGGGGCCGGTTGCTGGGCGCCCGGCTGTGGCCCGGGGCGATCATTTTTCTGAGCGGAACCTTGGGGGCAGGCAAAACCAGTCTCTGCCAAGGGGTACTGTCCGCACTCGGGCACACCGGCCCGGTCAAGAGCCCGACTTATACTTTGGTTGAACCCTATACGCTAACCTATGGAAATGTGTATCATTTTGACCTCTATCGCTTGGCGGACCCAGAGGAACTGGAATGGATCGGAGGGCGGGACTATTTCGACGGCGAGAGCATCTGCCTGATCGAATGGCCCGAGCACGGTGCTGGCACGCTGCCACCACCGGATCTGACCTTGGCTCTGGAACTCGCCGGCAGCGGGCGGACGCTGTTGATTGCAGCGGGCAGCGAGCGCGGGCGTGCGCTCCTCGCGGGGCTACCGACAACGCCAAGCTCGTCCTGACCGGACTACTCACCGCCACCCGGCAACGGGTTTTCCCGTTGCTGATTGCGCTATGCACGATCGTCTTACCGGGAGTCTTACCCGGCGTAGTGCACGCCGCCACAACCGTCGAACGCGCACAGCTGGTACAGGATGGCGGCAATGTCCGCCTTGAGCTCGATCTGAGCGGAGCGCCCACGTCCTACAAGGTCTTCACCTTGCGGGCGCCGGACCGCTTGGTGATCGACATCGACAATACGCTGTTGCGCGCCTCGCTGCGCGGCATCGACCTGGCCAATAGCCCCGTGCGCAACCTGCGCTCGGGCATCCGCGATGGCACCGGACTGCGCATCGTCGCCGATCTGACGCGCAGCCTTAGCGTGCGGGGCGCGCTCAGCGCGCCGGCGGCCGGCAAGCCTCATCGTTTGGTGGTGGAGTTGCAGTCGGGCGGTGGCGGCCGTACCGCTCCCGGCGCCACTACGGCACAGGCCAAACCCGCGCCCGCATCGACGCCCGTACCGCGCGCTGCCCCTGGCGTGCAGAAATCATCGCCCGGAACCGGCAAAGCGCCTCCGACTGCAACGCCCGGGCCGCTGCGCAACATCGTGGTGGCGATCGACGCCGGCCACGGCGGTCAAGACCCCGGCGCCATAGGTCCAGGCGGTGCCCGTGAAAAGCAGGTGGTTCTCGCCATCAGCAAGGCGCTGGCTGAGCAGATAAATCGCGAGCCCGGGTACCGTGCGGTACTGGTCCGAACCGGCGACTACTTCATCCCTCTGGCCAAACGACCCGTCATCGCAAGGCGCGCGGGTGCGGACATCATGGTTTCGGTGCATGCGGATGCTTTCACCAAGAAAAGCGCCAATGGCGCCTCGGTGTACGCGCTGTCCCAGCGGGGCGCAACCAGCGAGACCGCCAAATACCTGGCGGATCGGGAGAATCGCGCGGATCTGATCGGTGGTTCGGTCGCGCTGAACGACAAGGACCGCGTCCTGGCGGGGGTCATCCTGGATCTGTCGATGACCGCGACCCTTAACCACAGCCTCCACCTGGGCGACCAGGTCCTGAAATCCATGTCCGGTGTCGGCCGGCTACACAACCGCCAGGTGGAGCAGGCAGGTTTCGTGGTCCTGAAGTCACCGGACATGCCGTCGATCCTGGTCGAAACCGGTTTCATCTCCAATCCCGACGAAGCCCGCAAGCTGCGCGATCCCGCCTACCAGAACCGACTGGCCCGTGCCATTTTCGCGGGCGTCAAACGCCACTTCGAGCGTCACCCGCCCGATGGCACCCGGCTCGCCTGGGACCAGCGCCAGCGCAACGGCCGCCTCGCCCAGGCGACTCCTCGCCAAACCAGCGCCCTGCCCGACATCGCACAGCGCTAGAATGCGTGGGTGAACCCACCACGCCCACGCAAGCGCCGCAGCGCCACCGCACTCCGCCACTATCCGGAACCACTGGTTCCGGGCGCGGGCTGACCATGGCCGCAGACCCCACCCCGATCCGCCTCCTCCCGCCCCAACTGGCGAATCAGATCGCTGCCGGCGAGGTGGTGGAACGTCCCGCCGCCGTGATCAAGGAATTGCTGGAAAACAGCATCGACGCCGGCGCCGACCGCATCGAGATCGAACTCGAACAGGGCGGCATCAAGCTGATGCGTATCCGCGACAACGGCACCGGCATTCCCCGCGAAGAACTCGCCCTGGCATTGAGTCGCCACGCCACCAGCAAGATCGTCGTGCTCGATGATCTCGACGCCGTGGCTACCCTGGGCTTTCGCGGCGAGGCGCTGGCGAGCATCGCGTCCGTCTCCCGGCTCGCGCTCACCTCGAACGCTCAGGCCGGCAACTCCGGCTGGGTCATCCAGAGCGCGACGGATGACGCCACCATTGCCCCGGCGCCTCACCCCCGTGGCACCACGGTCGAGGTGCGGGATCTGTTTTTCAACACCCCCGCACGACGCCGCTTCCTGCGTACCGAGCGCACCGAGTACGGGCGCATCGAGGAAGTCATCCACCGGCTGGCGCTGAGCCGCTTCGACGTGGGGCTGCGCGTCCGGCACAACGGTCGTCAGGTACAGGATTTTGCCCGCGCCGATGACCTGCCCGCGCAGGAGCGGCGCGTCGCGGCAGTGTGCGGCCTGCCGTTCCTGGAGCAGGCGCGCCATCTCGAAGTCGAGCACCAGGGTTTGCGCCTGCACGGCTGGATCGCGTTGCCCACCTACTCTCGCAGCCAGGCCGATCTTCAGTATTTTTATGTGAACGGCCGCGCGGTGCGCGACAAGGTCATCGGTCACGCGGTCCGCCAGGCCTACCGCGATGTGCTGTATCAAAACCGACACCCGGCGTTCGTGCTGTTTCTCGAAATTCCGCCCCGCGATGTGGACGTGAATGTCCATCCCACCAAATACGAGGTCCGCTTCCGGGAGGCGCGTCAGGTCCACGATTTTCTGTTCAGCATGCTGCACCGTGCGCTCGCCGAAATCACTCCAGGGGATACGCGGCCCGCGCCGGCGACAGTATCCATGCCGGATGAAAAGACGGGTGACGCGACGCCTGCACCGACACCCAAGCTTTTCGCGCATCAACACCAGATGCCGTTCCCGTCAACGCGACCCGCGCCGGGAGTGGGTGAGCGCATGGCGACCTATGCCCATTTGCACGTACCAGCACCTGAGCAGTCGCCTGCGGCGTCGGCGTCTCCGAGCGACGCCACACCCCCGCTCGGCTTCGCCCTGGCGCAACTCAAGGGCGCTTATATCCTGGCAGAAAACCACTCCGGCCTGGTCCTGGTGGACCTCCATGCCGCCCACGAGCGCGTCCTTTACGAGCGCATGAAAATCGCCTGGCGCACCGGGGCACTCGCCAGTCAACCCCTGCTGGTGCCGATGACGCTGGCGGTGAACGAAGCCGAAGCGGACGCCGCCGAACACCATGCGGCCGCCTTCGACACCATCGGCTTCAGCCTCGACCGCAGCGGACCCACCACCATTCTGGTGCGCGCCGTGCCGGCGCTGGTACGGGGTGTGGAAGTGGAAGCTCTGGTGCGGGATGTGCTCGCCGATATCCGCACCCTGGACAGCAGCAACCGCCTCGACGGCCGCATCGATGAAATCCTGGGCAACATGGCCTGCCGCGCCGCAGTCCACGCCAACCGACCGCTGGCCGTGGCGGAAATGAACGCGCTGCTGCGTGCCATGGAGTCCACCGAACGCAGCGGCCAGTGCAACCACGGCCGCCCCACCTGGACCCAAGTATCGTTGGAGGAACTGGACCGCCTGTTCCTGCGGGGGCGTTGAATGCCCGCCCCCTCCCATCGGCCGCGTGCGCTGGCCATAGCGGGCCCGACAGCGAGCGGCAAGACCGCGCTGGCACTGGCGCTGCGGGAACGCGCGCCGGTCGAGATCATCAGCGTGGACTCGGCCCAGGTGTATGTGGGCATGGACATCGGCACCGCCAAGCCGGATGCCGCAACGCTCGCCCGCGCACCCCATCGTCTGATCGACATCCGCGATCCGGCGACACCCTACTCCGCCGCCGAATTCGTCGCCGATGCGCGCCGCGAAATGGCGGACATCACGGCGGCAGGGCGCATCCCCCTGCTCGTCGGCGGCACCATGCTCTACTTCCACCTGCTGATCGAGGGCATGGCGAAACTGCCCGCGGCGAATCCACAGCTACGCGCAGAACTCGCGGCAACTGCCGCGCGCCACGGCTGGCCGTATCTGCACGCGGAACTCGCGCGGGTCGACCCGGAAACGGCCACGCAACTGCACCCCCGGCATTCCCAGCGGATCCAGCGCGCGCTCGAAGTCTATCGCGCCACCGGGCAACCCCTGTCGCGGTTGCTCAGAGCGCAACACGACGGAGAGGGAATTGCGCCCGTCGCCGCCGACTACGACCTGACCCTGGTCGCACTGCTGCCGCCCAGCCGCGATCGGCTCCACCAGCACATCGCCCAGCGCTTCGAAGCCATGCTGGAAGCGGGCCTGGTGGCCGAAGTTCGCGCCCTGTATGAACGCGGCGACCTCAACTCCGATCTGCCGTCGATTCGCGCCGCCGGTTACCGCCAGGTGTGGGCGTATCTCGATGGCGACTGCGACGCATCGGTTATGGCCGCGCGCGGCATTGCCGCCACCCGCCAGCTCGCCAAGCGTCAGCTGACCTGGTTGCGCGGCCCGCGCTCTCCGGCCCATGAGGTACTCATCGGCAACCTGGAGACCCGGGAAAACCAACAAGAAGCTCTGGCTAAGCTCTTGAAACTGATCTGATTGCCTTCATGTACACGACCCACGGCGGCGCGTATCATGATCGGTTGCGATCTCGGAGACCCTGATACTGAGCTTCCGCTGAGCTGAATTGCCGCAGATGGTCGCGATGCGGCTACTGGACTGACAGACCCCTACGGAGCACCGTCACCCGCTATCGCCGCGACCTGGCAGGCGACCTCGCCTGCCTAACCAACCCACACCAATAAGGAGTAACGCCATGTCAAAAGGGCACAATCTACAAGACCCTTTTCTCAATCTGCTGCGCAAGGAGCGCATTCCGGTCTCGATCTTTCTGGTCAATGGCATCAAGCTCCAGGGCCAGATCGAGTCGTTCGACCAATTTGTGGTCCTGCTGAAAAACACCGTCAGCCAAATGGTCTACAAACACGCCATTTCGACCGTAGTCCCCGCACGTCCAGTGCGATTGCCGACAGAAGATGACGATGCCGACGCGGATGTCTGATTGACGACATCTCGCCAGGAAATAGCGGAAACGGCTGTCCTGGTCGCCATCGAACTGGACAAAGGTAGCGAGTCCGGCGACCGGCAGGAATTCACCGAACTGGTGCGCGCGGCGGGCGGAATGCCCGCTGCGACACTCACCGGGCACCGCGCCACCCCCCATCCGGGAACCTTCATCGGTTCCGGAAAAGTCGCCGAATTGCGGGCCCTGATCGTTTCGACCGGGGCCACCGTCGCAATTTTCGATCACAGCCTGAGCCCCAGTCAGGAGCGCAATCTGGCGCGTGAAATCGATTGCCGGGTGATCGACCGCACCGGGCTGATTCTGGACATCTTCGCCCGCCGGGCGCGCACCCATGAAGGCAAGCTGCAAGTGGAGTTGGCGCAGTTGCGCCACCTGATGCCGCGGCTGGTGGGCCGCGCGACACATCTGGCGCGCCAGCAGGGGGGCATAGGACTGCGCGGCCCCGGGGAAACCCAGCTCGAAACTGACCGACGCCTGGTGCGCGGCCGTATCACCAGCATCGAACGCAAGCTTGAACTGGTACAAAAGCGCCGAGGACAGGGCCGCACCGCGCGCCGCCGGGGTGAAACCCCCACGGTAGCGCTTGCGGGCTACACCAACGCCGGCAAGTCCACCCTGTTCAACACCCTGACCGCAGCGGGAGCACTGGCGGCGGACCAGTTATTCGCCACCCTGGATCCCACGCTGAGACGCTGCTCCGTCCCGGGTATCGGGAACGCACTGCTCGCCGATACGGTAGGCTTTATCAGTCGGTTACCCCATCAATTGGTCGCCGCCTTCCGGGCGACGCTCGAAGAAGTGACCGCGGCCGATCTGGTGCTCCATGTTATCGACGCTGCCAATCCGGCTTGGCAGCACCAGATGGGCTGCGTCAACGAAGTACTCGAAGAAATCGGCGCCGCTGACGTGCCGGTGCTGTGCGTATTCAACAAAATCGACGCACTGGAAACGTCGCAGCCTCATGTGGACCGGGACGCGTCTGGAACCCCCACGGCGGTATGGCTGTCCGCGCGCACCGGTGCCGGCATCCCGCTTCTGCTCACCGCATTGAGCGAACGTCTCGCCGACGATCTGGTCCGCCAGAGCTACCACCTGACGCCCGCACACGGGCGGCTGCGGGCGCTGCTGTACAAGGCTGGAGCGATAATCGCGGAGAGTCCCGCAGAGGATGGTGGTACCATAGTCGACCTGTGTATGCCCGCCGCGAAATTGCAGCGGCTGCTGCGGGGCGAAGGGCTGACGGCAAACCCCGACGCTTCACCACCAACTCAAATGGGTGCAGTTGATTTGCACCCCGAAAAGTCACTGTGCGCGCACGGCGACCCAACAAGCTGGAGTTAACCATGGCCTGGAATGAACCCGGCGACGGCCGAGATCCTTGGGGCAGCGGCAAGAACAACACGCCCCCGGATCTGGAAGCCGTATTGAAACGCCTTGCGGACCGTGTGAACCAAGTGTTTGGCGGCGGTGGCGGCAGTGGCGGCGACAGCGGGTTAGGCCGCGGTCCCCTGTTGATGGGGCTGATCGCAATTGCAGTGCTGTGGTTTGCACTGGGCTGGTATCAGGTTGATGCCCAGCAACAGGCCGTCGTGCTGCGCTTTGGCAAATTCAGCGAGATCACGGGCGAAGGGTTGCACTGGCGCCCGCGCCTGATCGACCAAGTGACCAAGGTGGCAGTAACCACGGAGCGACGCTACGAGACCGAGCCGCGCAACGAGATGCTTACCGAAGACGAAAACATCGTCGAACTACCGCTCACCGTCCAGTACAACGTGAGCGATGCCAAGGCCTATGTCCTCAATGTCAGGGATCCCGAGCTGAGCCTGCGGGAAGCGACCGACAGCGCCGTCCGCCACGAAGTCGGCAACGCCAAGTTCGATGCGGTGATTTCCACCGGCCGGGGCGAGCTGAGCATCGCGGTAGCCAAGCGTTTGCAGAGCTATCTCGATCAGTACGGCACCGGCATCCGGGTGGTCAAGGTGAACATCCAGGAGGCGAAGCCGCCGGCCGCTGTGCGCGCAGCCTATGACAACGTCGTCAAGGCGCGCGAGTATCGCGAGCAGGTCATTAACGAAGCCCAGTCCTACGCCAACGGTGTAGTGCCCGAAGCGCGCGGACGCGCCCAACGCACCCTTGCGGAAGCCAGCGCCTACAAAGAGAAATCTGCCGCTGAAGCCACCGGCGAGGCCCAGCGCTTCGAACAGCTTTATGCGGAATACCAGAAAGCGCCCGCGGTGACCCGCCAGCGTCTTTATATGGAAACCCTCGAAGAGGTGATGGCGAGCACGCCCAAAGTGATCGTGGACGTGAAAACCGGCGGCAACATGCTCTACCTGCCCATCGACAAACTTGCCCAGGGCGATGGCGTCGGATCAACCTCCGGCGATCGGGCACTCAGCAATCAGCAGCTCAATGACATCGCGAACCGTGCGGCCGATGTGCTCCGCCGTCAGGTCGCCACCCCCACTACGCCGCGACGGGAGGGCCGCTAATGACGGACCGCAAAACCATGGCCCTGTTCGGGCTGGCGCTGCTCGGAATTCTGTTCAGCAGCTCGGTGTTCGTCGTCAAGGAAACCGAGCGCGCACTCATGTTGCAGTTCGGTCGCATCGTGAGGTCGGACATTCCTCCGGGGATTCACTGGAAACTGCCGGTCGTCAACCAGATCAAGAAATTCGATGCCCGGGTGCTGACGGTGGACGGTGCGCCAGAAAGTTTTTTTACCATTGAGCGCAAACGCCTCATCGTCGACTCCTTCGCCAAATGGCGTATCGACGACGTGGAAACCTATTACAAAGCCACCGGCGGCGTTGAACTGGCGACCCAAAGCCGCCTCGCTGACCGTATCAACGATGGTCTGCGCAACCAGTTCGGCACCCGCACACTGTATGAGGTGGTATCCGGGGAGCGCGACCTGCTAATGACGGACATGGCCACGACGCTCAACGACGCGGTCAAGAAATCCCTGGGCGTGGAGATACTGGACGTGCGCGTGCGGCGCATCGACCTGCCCCCCGAGGTCAGCGAACAGGTGTTCCAGCGCATGGCTGCCGAGCGCGACAAGGAAGCGCAGGAGTTGCGCGCCGTCGGCCTGGAGGCCGCCGAAAAAATTCGTGCGGAAGCGGATCGCCAGGTAACGGTCATCGGAGCCAACGCCTATGGCGAAGCCGAGCAAACCCGCGGCGAAGGCGATGCCACCGCCGCACAGATCTACGCGACCGCCTATCAGCGCGACCCGGAGTTTTACGCGTTCACACGCAGCCTCAAGGCCTATCGCGCGTCGCTGACCAACCGCAACGGTTTGCTGGTAATGGAACCCGACAGCGATTTTTTCCACTACCTGAAGACGCCTGACGGCTCGAAAAAGTGAAGTGGCGCGGGCGACAGGACCCCGCCGGAAGTGCTAGCATCCCCCCACCGGGGCAACCCGGTTTTTTGTGCCAGCCCACCGCGCCAGGTAGTCGCTGCGGAGGGCAGGCGGGGTGGCGTCCAACGCGCCGCGATCGCGGACTTGCGGCCGTTCACGACCACCGCTCCATCCCCTGAGTCCCGACAAGCCCCGGCTCACGCCTCGGTCCGGGCCCGACCTGACGATGACAACGATGGATTCCACTGATCGCTGGCTGCTGCCCGACGGGATCGAAGACATCCTCCCGGATCGCGCGCTCAAGGTAGAACGGCTGCGGCGCCGTTTGCTCGACCTCTACCACACTTGGGGTTATGACCTGGTGATCCCGCCGCTCGCGGAATTCACCGCGTCGTTGTTCAGCGGGTCCGGATCAGACCTGGACCTCATCACTTTCAAGATCACCGACCAGTTGAGCGGTCGCATGATGGGCGTGCGCGCCGACATCACACCCCAGGCAGCACGTATGGACGCCCATAGCCTGCACCGGGAGTATCCGACCCGCCTGTGTTACGCAGGCCAGGTGCTGTACACGCGCCCGCGCAGCCCGCTGGAATCGCGCTCGCCGATCCAGATCGGCGTCGAACTGTTCGGCGAGCCCGGATTGGAAGCCGATCTGGAAGTGATCGCCCTTCTGGGGGAAACCCTGACCCACGCCGGGCTCGGTGCACTGCATTTGGATCTCGGCCATGTGGGCATCTACCGCGGCCTCGAAGAACAACTGACGATCGAGCCGGCCCGCAAGCACGAACTGTTCGAGCTGTTGCAGCAGAAGGATGCGACGCTGCCGACCTGGATCGCCGCCCATGTCCACGACCCGAACCTCGCGCGCATGCTGACGGCGCTGCCCGGCCTGTGCGGCGGCGCGGCGGTCCTGCAACGCGCAGCCCATGAACTGGCGGGCGCGCCAGCGGCGGTGCAACAGGCGCTCGACGAATTGAATCAGGCAGTGCGCGCGCTCCAGGAACGGCGCCCCGATCTCACGCTGTTCCTGGATCTGGGGGAATTGCGCGGCTACCACTACCACACCGGCATCGTGTTTGCGGCCTATACGGCGGGCACGCCAGCGGCGGTGGGCCACGGCGGCCGCTACGACCATGTGGGCGCGCAGTTCGGACGCGCCCGCCCGGCGACCGGTTTTGGCATCGATCTGGGCTTTCTGTGCGATCTGGTGGCGCCCACCGCGCCGGTCGCGCCCGGGATTTTTGTCGCCGCGCAAGGCGCCACCTCCGCAACAGCCGCGGCCGCACCGGAGCTCACTGCCGCAGTGGCACGCCTGCGCGCTGCCGGTGAACGGGTGATATGCGGGTTTCCCGGTCAGGTTCCAGACCTGGCCGAACTTCATTGCGATCGCGTCCTGATCTGGCGTGATGGGGCCTTTCAGATCGAACCTGCGCGCATGCAGGCTCAGCCGGACTAATCGAAGGACATCATGGGTAAAAATGTTGTGGTACTCGGCACCCAGTGGGGTGACGAAGGCAAGGGTAAGATCGTCGACCTGCTCACCGACGAGGCAAAGGTGGTAGTGCGCTTTCAGGGCGGCCACAACGCCGGCCACACGCTGGTTATCGACGGCGCCAAGACCGTGCTGCATCTGATCCCCTCGGGGATTCTCCGCGCCGACGTGAGTTGCCTGATCGGCAACGGCGTGGTGCTGGCGCCCGATGCCCTGCTCAAGGAAATGGGCGAATTGGAAGCGCGTGGCGTGCCCGTGCGCGAGCGCCTCAAGCTGTCGCCGGCCTGCCCGCTGATCCTGCCCTGCCATGTGGCGCTCGATCTCGCCCGCGAACAGGCGCGCGGCGCCGCGCGCATCGGCACCACGGGGCGCGGCATCGGTCCCGCCTACGAAGACAAGGTGGCGCGGCGCGGCCTGCGCCTGGGCGATCTGTTCAAGGGTCCGGTATTCGCCGAACGCCTGCGCGAACTCATCGACTTTCACAATTTCATGCTCAGCCGCTATTACAACGTGGCCGAATGCGATGCGAGCGCCATCCTCGTTCAGGCCGAAACCTGGGCCGAACAGCTGCGCCCGCTGCTTACCGATGTCACCACCAGCCTGCACCGTACCCGCCTCGCCGGCCAGAACATCCTCTTCGAAGGCGCCCAGGGTTCGCTGCTGGACATCGACCACGGCACCTACCCGTTCGTGACTTCCTCGAACACCACCGCCGGTGGCACCGCCACCGGCAGTGGCTTTGGTCCGCTCTATCTCGACTATGTGCTCGGCATCACCAAGGCCTACACCACCCGCGTCGGTTCAGGACCCTTCCCCACCGAGTTGTTTTGCGATGTGGGCAGACATCTGTCGGCGCGCGGCAACGAGTTCGGTTCCACCACCGGACGGCCGCACCGCTGCGGCTGGTTCGACGCCATCGCCCTGCGCACTGCGGCGCGCATCAACAGTATTTCGGGACTTTGCCTGACCAAGCTCGATGTACTGGACGGTCTCGCCGAGGTGAAAATCTGCATCGGTTATCGCGACGCCGCCGGCGCCGAAATCGAGTCGCCGTCCCACGCCGACGACTACGCGGACATCGTACCGGTCTATGAGACGCTGCCGGGCTGGAGCGATTCGACCTCCGGCGCGACCTCGCTGACACAACTGCCCGCTGCCGCGCGCGCCTACATCGCGCGCATCGAAGCGGTCACCGGGGTGCCGATCGACATCATTTCCACCGGGCCGGACCGGGTGGAAACCATCATTCTGCGGCATCCGTTTCACTGAGGATCGATCCGCGCGGCGCGCGTTTTCCCTGGCGCGGATGTCACATTTCCGCGCTTGAAATCGCTGCGCTTTAATCGCACCATTCGCGGCCTTCCCGCCGCCGGGAGACTTTCTTGAATCGCATTTCCCACCAGAACCACGACGTCGAGTGGAACGCCGCCCGCGCGGCCGATCTGTACGGCATCGAATACTGGGGCGCCGGCCATTTTCAGGTGTCCGCTGACGGCCTGGTCCAGGTCACCGCGGAAACCGGCGGCGGGCGCGGCACCATCAACCTGCTCGATATCGTCGATGGTTTGAGCGAACGCGGCCTGCCCATGCCGGTACTGCTGCGCATCGAGAACCTGCTCGACGCCCAGATCGCCCAAATCAACGAGAGTTTCGCCCGCGCCATTGCACAATCGGGCTATCGCGGCCGTTATCGCGGCGTGTTCCCCATCAAGGTCAACCAGCAGTCGCAGATCATCGAAGAAGTAGCCAGTTTCGGCGCCCGCTTCGGTCACGGCCTGGAGGCCGGCAGCAAGGCCGAACTGCTCATCGCACTCGCCACGCTGGAGGCGATGAACGGCTATATCGTCTGCAACGGTTACAAGGACGAGGAGTTCATCAACCTCGGCCTGATGGCGCAAAAGCTCGGCTACCAGATTTTTTTCGTGGTGGAAACACCCGCCGAACTGCCGCTCCTGATCCAGTGCAGCAAGGCCGCCGGCATTCGCCCGCGCATCGGCGCGCGCGTCAAGCTGTCGTCCCGGGTCAGTGGCCACTGGAACGCCACCAGCGGCGATCGCAGCATCTTCGGCCTGACCTCGATGCAGTTGATCGATCTGGTGGACATCCTCAAGGCCCACGCCATGCTCGACTGCATGGAAATGCTGCATGTGCATCTGGGCTCGCAGATTCCCAACATCCGCGACATCCGCACCGGCGTGATGGAAGCCTGCCGCTACTACGTCGATCTGGTGCGCGAAGGTGCGCCGCTGGGCAATCTCGATCTCGGCGGCGGACTCGCAGTGGATTACGAGGGCAGCCGCTCCAGTCACACCCACAGCATGAACTACTCGATGGAGGAGTACTGCCTCGATATTGTTGAGGTAGTGATGAGCGTTCTGGATCCGCATGAGATACCGCATCCGACCATCGTCACCGAATCGGGGCGTGCGCTGGTCGCCTACGGTTCGGTACTGCTGTTCAACATTCTCGACGTCACCCGTTTCGAAGCGCACGCGCTGCCCAATCAAGTGCCGGAATCCGAGCACGAGAACGTCCATAACCTGTGGGACGTGCTGAAGTCGATTACCCTCGAGCGCGCCCAGGAGTGCTACAACGATGCACTCTTCTATCGCGACGAAATTCGCGATCTGTTCCGGCGCGGCCAGATCAGCTTGCGTTCGCGCGCGCTGGCCGAAAACATCACGCTGGAAATTCTTCAGCGTATTAAAACTGTCATCATCGGCAACGAAGATGAATATCCGGAACTGGCCGGGCTGGAAGAAGCGCTTGCCGACATCTACTACGGCAACTTCAGCGTGTTCCAGTCGCTGCCGGATATCTGGGCCATCGACCAGGTGTTCCCGATCATGCCGATTCATCGCCTCGACGAACTGCCTACGCGTCAGGCGATCCTCGCCGACATAACCTGCGACTGCGACGGCAAGATCGATCGCTTCGCGTGGGACGGCACGCTCAACAACACGTTGCCGGTGCATTCGCTCGTCGAGGGCAAGGAATATTACCTGGGCGCATTCCTGGTCGGCGCCTACCAGGAAACCCTGGGCGATCTCCATAATCTGCTCGGCGACACCCATGTGGTCAGCGTGCGCATCAATGTCGACGGCAGTTTCGATTACGTCAAGGAAGTCGAAGGCGACAGCGTCGCCGATGTGCTGAGCTACGTCGAGTATCACCCCCAGAGCCTGCTGCAGAAATTTCGCAACAGCGCGGAACAGGGCGTGCGCGCCGGACACATCACGGCTACCGAACGCCAGCAACTGGTGGAGCTATACGCCACCGGGTTGCGCGGCTACACCTACTTCGAGCGTTGAGCGAGGACTATCCCATGGCAAGGGTGTTGATTATCGGTGCCGGCGGCGTCGGCCAGGTGGTGACCCACAAGTGCGCGCAGGTGCCCGAGGTGTTTTCCCACATCGCGCTGGCCAGTCGCACCAAATCCAAATGCGATGCCATCGCGGCACAGCTCACACGCCCCATCGAAACCGCGGAGGTCGACGCCGACGATGTCCCGCAACTTGCGGCGCTGATTGAGCGCGTGCGCCCAGACCTAGTCATCAATGTCGCGCTGCCCTATCAGGATCTGAACATCATGGACGCCTGTCTCGCGACCGGCGTGAATTATCTCGACACCGCCAACTACGAACCGCGCCACCTGGCCAAGTTCGAGTATTCTTGGCAGTGGGCCTACCACGAACGCTTTCGCGAACGCGGCCTGATGGCGCTGCTGGGCAGCGGCTTCGATCCCGGTGTTACCAATGTCTTCACCGCCTGGTTGCGCAAGCACAAGCTCGACCGCATCCGCGAACTCGACATCATCGACTGCAACGCGGGTGAGCACGGTCAGGCCTTTGCCACCAACTTCAATCCCGAGATCAACATTCGCGAAGTAACCGCGAAGGGCCGCTACTGGGATGGCGGGCAGTGGCGCGAAACCGATCCGCTCAGCGTGCACCGCGAGTTCGATTTCCCGGAAGGCATCGGCCCGCGCAAGATTTTTCTGATGTACCACGAAGAGTTGGAATCCCTGGTCAAACATCTGCCGGAAATCGAAACCGCACGTTTCTGGATGACCTTCTCCGACAATTATCTGAAGCACCTCGAAGTGCTGCAAAACGTCGGCATGACCCGCATCGACCCGGTGCTCTACAACGGCCAGGAGATCGTGCCGCTCCAGTTCCTCAAAGCCGTGCTGCCCGACCCCGGCAGCCTGGGTCCGCTCACCAAGGGCCGCACCTGCATCGGCTGCGTCGCCACCGGCACCCGCGCCGGCCGCGAGGAGACACACTATGTCTACAACATCTGCGACCATGAGGCCTGTTACCCGGAAGTGGGCTCCCAGGCGATCTCCTACACCACCGGCGTGCCGGCGATGATCGGGGCACTGATGATGCTCACCGGCAAATGGCAGGGCGCGGGCGTGTTCAACATGGAACAGCTCGACCCGGACCCCTTCATGGACGCACTCAACCAGCATGGGCTGCCGTGGCACGCGACCACTTTGTAGACTTCGACGCCGCGCGCGTCCCCTCGCCCTGCTTCGTGATGGACGAGGTAGCGCTTGAGGACAATCTGAAGCTATTGCAGCGCGTGCAAGCGGAAAGCGGCGCCAAGGTGCTGCTCGCGCTCAAAGCCTTTTCGATGTTCAGCCTGGCACCGCTGGTGCGCCGCCATCTCGCCGGCACCTGCGCCAGCGGCCTGTTCGAGGCACGCCTGGGCCGCGAGGAATTCGGCGGCGAAGTGCACACCTTCTGCGCCGCCTATCGCGATGCGGATTTCGACGCCGTGGTGGCGCTCTCCGACCACGTCGTCTTCAATTCCATGCGCCAGTGGCAGCACTTTCGCGCGCGCGCACTGGCCGCCCAGGCGACCCGACCCGGACTGCGCTTCGGCCTGCGCGTCAATCCGCGCCACTCCGAGGGCGCCACACCGCTCTACGATCCCTGCGCGCCCGCTTCGCGGCTCGGCATCCCGGTCGAGGATTTCGCCGGTGCCGATCTCACCGGAATCTCCGGACTGCACTTCCATACCCTGTGCGAACAGGATCTACCGCCGCTGGCGCGCACATTGGCCGCCGTCGAGGCACAGTTCGCGCCCTGGCTGGCACAGATGGAATGGGTCAATTTCGGCGGCGGTCATCACATCACCCGCGCCGACTATCAGGTGGACGCGCTGATCGACCTGATTCGCGACTTCCGCACCCGCCACGGCGTCGCGGTCTATCTGGAACCCGGTGAAGCCGTGGCGCTCCATACCGGCGTGCTGGTGACGGAAGTGCTGGACCTCAAGCACAACGATCTGGAGCTCGCCATCCTCGACACCTCCGCCACCTGCCACATGCCGGACGTGATCGAAATGCCCTACCGGCCACGCATCTACGGTGCGACCGCAGCGGGCGAACTGCCCCACAGCTACCGCCTCGGCGGACAGACCTGTCTCGCC
Source organism: Gammaproteobacteria bacterium (assembly GCA_046566625.1). Classification (GTDB taxonomy): domain Bacteria; phylum Pseudomonadota; class Gammaproteobacteria; order Pseudomonadales; family Porticoccaceae; genus JAGPUQ01. Next base: position 21,606 of record JBKHWK010000014.1, read on the forward strand.
GGCGATGTCATCGGGGATTACAGCTTTGCCGCGCCACTGCGCATCGGCCAGCGCCTGCTGTTCGCCGACATGGCGCACTACACCATGGTGAAGACCAATACCTTCAACGGCATCCCGTTGCCCGCCATCGCCGTGTGGAACTCCACCACCGACGCGCTGCGGCTGGTGCGCGAGTTCGACTACCGGGATTTTCGCGATCGGCTGTCCTGAACCTGAGCTCGGCATTGCCAGCGCGCACAGCGAATGCCACCATCGGCGTTCGCTGTGACGGACTCCGACCATGACCTGGCACACCTTCACCCTGACCCGCGCCCAACGCGCCGAGCAGGAAACCGAACTGCAGATGGCATTCGATCTCTGCTTTGCCGCCGCTGCGGGGCCAGACGACATGGCGCTGCTGACCGCCGACGGAAGCGATGGCGAGCGGCGCTATTACGCCTCGCCCGGCATGCTGCCCTGGGCTGCGAATCTGCTGAACCAGTACGGCGCCCTCCCCTGCGCGCCGCCCGCGCCCGCCGGGCTGCGTCTTGTCGTCGGTCATCAAGGCGATATCGGGGTACTGCTGGGCCTGCGCTGAGCGCGGCCTGTGGAAGGCATGCCTTGACAAGCTTTTGCGAACGGCCCTAGTGTGGGCCGGGCAGTTCCGGCCATCGCCTCAAACCACAGAAGCCATCAAACCTCCGTCAAAATAACAGGAGCACGCCATGAAAGCCGCCGTACTCGAAGCCTTCAACAAACCCTTTGTCATTCACGCGAACTGGCCGGAACCCAAATGCGGTCCGGACGACGCCATCATCAAGGTGGCCGCCAATGGCGTCTGCCGCAGCGACTGGCACGTCTGCGTCGGCGACTGGGGCTGGCTCGGTCTGCAACCCGAACTGCCCCACGTCATCGGCCATGAGTTCGTCGGCGAAGTGGCGGAAGTCGGCGCCAATGTCAAAAAATTCCGGGTCGGCGACCGCGTCGTCTGTCCGTTCAACCTGGGCTGCGGCACCTGCGAATACTGCGCCTCCGGCCACCAAAACACCTGCGCCGAAGGCAATCTGGCCGGTTTCCGCACTTCCGGCGGCTACGGGCAATACGCCCAGATCCTGAAAGCCGATCTCAACCTGATCAATCTGCCGGAATCCGTGCCGTTCATCGACGCCGCCAGCATGGGCTGCCGCTTCATGACATCGTTTCACGGCATCGTGGATCAGGTGAAGGTGGCCGCCGGCGAATGGGTAGCCATTCACGGTTGCGGCGGCATCGGGCTGGCCGCCACCCAGATCGCCAACGCCATGGGTGCCAACGTGATTGCGGTGGACATCAATGACAAGTCGCTGGAAGTCGCCCGCAAGATGGGCGCGGTACACACCGTCAACGCTGCGAAAACCAATCCCGCCGAAGCCATCAAGGAACTCACCGGCGGCGGCGCTCATGTCTCGGTGGATGCGCTCGGCATCGCCACCACCTGCCTCAATTCCGTCATGAGTCTGCGCAAACGGGGTCGCCACTTGCAGATCGGCCTCACCACGCAGGCCGAAAAAGGCTTCGTGTCGCTGCCGGTGGACATGATCGTGGCGATGGAGCTGCAATTCATCGGCACCATCGGCATGCAGCCGCGCCGCTACAGCTCGATGCTGAACATGGTGGAAAGCGGCAAGCTGCGCCCGGGCGAGATGGTGACCAATGTGTTCCCGATCGAGAAAGCGTCTGGCGTGATCGAATCGATGGCGAGCTTCGGCACCGTCGGCACCACCGTGATTCAGTGGTGAATTCCCGCCTGCGCTGGACGGCGCCCCGCGCCGTCCAGCGCACCCGCCTCAGCGCCGAAAGCCCGTAAACACCGCGGGAAGCCGCCGAATATCCTGCACCAGGTCCGGCGGCAAATCGGCCGGCACCGCAGTGGCAACGCTCGCGAAAATCGCATCGGAGGCGCCGCCAAAGCGCTTTGCAATCGCGGCGGCGATCTCATCGTGACGACCTATCGCGGCGAACAGGTTCACCACCTCGTCGGAAACTTCCGCCGCAATTTTGTCCCACTGCCCGCCCTTGGTCATGCGGTTGAGGCTGGCGCCAAGGTCTTCCAGTCCGTGGCGGGCCAGCACCGGCCAATAGGCTGGCGTGGAAGCATAGAACGCCACGCGATAGCGCACCCACTCAATCATGCGGGCAACGGTTTCGTCATCGGGTCCGGTGGCAATAAATCCGCCGCCCGAGATTTCGAAATGCTCCCGCTGGCGTCCGCCGCGCGCCCAGCCGGTAGCGAGCTCCGGCAATACCACCTGATCCAGATAGGCGCGGGTGCAGAACGGATGCAGACGCACGCCGTCGCAAACCTCGCCGGCCACCCGCAGCATCGCCGGGCCCACGGCCGCGATAGTCACGGCGGGCGGCGGTCCCGGAAAATTCTCCGGCACGAAATTCGGTGTCATCAGGGTGAAGCGATAGTGCTCGCCGCGAAACTCCAGCGGGCCTTCACCTTTCCAGCACGCCCAGATCGCGCGCAATGCCTGCACGTACTCGCGCATACGCGGCGCCGGCGCCGACCAGGGCATGCCGAAGCGATGCTCGTTGTGGGCCTTGATCTGGCTGCCCAGACCCAGCACCACCCGCCCGGGCGCCGCCGCCTGCAAGTCCCAGCCCGCATTGGCGACCACCATGGGACTGCGGGCAAAGGCGATGGCGATTCCGGTGATCAGCTCTACCCGCTCGGTAACGGTAGCCGCCACCGCGAGCGGCAGGAACGGCTCGTGGGCGTTCTCCATGGTCATGATGCCGTCGTAGCCCGTGGCCTCGATGGCACGCGCGGCGGCCGGCACCTTGCGCAGATTGTCCTGGGGAATGGTGGTAAAGACTTTCATGGGAAACACCTCGCCTCGAAAACAGTCGCATCGAAAACATTCGCACCGCAAACAATGGCGGGAACAACCCGACTGCCCGCAGCCGATGGACGCAGACTTCGAAGCTTACCGCGATCAGGTCGTACCACCCAGCGTGACGGCGGGGTTTCGGCCTGTCGCACCTGGGCGCACACCGTTTTCCAGCGCCGGTTTTTCCTGTAGTCATCGTTTCCTGCAGCAGTTGTTTCCTTGACAGCCGCCGGACCCGCACCTAGCATTTCCGCGCCTCCCCGCCACGCCGTTGCACTCCATGCTGCCATTTCTGGACGTCGTCAAATCCGACATGGAAGCGGTCAACCAGCTCATCATCACCGAACTGAACTCCGACGTCGGTCTGGTCGAGGAAATCGGCACCTACCTGATCGCGGCGGGCGGCAAGCGCCTGCGACCCATCGTGGCGCTGCTGAGTGCCCGCGCGTGCGGCTATCGCAGCGATCAGCATGTGCTGCTGGCAACGGTGATCGAGCTGATTCATACCGCGACACTGCTGCACGACGACGTGGTCGACACCTCCGACCTGCGGCGTGGCCGCCACACGGCCAACAACCAATACGGCAATGCGGCGACGGTGCTGGTCGGGGATTTTCTGTATTCCCGCGCCTTTCAGCTCATGGTGCGCATCGGCAACATGGCCGTGATGCGGGTACTGGCCGATACCACCAACACCATTTCCGAAGGCGAAGTTCAGCAACTGCTCAATGCCGGCAACGCCCAGCTCGACGAGCCGGCCTACACCGAGGTGATCCGCAAGAAGACCGCCGAACTGTTTCAGGCCGCCGCCCAGACCGGCGCCCTGCTCAGTGGCGCCGACGCTGCCGTGGTAGCGGCATTGCGCGACTATGGCCATCACCTGGGCATGGCGTTTCAACTGGTGGACGATGCCCTCGACTACGGCGGCGACGCCGGGCAACTGGGCAAGAATATCGGCGACGATCTAGCCGAAGGCAAGATGACCCTGCCACTGATCCACGCGCTGCGCACCGCGTCTGTGGCCGATGCCACCCTGATCCGCGCCGCCATCGCCAATCGGGACGGCGCGGCGCTACCCGATGTCCTGCGCATCGTCGGGACTTGCGGCGCCCTCGATTACACCTTGACCGCGGCGCGCCAGCAGGCAAGCCGAGCGCTGGCGGCGCTGGCGGCCCTGCCGGCATCGCCCCAGCAGCGGGCGTTGTGCGAACTTGCGGAATTTGCCGCCAATCGCGACTTCTGAGACAGTGGCACCCCTGCCCTGCGGTGATCCGTAACACCATGACCCAGCGACCTACCATCGACCGCAGCGCTGCCTGGCGCGCCCTCAGCGCACATCTCACCAGCTTTGCCGGCACCAGGCTCACCGACCTGTTCGCCACTGATCCCGCGCGCGGAGAGCGCTGCCACGCGACAGCGGCGGGCATCTACCTCGACTATTCCAAGAACCATTGCACCGACGCGACCTTGGATTTACTGGAAGCGCTCGCCGCTACCGCCGAGCTGCCGCGGCATATTGCGGCGCTGTTTGCGGGCGCGCCGGTGAACCGCTCCGAACAGCGCGCCGCCCTGCATCCGGCGCTGCGCGGCGCCGCCCCCGATGCCGCCACCGGCCGCGCGATAGAAGACAGCCGTGCCCGGACGCTGGCGCTGGCACAGGCGCTGCGGGCAGGTGAAGTCTGCGGCGCTACAGGGCAGGTCATCACCGACCTGGTGCATCTCGGCATCGGCGGCTCGGACCTGGGTCCACGACTGGTGGTCTCGGCGTTCGCCGAACGCTGCGCGCCATCGCCCCGCGTCCACTTCGTGGCCAACCTGGACAGCAGCGCGCTCTCCGGCGTGCTATCGCGCTGCACGCCCGCAACCACCATCTTTGTGCTCGCGTCGAAAAGTTTTTCGACCCTGGAAACCCTGTCGAACGCGGGCTTGGCGCAAACCTGGCTCGTTGCGGGCGGTATTACCGACAATGTCGGCAAGCATTTCGTGGCGATCACCAGCAAACCCGAGCGCGCGCGCGCCTGGGGCATCGCCGACGACCGCATCCTCAGCCTGGGCGAATGGATCGGCGGCCGCTATTCGCTGTGGTCGGCCATGGGACTGCCAATAGCCGTTGCGCTCGGGCCGGACCTCTTTACCGAGCTGCTCGCCGGCGCGGCGGCCATGGACCAGCACTTTTGCAGCGCGCCGCTGCGCGCCAATCTGCCGATGCTGCATGGCCTGCTGAGCGTCTGGCAAATCAATTTCTGCCACCGAGGCACCCGCGCCGTGCTGCCCTATGTGCATGGCCTGCGCCACCTGCCGGATTATTTGCAGCAATTGATGATGGAAAGCCTCGGCAAGCGGGTCGCCCAGGACGGCAGCGAACTCCCTTTCCAGACTGGAGCCATCATCTGGGGCAGCGAAGAGACCAATGGTCAGCACTCCTTTCATCAACTGCTGCTGCAGGGGACGCAAACGGTACCGGTGGACTTTATCGTCACCGCAACGCCGCATTGCGACGTAGCGCAGCACCGGCGGCTCTATGCCAATTGTCTGGCGCAGAGCCGGGCGCTGATGGTGGGCCAGGACCGCGCCACGCTGGAGAAGGAATTGCTTGCTGCCGGGCACTCTGCCGCAGAGGCCGCATCGCTGGCTTGTCAACGCGAAGTGCCCGGCGATCGCCCGAGCAACACGCTGGTGTTGGCGGCACATGAACCCGCTTGCCTGGGCGCATTGCTCGCGCTCTACGAGCACAGCGTCTATGTACAGAGCGTGATCTGGGGAATCAACGCCTTCGATCAGTGGGGTGTCGAACTGGGCAAACAGGCGGCGAGTGCGATCGACGCCGCCCTGAGCGGTGCGGACTCGAGCGCCTATGACAGCTCCACCCGCGCCCTCATGGCGCGGTGGAACAGGATGGATTCGCGCTCAGACTGAGCCACTGCCCGCCCGCTCTGCCCGCCGATGCCAGCGCCGCGCGCACGGCCAGGGACCGTTTTTTCTCAGCCTCCGTCCAACAACGCCAGCAACTCGGCGGTTTTCGCTGTCATCAGCGCGTGATCGCCGCGACTCTCCACATTCAGGCGCACCAACGGCTCGGTATTCGACGTGCGCACATTGAAACGCCAGTCCGCGAAGCTGACACCGATGCCGTCCATGGTATCGAGCACACCGCCCGCACTCCCGTAGCGGCGGGCGATGGTGTCGAGCACCGCTTTCGGATCCGCGACCGGACGGTTGATCTCGCCGCTCACCGGATAGGCGCGCTGACGCTCCCGCAGCAGCTCGGACAACGGCTGCTGGCACCGGGACAACAACTCCACCACCAGCAGCCAGGGGATCATGCCGCTGTCGCAGTAGGCAAAGTCGCGAAAATAATGGTGCGCACTCATTTCACCCCCGTAGAGGGCATCGTGATCGCGCATCACCTGCTTGATGAAGGCATGGCCGGTGCGGCTCTGCACCGCTTGACCGCCGAACTGCGCGACGATGTCGGTGGTGTTCCAGGTGAGGCGCGGGTCGTGCACGATGGTGCCGCTGCCGTGCTTGCGCAGAAAGGCTTCCGCGAGCAGGCCGACGACATAATAGCCTTCGACGAAATCGCCGCACTCGTCGAAAAAGAAACAGCGGTCGAAGTCGCCATCCCAGGCGACCCCCAGATCCGCACCGCTCGCACGTACCACATCGGCGGTCACAGCACGGTTTTCTTCGAGCAACGGATTGGGCACGCCATTGGGAAAGTGGCCGTCGGGCGCGTGCTGGACCTTGATGAACTCCAGCGGCAGATGCGGCTCCAGCAAGTCGATGATGGCACCGGCACCGCCGTTGCCCGCATTGACCACCACCTTGAGCGGCCGCAGCGCGGATTTATCCACGTAGGACAGCAGATGCTCGATATAGGCGCTCTTGTCGGCGGCGTGGCGCAGCGCGCCCTGGCGATCGGCCACCGGAAAATCCGCCGCCTCCGCCAGCGCCTGGATCTCGGGCAGCCCCGCGTCGCCGCTGATTGGACGCGCCCCTTCGCGCACGAACTTCATGCCGTTGAAGTCCTTGGGATTGTGGCTGGCAGTAACCACCACGCCGCCGTCATAACCCCCGTGGAACGTGGCGAAATAAATTTCCTCGGTGCCACACTGCCCGATATGCACTACATCGCAGCCGGCATCGCGAATGCCTGCCACCACCGCGGCACACAGTTCCGGGCTGGTCAGGCGGATATCGTGGCCGACGACGATGGTGCGAGCACCCAGGTAGACCGCAAAGGCGCGCCCGATGCGGTAGGCGATCTCCGCGTTGAGTTGTTCGGGAACGCGACCGCGCACGTCATAGGCTTTGAAGCAGGTGAACGCAGACATCATTTGCTCCCCTTGAGATAGATGTTCTGGTAGACGTGGTTGGTGGCATCGACAAAGCCGCCGACGCTGCCGCAATCAAAGCGCAACCCCTTGAATTTGTAGGCCAGCACTTTGCTGGTCCGGGCCAGGGTCAAGAGGGCATCGGTGAGCTGCACCTCGCCGTTCTTGCCGGGCGGCGTGTGACGCAACACCTCGAAAATGAACGGCGACAGGACGTAGCGGCCGATGATGGCGAGATTGCTGGGCGCCTCGCTCGGCGCGGGCTTTTCCACCATGTCGGTGACGCGGTACAGGCCAGGTTCTTCCTCGACACCGGCGATGATGCCGAATTTCGACACGTCCTTTTCCTCGACCTCCTGAATCGCCACCACGGTGTTGCCGGTGCGGCGATAGATATCCACCAGCTGCGCCATGACCCCAATGCCATCGTTGAAGCACAGGTCATCCGCCAGAATCACCCCGAATGGCTGATTGCCCACCAGCAGCTCGCCGGTGAGGATCGCATGACCGAGACCTTTGATTTCGAATTGCCGGGTCGCCGCAAAGCGGCCGCTGTTGATGACCTTGCGGATTTCGATCAGGTACTCTTCCTTGTCGGTCCCGGCGATCTGGTGTTCGAGCTCGTAACTGATGTCGAAGTGATCGTGAATCGAGCGCTTGCCACGGCCGGTGACAAAGCAAATTTCATTGAGTCCGGCCTCCAGTGCCTCTTCGACGCCATACTGCACCAAAGGCTTGTTGACCACGGGCAGCATTTCCTTGGGCATGGACTTGGTGGCAGGCAGGAAGCGGGTTCCATACCCGGCGACCGGAAACAGGCATTTCTTGATCATGGTGATTCCTTGACTGGCGATTGTGGTCGACTCCCGCACGAGCGTCGCGCGGTCAGGCATTTGCGGACCACTACGTGTGGCGCGGAGGCTACCTTAACGCAGCATTTGCGCATTTGCCTATGGCCGTCGCGAGGAAAGCCAAAGCACTCACAACGGATCGCTGCGGGCAGGTCGCTGGTCGCGTAAAATAGCGGGTTCCTGACAGCGACCCGAGAAACCGATGCCCGCTCCAACCTCCATACCCCACCGGGAAGGCGTGACCATCCGCGGCCAGCAGAGCAGCTTTACGCGTGCCGAACTGCTGGCGTGCGCGCGCGGGGAACTGTTTGGCACCAACGCGGCGCGCCTGCCAGACAGCCAGATGCTGCTGGTCGACCGGATCACGCATATCGATTCCACCGGCGGTACCCATGGCAAGGGTCATGTGATCGCGGAACTCGATATTCGTCCCGACCTGTGGTTCTTTGGCTGCCACTTCA
>JBKHWK010000015.1:0-28789 GCA_046566625.1 Gammaproteobacteria bacterium
GGACTCAGACGATGGATCTCGTCGATGAACAGCACATCGCCTGCTTCCAGATTGGTGAGCAGGGCCGCGAGATCGCCAGCCCGCTCCAGCACCGGACCCGAGGTGGTCTTCAACCGGGCGCCCATTTCGCTGGCAATGATGTGCGCGAGCGTGGTCTTGCCAAGCCCCGGCGGGCCGAATACCAGGGTGTGATCCAGAGGTTCGTTGCGGCTGCAGGCGGCCTCGATGAACACCGCCATCTGCTCCCGCACCGCAGTCTGACCGACGTAGTCTTCGAGTCGCAGGGGGCGCAGCGCGCGATCAATGCGCTGTTCGGGGGCGGCCGCCTGGGGCGCTACGAGACGATCCGTTTCAATCATCGGGCCAGCCCGGGAAATTGGCTGCCAGCATACCGGTCCCGGACTACTTTTTCACCATGCCGCGCAAGGCTCGACGGATCAACTGCGCGCTGTCGCCCGCCTCGGCCGCCGGGCAGTCGGCGAGCGCTGCGGTCACCATCTGCGCCGCCTCGGCGGGTTTGTAACCGAGCGTCAGCAGGGCACTCTCAGCCTCGCCGCTGATGTCCTGCCCGTGCGACAGCGCGTTCGGGCCACCCTCTCCGCTCGCCACCGGGCCCCAGTCCGCGATGCGGTCGCGCATTTCCACCAACAGACGCTCCGCGGTCTTGCGCCCCACCCCGGGCAGCCTGACCAGACGCGCGGTATCGCCAGCGCGGATTGCATGGATGAACTCTCCCACTGTCATTCCCGACAGCACGGCGAGCGCCAGCCGCGGGCCGACGCCGCTGATGCGGATCAACTCGCGGAACAACCGCCGCTCGGCGATATCGCTGAACCCAAACAGTTGCTGAGCGTCTTCACGCACCACGAAGTGCGTGTGCAGGACAACCGGGCTGCCCACCTCCGGCAGCACGAAATAGGTGTTGAGGGATACCAGCACCTCGTAGCCGACGCCCTGGACATCGACCAGCAACTCCTGGGCCTGCTTCTCCCGCAATATGCCGCTGAGCCAACCGATCACGGCCTATCCTCCACAACCCCGGACGTGTACTCGATACGCATCGCTAACTCTGCCAACGCCCGCGGGCGTAATGAGCCGCGCCCACTCGGGCCGCCGCCGCGATGCCGTGGACATGGCAGATCGCCACCGCCAGGGCGTCGGCGGCATCGGCCGGCGGCACCGCCGGCAATTGCAGCAACTGCTTCACCATCAGCTGCACCTGCTCCTTGGTGGCACCGCCGTTACCTACCACGGCCTGCTTGACTGTGCGCGCACTGTACTCGGCAACCGGCAGACCAGCATGGACCGCCGCGACCATGGCGGCGCCCCTGGCCTGGCCCAGGCGCAGCGCCGCACGGGGATCGCGGGCAAAGAAGATGTCTTCGATCGCCACCGCATCCGGGTGATAACGGGCGATAAGCTCGCTGACTCCGCTGAAAATATGGCCGAGGCGCTCGGCAAGCGTGGCGGCCGGCGGCCGCACCACGCCACTCGCGATGTAGGAAGGGCTGGCGGTGGAGCTCTCGACAACACCGAATCCGGTGCATCGGGAACCGGGATCTATGCCCAATATCACCGCCATGGCGAACTCCAGTGACAGCGAAACAACGATGTCCGCGCGCTCGGCAGCACCACATGCCGCGCGCCGCTGAAAGTCACCTAGGGCGCCGCCGACAAATCAGCGTTGGTATAGACGTTCTGGACATCGTCCAGATCTTCGAGCTGGTCGATCAAGGCAATGACCGCCACTGCGCTGTCCGCGTCCGGCGCCACGGTGGTGAGCGGGATCATGGCGACCTCCGCATGCTCCGGCGTCAATCCGGCGGCCGTCATCGCTGCCTTCACCGCGGCGAAATCCTGCCAGCCACTCAGCACATCGACCGAACCGTCTTCATTGCTCACTACGTCCTCGGCACCGGCTTCAAGCGCAAGCTCGATAATACGGTCCTCATCGCAGCCTGGCGGATAGGTCAACTGGCCCCTACGGTTGAACAAATAGGCGACCGAACCGTCGGTACCCAGGTTGCCGCCGCGCTTGCTGAACGCGTGGCGGACATCGGCCACAGTGCGGTTGCGATTGTCGGTGAGGCACTCCACCAGCAGCGCGACACCGCCCGCGCCATAGCCTTCGTAGGTGACTTCGTCGTAGTTTTCCGCATCGCCGGCGCCCGCACCACGCTGGATCGCCTTATCGATGGTATCCCTTTTCATATTGACCGACAGTGCCTTGTCGATCGCCGTCCGCAAGCGTGGATTGTCTTCCGGCGTGCCGCCGCCGGTACGCGCCGCCGTCACCAACTCGCGGATCAGCTTGGTGAACAGCTTGCCGCGCTGGGCGTCCTGGGCCGCCTTGCGATGCTTGATGTTTGCCCACTTGCTGTGGCCGGCCATGAAGAGTCTCCGGAAACTACTGCGGCGGACGCAGGGCGATGTGCAGATCTCGCAACGCCTCGCCCCCCACCGCGCCCGGCGCGTCGGTCAGCAGGCACTGCGCCGACTGGGTCTTGGGAAACGCGATGACATCGCGGATCGAGCCCGCGCCCAGCATCAGCATCACCAGCCGGTCCAGACCAAAGGCAATGCCGGCATGGGGCGGGCAGCCGTATTTCAGGGCATCCAGCAGAAAACCGAATTTTTCGCGTTGCTGGGCGGCGTCGATACCCAGGATATCGAATACCGCCGCCTGCAGTTCGGGTCGGTGAATCCGCGCGGAACCGCCACCCAGCTCGGTACCGTTCAACACCATGTCGTAGGCGCGCGACAGCGCCGCGCCGGGATCGGCGCGCAAGGCGTCGGGATCGCAGGAAGGCGCGGTGAAAGGATGATGGAGCGGGGTCCAGCCGCCGCTGCCGTCCCGTTCGAACATGGGAAAATCTACGACCCACAGCGGTGCCCATTTGCGGGTGTACAGATCGAGATCGAGGCCCAGTTTGCAGCGCAGAGCGCCCAGGGATTCCGCCACCACGGTGGCCTTGTCGGCGCCGAAAAAGATCAGGTCGCCGTTTTCGGCGCCGACGCGGTCGAGAATCGCGCGCCGCACTGCGGGCGGCAGGAACTTCACGATGGGCGATTGCAGACCCTCTTCGAGATCGGCGCAATCGTTGACCTTGATGTAAGCCAGTCCGCGGGCACCGTAACGCGCGACGAAAGCCGTGTAGTCGTCGATCTGCTTGCGGCTGAGCGCATTGCCGCCCGGCAGGCGCAGCGCGGTCACCCGGCCCGCGGGATCGGCGGCGGCCGCAGCAAATACCTTGAATTCGACCTCTGCCATCAGATCCTTGATATCGACCAGCTCCAGCGGAATGCGCAGATCAGGCTTGTCGCTGCCGAAGCGCGCCATGGCCTCGGCGTAGGTTATGCGCGGAAATTCGCCGAGCTCGACGTCGAGCACTTCAGTAAACAGCCCCCGTACCATGGCCTCGACGAGCGCCATGAGATCGGCCTCGGCCAGAAAGGAAGTCTCGATGTCGATCTGGGTGAATTCCGGCTGGCGGTCGGCACGCAGATCCTCGTCGCGGAAACAGCGCGCGACCTGATAGTAGCGATCGAATCCGCTCACCATCAGCATCTGCTTGAACAGCTGCGGCGACTGCGGGAGCGCGAAAAACCGCCCCGGATGCGTGCGGCTGGGCACCAGATAATCGCGTGCGCCTTCGGGAGTCGCCCGGGTCAGGATCGGCGTCTCGATGTCGAGAAAACCCTCACCGTCGAGGTAGCGGCGCAACGCGCCGGTCACCCTGGCGCGCAAGCGCAGATTGCGCTGCATCTCCGGCCGGCGCAGGTCCAGATAGCGATGGTGCAGGCGCACTTCCTCGCCCACTCGGGTGTGCTCGTCGAGCTGAAACGGCGGCGTCTCGGCGCTGTTGAGAATGTCGAGCGCGAGACCATAGACCTCGACCTTGCCCGTCGCCATGTCGGGATTCACGGTCTCGGGTGTCCGCGCCCGCACGCGCCCGGTCACACGCAATACGTATTCGCCCCGGACGCGATCCGCGGTATCGAAGTGCACGCCACAGTCGGGGTCGAATACCACCTGCACGATACCGTCCCGATCACGCAGATCGATGAAGATAACCCCGCCGTGATCGCGACGACGATCCACCCAGCCGCACAGCACCACTTCGGTGCCGGCCAGACTCTCTCCCACCGCACCGCAGTAGATCGACCGTCCGATCTCGCTGTGGCCGGGCGTCATTTGCCGGTCATTGGTCATGGCGTAGCGGCTGTGGCAGCGGTGGTCTTCGGCGCTGGCGCGCTGGTCTCGCCCGCGGGCTTGGCGCTACCGGCACCATCCTCCTTTGCCGCCGGCTTGGTGTGGGTATCAGCCGTCAGATTGCGCTTGTTGTCGCCCGTCTTGAAATCGGTTTCGTACCAGCCGCTGCCGCTTAGCCGAAACGCACTGGCACTGAGCTTCTTCTTGAGGCTGGCATGGGAGCACGCGGGACAGTCCACGAGCTGCGGGTCCGCGACCTTCTGGATTGCTTCGAGCTCGTGCCCACAGTCCTGGCACAGGTATTCGTAGATTGGCATCGGAAGATCACCTCCAGGAAATTGCAGTCATCGCGTGCGCCGCCGGGGACAGGACGACAAAATGGGGCGCATTATACTCCGCGCGCCCAGCCCCCGGAACCGGCGCCAGCGCGCAGGAAAAGTGCGCAAATAGCGGGCACGACCGCATCGCGGCAAGCGAATTTGGCGATTTCTTGAAAAAAAACAAGCTTTGACAGAAAAACTGCTTGCGAGCCAATTTTCAATGCTTTATACAGATTCGCGGGCGACTTGCATCCGCCGGATTGCCGGCTTCAACCGGCGCGGACCCCGTCCAGGCATTCAACTTCGATCAACAATTGGATCAACTTAGGGATTATTTATGGCTGCCACAAAAACCGCCCCAAAGGCTCCGGCCAAAAAAACCGCCAAGGCAAAACCTGCCGCGAAGGCAAAGCCCGCGGCCAAAACTCCGGCCAAGCCGGTTGCTGCATCGCCTCGCAAGACCACCGTCATTACCGAGAAACTCACCAAAGCGCAGATTCTCACCGAGATGGCAACCAACACCGGCCTCGGCAAGAAGCAGGTCGCTGATGTACTGGACGAACTCGGCTCCCTGATCGAACGCCACATCAAGAAGCGCGGAGTGGGTGAATTCACCCTGCCCGGCCTGCTCAAGATCAAAACCGTGAAAAAGCCGGCACGCAAAGCCCGCAAGGGCATCAATCCCTTTACTGGCCAGGAGACAACCTTCCAGGCCCGTCCCGCCAGCACGGCAGTAAAGGTGCTCGCGCTCAAGGCCCTGAAAGACATGACCAACTAAGTCTCGCGACAGCGTCAACCAGCCCCGGTTCGCCGGGGCTGGTTCCAGATCGGCACGAAACTCCCCATACGTACGAATAACACCCCGGTGCGAATACCTGCCACGCGCGGCAACACCAACCGGCGGGGCGCCGTAGCCTGCTAGAATGAGCGCCTTCGCAACGCCCCCGACCGGACCTATTCGATGCGCGCAAGCCGTCTGCTCATCCCCACGCTCAAGGAAACTCCAGCGGAAGCGGAGATCATCAGCCATCAGTTGATGCTGCGCGCCGGCATGATCCGCAAGCTCGCGGCCGGTCTTTACAGCTGGCTGCCGCTGGGTCTGCGCGTATTGCGCAAGGTGGAAGCGATCGTGCGCGAAGAGATGAACGCGGCGGGCGCCCAGGAAGTCCTGATGCCCGTGGTACAGCCGGCCGATCTCTGGCAGGAATCGGGACGCTGGGAGCAGTACGGCCCGGAGTTACTGCGCATCGAAGACCGCCATCAGCGCCCGTTCTGCCTCGGGCCGACTCACGAGGAAATCATCACCGACCTGATGCGCAACGAGATCCGCAGCTATCGCGATCTGCCCGCCAACTTTTATCAGATCCAGACCAAGTTCCGCGACGAAATCCGCCCTCGCTTCGGTGTGATGCGGGCGCGCGAGTTCATCATGAAGGACGCCTATTCGTTTCACGTCGACCAGGCCAGTCTCGCCGGAACCTATGAGCGCATGTACACCGCCTACGCCAACGTCTTCACGCGTCTGGGCGTCGAGTTTCGCGCGGTGCTCGCCGACACCGGCAGCATCGGCGGCAGTCACTCCCATGAATTTCACGTCCTCGCCGATGCCGGCGAAGACGCCATCGCGATTTCGGATACCAGCGATTACGCCGCCAACGTCGAGCTGGCGCCGGCACTGCCGCCGACACAGGCGCGACCCGAGCCGACCCAACCGCTCGCGGAAATCGCAACCCCGGGCCAGCACAGCATCGACGCGGTGAGCGCGTGCCTGGGACGACCTGCGGAGCAGATCCTCAAAACCCTGATCGTCAAAGGCAGCAAATCCGGGCAGCTGGTCGCCCTGGTGCTGCGCGGGGACCACCAGCTCAACGCCATCAAGGCCGAGAAGCTGCCTCAGGTCGAGAGTCCCCTGTGCCTGGCGACTGACGCCGAAATCCGCGCTGCCACCGGCTGCGGCCCCGGATCCCTGGGCCCGATAAAGCTGCCGCTCGATCTCATTGCCGATCACGCCGCGCTGGCCTGCGCCGATTTCGCGTGCGGCGCGAACCGGGATGGCTATCACCTGACGGGCGCAAACTGGGAGCGGGATTGTCCCGCGCCCATGGCCGCCGATATCCGCGACGTGGTGGCGGGCGATCCCAGTCCAGACGGAGCTGGACGCCTCGTCATCCGGCGCGGTATCGAAGTCGGACATATTTTTCAGTTGGGCACCAAGTACAGCCAGGCGATGAATGCCCGCATAACCGATGAAAGCGGTCGCGAGCAGGTCATGGTGATGGGCTGCTACGGCATAGGCATCAGCCGCGCCGTGGCCGCCGCCATCGAACAGCATCACGACGCCCGCGGCATCATCTGGCCGCCCGCCATGGCACCTTTCGCCGTAGCCATCGTGCCCATCAATGCGCATCAGTCCGAGCTGGTACGCGACACCAGCGAGCGCCTGTATGACGATCTCGTCGCCGCCGGCCACGAGGTTCTGCTGATGGACCGTCCCAAGGCGCGCCTCGGTGCGATGCTCGCGGATGTCGAACTCATCGGCATTCCCACCGTCTTGGTGGTGGGCGAACGCGGGTTGGCGGAAGGCAACGTGGAATGCCGCAACCGTCGCGACGGCACCCAGACCGAGCTCAAAATCGACGCGGTCGCGACCTGGCTCGCCACGCAATCCTGACGGTTTTCTTAACAGCTTGTTGAAAACGTCGCGAGGGGGCCAGCTGCGAGGCGCACGGCGCGCAGCGGCCGAGACCTATCAGATAGATAGGCGAGGAGCGAGCACCGCGCAACGAAGCAGATGGCTGCCGCAGCAGTTTTTCAACAATCTGTTAAGTTTTCGATAATGTCCATCGACTACGGTTGGTCCAAGCCATGTGGCATGGGTCTTGGACCACACATCAAATGTCGGACAGCTGGCAGATAGGTCTTAACAAAACGCGGACACCCTGGTGCCCTGCGTTTTTGCATCGCGCGTTGCGGGGTATCCAGCTCGCCAGGTGGCAGAGACTGTCCGTCGCCCGGCAACCATCCCACACGCACGCCCACACGCTTGACCCGGATTCGGATCCCCGATCCCGGGATCTGTTGGCCGGCGATCTGATGTTCGCTGCGCGCGCGCCCAAGACGGACGCGGCAGCACTCAGATTTTCGATGCGCTAACCCGGAGGCTTTCGCTTGCGCCTGGAACCGACCCCCACGCTCCACAGGCTCGCATTTCGCGCCGCCGATTTCGCCACCCTGGCCGACGCCCTGGACTACGCAGCCCTGGGCGCGACCGGGGCTAATTTTTATTCCGGACAAGGCACGATTCAGACGCGATTGTCGTACCGGTCGCTGCGCGCTGATGCCGTGGCACTGGCCCGCAAGCTCCTCGCCCTCGGCCTGTCCCAAGGCGACCGCGTAGCGCTGATTGCCGAAACCAATCCGCATTTCCTGCGTTTTTTCTATGCCTGCCAGTACGCCGGACTGGTTCCCGTCCCGCTGCCCGCCTCGGTCAAACTCGGCGCCCATACCTCCTATGTCACCCAGCTGCAGCGCCTGCTCGCGGGCAGCCACGCGAGCATTGCGGTGGCCTCCGAGGGCTATCTGCCGTTTCTGGAAGAAGCCAGCAGCGGGCTCGGCCTGCGCATGGTCGCGACCCCGGAAAGTTTTTATCGACTTCCGGCCGCCGAGCAGCAAGCGCTGCCGGCGCAGGACCCGAACAGCATCGCCTATATCCAGTACACCTCCGGCAGCACCCGCTTTCCGCGCGGCGTAGTGATCCGGCAACACACGGCGATGGCCAATCTGGCCGGCATCGTTCAGCACGGCGTCAAGCTGGTACCGGGCGACCGCTGCTTCTCGTGGTTGCCGTTCTATCACGACATGGGCCTGGTGGGTTTCGTGCTGGTGCCGGTGGCCGCGCAGATCTCCGTCGACTACCTGGATACGCGCGACTTTGCGATGCGCCCGCGCCAGTGGCTCAACCTCATGACGCAAACCCGGGCGACGGTGTCCTTTGCGCCACCCTTCGGCTACGACCTCTGCGCACGTCGGATCGGTCCCGGCGAAGCGGAAAAATACGACTTGCGCCATTGGCGCGTGGCGGGCGTGGGCGCCGAGATGATCCGGCCCGAGACCCTCGATTATTTCGCGAAAGCCCTGGCGCCGTCGGGATTCGACGCACGCGCGTTTCTCGCCTGTTACGGCATGGCCGAGTGCACGCTCGGGGTCAGCTTTTCACCACTCGACTCGGGCCACAACACCGTGCTTGTGGACACCGACGAACTCTACGAAAACAATCGCGTGGTGCTGCTCGATGCGGAGAGTTCGAGCGAAGGCCGGGGACGACGCTTCGTCGGCTGCGGGGTTCCGCTGCCCGGCTACGAAGTCGAGATCCGCAACGAGGACGGCGACGTCCTGGGCGATCACGAAAGTGGCATCATCCATTTGCGCGGCCCCAGCGTGATGTCGGGTTACTTTGAAATGCCCGAGGAAACCCGTGCGGTTCTGGATGAAAGCGGCTGGCTCAACACCGGGGACATCGGCTATCTGGTCAAGGGTGCGCTGACCATCACCGGCCGCCAGAAGGATCTCATCATTATTCGCGGCCGCAACATCTGGCCCCAGGATATCGAACAGCTCGCCGAAACCCAGCCCGAAGTCCGCGTCGATGGTTCGGTGGCATTTGCCGCGCCCGGCGCCGATGGCGACGAGTGCGTGTTGCTGGTGGAGTGCCGGGAAACCAAGCCCGAGCGCCGCACCGACCTCATCTCCCGGCTCACGCGCCTGCTGCGGCAAGAACTGGCGCTTGAATGCCATATCCAGCTGGTGCCCAGAAATTATCTGCCCCGCACCTCCTCCGGCAAGTTGTCCCGTGCCCGCGCGCGTCTGATGTTCGTCAACGAACTCGCGGCGGAAACGGCATTGTCCACCGCGGCGTCGGCCTGATCGAACGCACGGCACGCCCGCAGCAACCGGTGGCGCCGCTCGTTGCGATCACCGGTGCAACCGGCTTCATCGGCAGCAACCTGTGTTTCCGCCTGCGGGCGTCCGGATTTCGGGTACGCGCCCTGGTGCGCTCCCCCGGACAGGCGCAGTCACTGGTACGCGCCGGCGTCGATATCGTTCCCGGCGATCTCGCTGCACCCGTTGCGCTGGGACAATTGCTCGCGGACAGTACCGCGGTGATCCAGTGCGCGGGCAGCGTGCGCGGGCGCACCTTCGCGGATTTCGCGCCCGCCAATGTGCTGGGCAGCAAATACCTGATTCAGGCCATCCAGGACGCAAAGGTTCAGCCGCGGCTGTTGGCACTGTCGTCGCTGGCGGCTCGGGAACCGCAACTCTCGCCCTATGCCGCCAGCAAATTCGCCGGCGAGCAAGTGGTGACGGCGAGCGGCGACGCCATCGCCTGGACCATCCTGCGGCCACCCGCCGTGTACGGGCCCGGCGATCGCGAACTGTTGCCGCTGTTTCGCCTGATGGCGCGCGGCATTGCACCGCTTCCGGGGCGCGCCACGGACCGCGTCTCCGTGCTCTACATCGACGACCTGGCGACCGCAGTCCTGCGCTGGCTGGCCACGGATTCACCGCCACGGCGAGTTTTTACCCTGAGCGATCCGACGGACGCGGGTTACAGCTGGACGGATATCGTCGGTATTGCCAGTGCCGTCTGCGGGCGCCGGGTGCGGTCCCTGCGAGTGCCCTCCGTAGTGCTCAACGGGATCGCCGGAGTAAACTGGGCTACCGCCGCGCTGCTGCGCTACGCCCCGATGCTGACGCCCGGTAAAGTACGGGAATTGCGCCATGCCGACTGGGTATGCGATTGGCGCGAGCTAGGCACCGCGATCGACTGGCAGCCTCGGGTCGATCTGGCGGCAGGGATGCGCGAGACACTGCACGATGGGCGTTAGCAAACCTTCCACCCCTCTACGAGATGAGTGTCGGATGTCGTCGAAAAACGCAACTTCCATTCGCCTGTTCCGCAATGATCTGCTGGAAGCCCTCACCCATGTACATCCGGTGGTACCGCTGCTGGTGTGGACACCGGTAATCGGTTGGCTGTTGTGGCGCGCGGTGACAATCCACGGCCTGTCGCTCGCCGATCTCGCTCCAGTGGCGGCGGCGGCGTTGCTGGTCTGGAGCCTAACCGAATACAGCCTGCACCGCTTCGTGTTTCATTTCCCTGCCAAATCCCGGCTCGGCAAATGGCTGGTGTTTCTGTTTCACGGCGTCCATCACGAATCTCCCCAGGACAAAACCCGCCTGGTGATGCCGCCGGCCGGTGCGATCCTGATCATGGCGATGATCTGGCCGCTGTTCGAGCTGCTGATACCCGCGCCCTGGACCGAGCCGTTCGGCGCATTTTTTCTCATTGGCTATCTGGCGTACGACTACCTGCACTACGCCACCCATCATTTTCCGATGCGCCTTGAGCTGTTCCAGCGCATCAAACGCCACCACATGAAACACCATTATTCCGGTCAGACCGGCCGCTATGGCGTCAGCTCACCGCTCTGGGACATCGTGTTTCGCACCACCGGCCGCTGAGCCGCCACCCATCGCTGCGCCCCGGAAACCGCCCCACCATGCCCGAGTACTACCTGATCCCCAAACGCCTGGTCAAACGCTGGCCGCTCCTGCGTCAGGCCGCATGGGCCGTGGAAGGTTATTTTTTCAAGGCCCTGATCGGCAGCGCCCGCCTGCTGTCCCCGGAGCGCGCCGGGACGCTGCTGTCCTGGCTGTTCGGCGTGGTTGGCCCCCACACCGCCAAGGCGGCCAAGGCGGACGCCAACCTGCGCTTCGTGCTGCCGCAACAAAATACGCGCGACCGTCGCGCCATGGTGAAACAGATCTTTCGCAATCTCGGCCTGGCGACCGCCGAGCTGCTGGCCGCCAATCGCATCCTTGCCCAACGCGAGCAGCGCTTTGAATTTGTTGCCGACCCGGTCACCGCCGGGCTGCTGGCCGCGCATAAACCCATTCTCTTTGTCACCGCCCATATCGGCGCCTGGAATCTGGGCAACGCCATGGTTTCCCACTACGGATTCGAGGCCAGCTATCTCTACGCGAAGGAACCCAATCCCTATCTGCACGAACTGTTTTACGGCATGCGCAAAATTCCGGGCATTCATCTCTACCCAAACACCGGCGGTCTGCTACGCCTGCATCGGGAACTGGCTGCCGGACGCAGCGTGGGACTGGTGGTGGACACCCGCCTCGATGAAGGCGAACCCATCCCCCTGTTCGGCGTTCCCGCGCCCACCAACACCCTCGCCGCCCGCCTCGCCTTGCGCACCCGGGTACCACTGATTCCGGTGCGGACCGAACGCCTGCCGAATCATCGCTATCGCATCACCGCCGGCCCACCGATCAAGGTGCCGGAGGATATCCAGGAGGAACATCCGCGCGCGATCGCCATGACGAGCGAGATCAACCGGCGCTTCGAGGAATGGATCCGCACGGATCCGGCGCAGTGGGTCTGCCTCAAACGGCGCTGGCCCAAGGGCGCAGTTCCCGCGTCGTCGGCCGCGAATCCGTAGCCCGAACAGCGCCCCGGCGCGCCCAAAACCGCCGCCGGGCCAATGCTAAACTTGCACCCCGCGGCCACGCGCTCTGTGTGCAGCACGCCATTCCGACCGGATCTTCCCCATGCATGTGATCAACAAACACATCACCAAACGCCTGGTTCGGCTTGCCAGTCATGTGCTG
The DNA here is from genome assembly GCA_046566625.1 of Gammaproteobacteria bacterium. Lineage (GTDB taxonomy): Bacteria > Pseudomonadota > Gammaproteobacteria > Pseudomonadales > Porticoccaceae > JAGPUQ01. Next base: position 12,217 of record JBKHWK010000015.1, read on the forward strand.
CCCGAGCGGCGCGGACTCGCGCTCGAACGCTGGCGTCGCGGCCGCGAGGAATACTGGAAATACCAGCGTTGCGATCACGTCTTCGCCTCCTATGGCAAGAGCGGACGCACCTGGGTGCGCGCCATGCTGTCGCGCTATTTCCAGCTCGCCTGCAACATTCCGGAGAACATCCTGTTCGGCTTCGACAACTACCACAAGATCAATCCGGCGGTGCCAAAAATATTTTTTACCCATGACAACTATTTGCGCACCTACACCGGAAACCTGGATTCAAAGAAGGATTTCTACGCCAAGAAAACCGTACTGCTGGCGCGTCGCCCCCAGGATGTCGCGGTGTCGCAGTTCTTCCAGTGGAAGCACCGGATGCGCCCCTACAAAAAAGCTCTGAACCTGTACCCGAGCCACGGCGCCGATATTTCCATCTACGATTTTGTGATGGACGAACACCAGGGTCTGCCCCACATCATCGAATTCATGAATCTCTGGGAACGCGAATTGCCCAAAATCGACGCATCCCTGCTGTTGCGCTATGAGGACCTGCGCACCACGCCGCACCCCGAATTGAGCCGTCTGGTGGCGTTTCTGGGCATGCAGCCCGATGCCGGCGCCATCGCCGACGCGGTCGAGTTCGCCACGGTGGAAAATCTGCGCAAAAAGGAAGAGACCAATTATTTCTGGCGCAGCGGCAGCCGCCTCAAGGCCGCCGATCCGGGCAACCCGGACTCCTACAAGGTGCGCCGCGCCAAGGTGGGCGGCTATCGGGATTATTTCGACGACCAGCAACTCGCGGAAATCGACGGACTGGTCGCAGCGCGACTCGCGCCGAGCTTTGGTTACAGCGAAACGCCCGCGGCCGTCGCGCCGCGAGACGCCACCCGTGACTGATTACGGCCGCATCGCGCTGCACGCTGCCCGCGCGGTTTGTCCTTTTGCGTCGCGCGAGCGGCGCAAGGCGTCCGAACGCTGGCTGCGGGGCTGGCTGGAATACCGCCGCCTGCAACCCGCGGACTGGGTACTGATGTCCTGGGGCAAGAGCGGCCGCACCTGGCTGCGGGTGATGCTGTCGCGTTTCTATCAGGTGCGCTACGGCCTGCCCGCCTCCGAATTGCTGGATTTCGACAATCTCCACCGGCGGAATCCGGCAGCGCCGCGGGTGTTTTTCACGCACAACAATTACCTGCGCGACTACACCGGCAACTGGCATTCGAAAGCGCATTTCGCCGGCAAGAAAATCGTTTTGCAGGTACGCGATCCGCGCGATGTCGCGGTGTCGCAATTCTTTCAGTGGCAGTTCCGCATCCAGCCACGGAAAAAATTCCTCAACGACTATCCGCCCCACGGCGCCAATATCAGCGTTTTCGATTTTGTGATGGACCCACAGGTGGGCCTGCCGCGCATCATCGACTACTTCAACGACTGGGCAGCATCGCGCGCCGAAGTCGCCGACCTGCTGCTGGTGCGCTACGAAGACATGCGGAGCGATCCGGGGCGGGAATTGCAGCGCATCCTGAGTTTTACCGGCACGCCGGGCACGGCGAACGAGATTGCCGAAGCGGTAAATTTTGCCGCCTACGACAACATGAAGAAACTTGAAACGGACGGCTTCTTCCGCAACAGCGGCGCGCGGGTGAAAGCCGGCGACGCCAATAATCCGGAATCCTTCAAGGTGCGACGCGCCAAGGTCGGAGGCTACCGGGATTATTTCGATGACGATCAGTGTCGCGCGCTCGACGCATTGATGACAAAGCTGGACCCTGTGTTCGGCTACACCGCTGCGCCGGCAACCGGCGTGGCAGCGGGGTAGCGCGACACCGCGATGGCCCGTTCGGCCGCCGACAGATTCGGTCGCCAACACAGGGCAATCCGGTAATCCGGAATCTCCGCCACCCGCCGCCGCTGCCAACCGGCCGCGGTTGTCGCCGCTACGGAACTGGATTCCGGATCGGCAAATCCCGTCAAACCGCAACCAAGCGCCTTGAAATAAGCCTCCCGGGCGGTCCAGATATCGTAAAAAACTTCGCGCTGCGCGGCGCCCGACAAGCCGCCGAGCCACGCGTATTCATCCGCTGAAAAAAATCGCCGCGCCAGCGCCAACAGTCGATCCCGCGGCGCGACCTGCTCCACATCCACACCCAATTCGCAGTGCCAGCCCAGCGCGCAGACCACCACATCCCCGCTGTGGGACAGGTTGAATGCAACCGGCAACGCGGGCCAGGCCAGTGCCGGCTTGCCTTGGTGGTTTCGTGTAAACCGCCAGTCCGCCGGTGACTGGGGATACCCATGGGAAAGCGCCGAGCGGAGCAGTAACCGCGCCAACAAAGCCCGGTGTCGATCGGCGGGATCGGCAAATCGCGCGCACTGCGCCATTTCGGCGTCGGAAAGGCACGCCTGACTGTGCTTTTCCAGCGCACCCGAGCATTCCCCAAGTCGCGCCAGCCACAGCTGGACCGCGCCGCCGGCAAAGTTTCGATACGGCCGTTGTGACAACCCGGGAAGATTGAGACAGCCGGCGAGAACCGCATCAGCCGTAAGCAACCTCAAAAACGCTGCACCTGCTTGCCAACGATGCGGTCGCGGACTCGCCAATAGAGCGTGTCCGGATTCACCACCACGATGAATACGCGGCGCAGCCGACCTTCGGGACAGGCGATGGGCCGCACCGCGTGCCAGGCGTGATCGGTGCGCTGAATCAGGGTCGATTGATTGCCGATGGAGGGTGCCTCGTGGATCGCGCAAAACTCCTCGAGCGCCGGCGCGGAGTCGTAACTCAGGCGCCCGCCATCATCAAGGATAAGAGTGCCGCCGCCCCACTCCGGCTGCCAGTCACCCTCGGGGTTGAAGTAAAAAAGCTGGGAGCCGTATTCGCGTGCGGCGTCGCAATGGGGCGAAACCGAGCACCCCGTCGGCGTGTAATGCCAGTGGAACCGAAAGGTCGGCCGCCGGCAGCGGAACAGTCGCGCGATCTGCTCGCGGTAACCGGAGTTGCACAGCTCGTCGATGAAGGCACGCCAGGGGGCTGGCACCTGGGTGTCGGGCGTGAATTCGAGCGAATAGCGGTCGTGGGGCTCCTGTCCCGCGCGGCGCCGGTAACCGAATTTTTTCTCGAATAGATCGAGTCCGGGCATGTTCGCCAGCAGTTCGGCGTAGCCCTCCGGCGTCACCAGATCAGCGATGCCCAGCCAGGGATAGGGCTGGCGCCGGGCGAAATCCGCAGCATCAACGCCGGCGAGTTTGTCGAGAGCGAGATAGCGCACGGTTCAGGCAGCCTCCAACCGAATTTTGTTCAGGACATCCAGCGCATCGTGACGCAGGTGATTGCGCGCCATTTCCGCGCGCAGCAGATCTTCGGTCACCGAGCCGTTCTCCAGACATTCCCGCACCAGCGTGAAAAACAGCCGCTCCTGCGCGGGATCCGGGTGGCGGGCATAGCGGCCGAGCAGCGCGTATTCACCCAGCAGTCGCGCGCGCACCCGGTTCAGCCCGGCGAGCAAGGGTTTGTCTTTCAGCTTGTCGGCGGGCGTGAAGTCCACCGGCAGCCCGGTCTTCCAAGGCTGGGTGCGGCGCTTGGTGTTGTGCAGCATTTTCGTCTGCGGCGTGAGGCGATCGAAATCGTTCCACTCGGGTTCCACCCAGCCGATGTTCTCGGGCCGCTCGTGCGCCAGCACCATCCAGTCCTTGTAGTCCCGCGCGAAACTGAACAGCTCGCCGAACTCCCGCTCGCAATCCCAGTGCCGCAACCTCGCGCAGTCGAGCAGCATGACACTGGTGGCGACCTGAAAACCCTTGTCATCGCGCTCGGAGCGCCGCCGGCCCATCACCGCTGCGTCCTGCATGTCGCGGGTCAGCAGTTCGTGAATGTCGCCCACCGCGAACACGTCGGGATCCATCACCACGGCGCGCCCGCGATACCCGGCGAGTTGCGGCGCCAGAAAACGCAGGGGCGTGAACGATTGCAGATCATCCATGTGCCAGGTGCGGGTGGTGCCGCCGCGCAGGAATTCCTGCCCTTCACGCGCGGCCAGGAAGGGATGATCCTTCACATGAATGAACTCGACCGCGAAAGTGTCGGCGTGGCGGGAATTGCGCTTCAGCGCATGGGCCGCCACCAAGGCGCCGAGCCACTGCCGGTCATTGGTATGGATGAAGACCCGCAGTTCCACTGGGGTCGCGGTGTCGCTCCGGGAGTTTTCTGCCACTGTCATCTGTACTGTCTCGATTCGCGGGATTCCAAAATCAGGGTATTGCGCGCAACGGGAATTTACTTGAAATTTACTTGAACAAGCCGCGTCGATGAAGACGCCAAAAGAACGCCCAACCGTAAACCAGCGGGTGGCGGCGCACCTTGTCCGGGATCAATACCGTCTGTCCCGAGTGACGCGCAAGCTTCCAGGCCAGGTAATCCAGCCCGCCGGCAAAGGTGAACAGTGCCTTGGTCAGGCGCAACAGGGAGCGTGTCTTGCCGTGCAGGGCGCGCAAGCGCCACGCGATCCGCGCACGCAACCGGGCACCCGGCGGAACCGTTGCGGCATAGCCCAACCCGGCCGCGCTTTCGGTCAGGTGGAAACCATGGGGCAATCGCGCGGCGATGCGTTGGCTCAGATCGCGGTAAAAAGACTCGCCCCAGATCGCCAATTCCCGGGTCCTCCCACCCTGCTCCGCCCGCAACTCGGTGCCGTAGCTCAGGGCCAGGCTCTGCTGCCAGAGCTCGCTGATCAGGCCCGTGGGAGGCAACAGCGGCAGCGCGCGACTCAACAGGGTGATGGCCGCCAGCTCCTGATCCGCACTGAGCACCTCAGTGTAATCCGGCGCGCCGGTCAGATTGTCGTTTCCCCGCGCATAGACCAGCGCCACCGGCTGACAGAATCGTCCCCAGAAATAACTCTCGAAACTGCGCGGCGACAGGCCGCGCTGAAAATCCGCGCGAGATACCAGCGCGTACTTGCTGCGCAGGGTGCGGCCCTGCTCCGTCACCTCGGCGTAGTACACATTGGGCGGCAACAGCCAGTTGCCCAGGATGCGCGCGGCATTCTGCCCCGAGTGCCGGTAACCCGCCACGATCACATAGAGATCCACCAGGCCTTCGTGAAAATCGCCGCTGCGCAGACAGGAACCGTACAGAATGATGGCGATCACGGCATCGCCGTGACGTTCGCGCAGCAAGGCGAGCAGTGGCGCCAGCGCCCGTTGCCCGGCAGGTTCCACTTCCAGCAGGTTCACCGACGGGGTCACAGGCGCAGAAACCGCAGCGGCCCCGCCGCCGTGATGACAACGGGCCCCTCGGCGCGGGAGACCGCAACGATCTCGCCATCGAGGTTGAAACTGCCGTCCATTTCCAGACTGATGCGCGTTGCCCGCTGGCTATGGTAGCCGGCGTCGGGGACCACGGCACGTCCGGGGCGCCCGCGCAGGATACCGGGAAAGCGCCGGAGCAAATGTCGGGCACGACCCTCGATCAGACTCCACTGAAGCGGCGCGCCACCCTTGCCCCAGAACGGTCGCAAGCCGAGGAACAGTCGGTCGAGCGAGCTCACCGCCAGAATCAACGCGTCGCATTCCAGCGGCTCTCCAGCGTCGGAGCGCACCACAACCGGCAGCGGCTGCCAGAATTCGGGGTCGCGGCGCACCAGTCCCCAAAGCGTGCGCACCATGCCCAGGCCCAGACTGAAGTCATCGCGCAGTCCCCGCGCGTGCAGCTCGCGATGCGCGTAGGCAGTGCCCTGCATGATGACGCCGGTACCGAAAAACATGCCATAACGCGGCGGCTGCGCGCCGGGAGCGACCCGCAAGACAGGGCGCTCCACCGTGAGCCCGTCGGTCGCGCAGCCCGCCATGGCCCAGGCCTGCAAGCGGCGCAACGCGGTGTGCAGCGAGCCGCGGATGCCGACATCGCCCGCCGTCATGTTGGCAGTGCCACCCGGCAGCAGCGCCAGCAGCGGCAGGTCGGCGGGCGCGAAATGGGCGAACAAGCGGGCAAAAACCGCCGCCGCCGTGCCATCGCCACCGTTGATCACCAGCAACCGCAGCGGCACTCCAGCCAGCGCCGCGAGCACCTCCGGGATATCTTCCGCCGCGTCGGTAATGAAATGGCGAAAGCGCGGATCGCCGTCGAGAGCCCGAACCATCGCGCCCAGGCGGTCGCGGTTGTGGCCGCTGTTGCGGTTGCTGATGACGGCAATCACCGGCTGCGGGTTCCGGGACACTAGACGGCAGTAGCGCCGGAGATGTTGCCGGACGGGTTGCCGGATGCATTGCTGTAGCCGAACACCGGGTCCAACCCAGTAGCGATCCTCGCATCGATCCGCGCGACTTCCTCATCGGTACAGTAATCGCGATAGCCGCCGACCTTGGCGCGGCGGACCTTGTAACTGTCCGGATTGTCGCGATCCCGTGCCGCGAGCCGCCCGCCGGTCAGGCGCAACGGACCCAGATGGATCCCGCCGTTGCTCTCGCGCGCTTTCATCTTCTCGTAGGACGCGTAGGCCACGGCGTCGCCGACCACCGCTTCGCCCGCCGTCACACCCATGAAATCCAGCAGCACCCGCAACTGGTTTTCGGGATCGCGGCGCAGATCCTCGTAGCGCAGCACGTGCAGGCGCTTGATGTGGGGAATCTCCGCGGCCCAGGTGTTCATGAAGCCCAGCGCGTCGCCGAGACTGCCGCCGTAATCGCTCATCAGGTAGTCGAATACGCCGATGTCGGAACCGGCCGGGGGATAATTGTTGATCTTCTTCTTGTCCGGCTTCATGCGGAATTTCCACTGGAAATAATTCGACACCGAGACATCCCGCGGATCGCGCACCATCAACACCACGGGCTTGTCGTAGAAAGGTGCCTTGGAACCCGGCACACCGGTGAAATCCTTGATGTAGTTGTCATGGGTAAAAAATATTTTCGGGATCTTCGCATTCAGGTTGTGAAAATTATCGAAGCCGAGCACCAGGCTTTCCGGCAGGCGGTACATCAAGCGGAACACCTGGGACAGCATCACCCGCAGCCAGGTACGCCCGCTCTTGCCGAAGGACACCACCGCGACATCGCAATCGCGCAGCGTCGCGTACTGTTCCGCGCCCCGCAGCTTGCGTTCCTCGACCAGGCGCGCGCCTTCGTCCAGTCGGCGGAGGCGCCAGTGCAACAGACGTCGCGAACCCTTTTTCGCAAGGGTGCGGACCAATTGCCGTGCGCTTTGAATCACAACACTCATGAGGGTATCCAGTCACGAAAAGCCGCATTGACAGGCAGCGGCGGGACTCGCGTTACCCGGCTCAGGTGGCCGTCCGCGTTAGCACTTCGAAAGCATCGGGCCGCAGATGGTGGCGAGCGATTTCGTCGCGCAGCCGGGCCGCATCGACGACATTGCGGTCCATGCACTCGCGCAGCAGACCGAAGAAAAACCGCTCCTGCGCGGGGTCCGGGTGCTGTTTGTAACTGCCGGCAAAGCGATAGTCGCCAAACAGTGCCCGGCGCGCGCGCCGCAGCCAGTGGCGCGGTGGAAACAGGCGGAAGGTGTCGGCCGGACGAAAATCGATCTTGAGCCCCGTCTTCCAGGGCTGCGTCCAGCGCTTGGTGTTGTGGAGCATTTTGGTTTCCGCCGAGAGGCGGTCGAAATCGTTCCAGACGGCTTCCAGCGGGCCGATGCTGGCGCGGTCTTCCAGGCGCAGGGAAATCCAGTCCATGTAATCCCGCTCGCCGCTGAACAGGGCAGCAAAATCGCGCTCCAGGTTCCAGTGACGCAGTTTTTCGCAGTCGAGAAGCATCACGCTCGACGCAAAGGCGCCACGCTTGCCCTTGTTGCCGGATTTGGCGCGACACAGGATCGCCTTGCCACCCATGTCGCGCGACAGCAGATCCCACACATCGCCCACCGCGAACACATCGGGATCGATCACCAGCGCGCGGCCACGATAGTTCATCAGCTCTGGCGGCGCGAAGCGCAGGGGCGTGAACGACTGGAGATCGTCGTTGACCCAGGGACGCCATTCCCCCGCGCGGCGATACAACTGCCCTTCCCGGCTCTGCAGGCTGGGAAATTCAGCGGCATCCATCAGCCGGATGGTGAATTTTTCGTTGTGCCGGGAGTTGCGGCGCAGGGCATATTCCGCCACCACGGCACCCAGCGATTGCTTGTGATTGCTCTGGATGAAAACGCAATGTTCCACTGCGGCGCGGCCTCCCCCCGAACTCTCAGGACAGGGCGGAATGGTAGCAGTTTGGGCCTACCCAGGCACCGCAGGGCGGGGTCCGGCCCCGAGTCACTCCCGCGCCAGCACCCAGCGATGGACCTCGGAAGGACCGTCGTAAAGACGAAAAGCCCGGATGTCGCGGTAGATGCGCTCGATCACGGTGTCGGCGGATATGCCCATGGCGCCCATGATCTGCATGGAGCGATCCACCACCCGGCCCAGCGCCTCGGAGCACAGCACCTTGCACATACTGGTTTCGGCGCGCGCCTTGTCGCCCTGGTCCAGCAGCCAGCAGGCGTGCCAGGTGGCGAGCCGGCAGGTGTGCAGGTCGATGCGGTTGTCGGCGAGCATGAAACCCACGCCCTCGTGTTCGAGGATGGGTTTGCCAAAGGCGATACGGGTTTTGGCGAATTCGCTGGCGATCTCGTGACAGCGCTGGGCGGCGCCCAACCAGCGCATGCAATGGGTCATGCGCGCCGGGCCGAGGCGCACCTGGGCGTAGCGAAAACCCTTGCCCACTTCTCCCAGAATCTGGTCGCGCGGCACGCGCAGGTCGCGGTAGTCCACCACGCAGTGACCGCCCGGCGAGTTGCTGTCGAGGGTGTCGAGCATGCGCACAATCTCGATGCCGGGCGCATCCGATGGCGTCATGAACATGGTGGCGCCCTGATCGTTGCCGCGCGTGTCGAGCGTGCGCGCCATGATGATCTGAAACGCCGAACCCGGCAGCCCGGTGATGAACCACTTGCGGCCGTTGATGACGTAGTCGTCGCCGTCGGGAACGGCGGTGGTTTTCATCAGACTGGGATCGGAGCCCGCGCCGCCGTCGGGCTCGGTCATCGCGAACACCGAGCGGATCTCGCCCCGGTAGAGCGGCGCCAGCCAGCGTTCCTTTTGCGCGTCGGTGGCGACTTGCAGCAGCAGATTGCAGTTGCCTTCGTCTGGCGCCTGAATGTTGAGCGCCAGCGGCCCGAGCGTGGAATAACCCGCCGCCTCGAAGATCACCGCCATCGCGCGGTGGTCGAGGCCGAGGCCGCCGTACTCCCGCGGCGCCTGGGGCGCGACCAGGCCGGCGCGCCGCGCGCGCGCCACCAGTTCCAGGCGCAGCGCCTCGGTGGGGCCGTGAAACTCCTGACGCGGATCTTTTTCGTAAGGGATGATTTCGTCGCGGATAAACGCGTCGACGCGCTCCTTGAGCGCGCGCAGTTCATCCGAAAGCGCAAAGTCCACCATGATGATTGCTCCGTGTAGCGGCTGTGGCGGTCAGATTATTGCTGGATGATGACGAACAGTCTGCTGAAAAACTGCTAATCCACCGGGTGACTGACGCTCTCGATCTGGCGCTTCACGGCCAGCGGATCGTCGATATTCTTGAACCGAAAGTCGCTGTTGCCGCGCCCGGTCAGCTTCACCGTACCGAAACCGAACAGACGACCGCTGACACTCTGTTCCATCTCCACCGTTTCAATCGAGCCGAGCTTCATCTCTTCGGTCTGCCGGCTGATGATGCCGCGCTTGAGAATCACGCGCTTGTTGGTGACGCCCTGCTCGGTATATCTGAGCCGCAGGAATTCGTAGAGCGCGAGAATCCAGGTCAGTCCAAGCGTGGGTATCCCCAATACGATCCAGAGGATCATGGGAAGGCGGGCAAACCAGTGCAGCTTGAACAGACCGACGATGTGCTCGCCGTCGGACAATGAATCTTCGATATAGGACATGGGCGTTTCCGTTCTGAAAAAACTGTCGGTAACTGAAAACGAATTGCCAACGGCTGGCGCGGCACTCAGGCCACCAGCCGCAGTCCTTCCTGATAAAACCGCGACACCGTAAAGGCAAACCGCTCCCACATGGGGTCGATGCGCTGGCGCTTGCGGTGCAGGCGCACATTGAGGCAGGCGATGCTGCCCAGTTGATAGGCGGCGAGCGCCTGATACCAGCGCAGATCGGGAAACGACCGCCCCATGCCGGTCTGCCAGATGTCGGCCAGCTCGGCGGGCGGCACCGGCGCGACCGGGCGGATCTCGTCGGTCCAGAAATCCGCATCGGCGCAGAACATCAGCCAGCCGATATCGAGCTGCACCGCGCCAATGCGCACCAGCTCCCAGTCGATCACGCCGGTCAGGCGACCTTCGGCGTACAGGCAGTTGCCGGGCTGATAATCGCCGTGGACGATGCCCAGCAACGGCTCGGCGGGCATGGTCTTGAGCAGTTGCAGACGCAGGCGATCCGCGTGCTCGATCCACTCGGGCTCCAGCGCCTTGCGGTAGATCGGCTCCCAGCGGCTGATCTCCACGTCCAGCGGGCGCGGCGTTTCCCAGTCGGGCAGGTGCGCGCGCCAGTCCACCCGATGGATGCGCGGCAGCACTTGCGCGGTCTGCCGCCACAAGGGCGCGGCCGCCGCGGACGAGCGATCGAACGAAGGATGGGGATCCCAGATGAAAAACTCGCGGCCGGGCAGCCGCTCCATCACCACATAGGGCACGCCAAACTCGCTCTCGTCGGGCGCCGCGAAGGGCACGTCCGGCACCGGCAGGCCCTGGCCGTGCAGGGTGCGCAGCAGCGGCGCGGTGCGGTAGACATCGGTATTGCCCTCGCGGCGCACGCCCTTGGGCGCCAGCTTGATGATGTAGGCGCCGCGATCAGTGCCGTCCGCATCCACCCCAAAACCGAAGGTGAGGCCGGCATGGCCGCCCAGCATGGGCTCCAGATCGCGCACCCGGGCTGCCGCGCCGAAGTTACGTGCCACGAACGCCGTTATCTGAGCGCGTAATTCCGCGTCCACCCCCGGACGCTCTTCCTCGTGGTGTTCGGCATTCGTCATTGGGTCCCCGCTGTCACTTGGCTTTATCGTGCGCCGGAGAATACCATCATGCCGACGCGAAATGCCGCAACCGACGCCACCCGACGCCCTGTCCAGAGGTATGCCATGGCCCTGCAAACCCGACTGCTCGACTACCGCGACGGCGCGCAGCGCTGCGAAGGCTATCTCGCCTGGGACGACGAATTTTCCGGCCCCCGCCCGGCGGTGGCCATCGCCCATACCTGGGCCGGGCGCACGGAATTCGAGTGCGACAAGGCGCACCGCCTGGCGGCACTGGGCTATATCGGTTTCGCGCTGGACATGTACGGCGAGGGGCGCCAGGGCGGCAGCCCGGCCGGCAACGGGGCGCTGATGCAGCCGCTGATGAACGACCGCGCGGCACTTCAGCGCCGCATCGGCGCCGCCATCACGGCATTGCAGGCCCTGCCGGAAGTCGATCCCGGGCGGATCGCCGCCATAGGCTACTGCTTCGGCGGACTGTGCGTGCTGGACCTTGCCCGAAGTAATGCCCGCAGTAATGCCCAGGTACGGGGTGTAGCCAGTTTCCACGGCCTGTTCGACCCGCCCGGCAATACCGCGGGCAATCCCATCACCGCGAAAGTGCTGTGCCTGCACGGGTACGATGATCCCATGGCCAAGCCCGAGGCCATGGTGCAGCTCGCCGCCGAACTCACCGCCGCCGGCGCCGACTGGCAGATCCACGCCTACGGCGGCACCCTGCACGCATTTACCCGGCCCGACGCCAACGACCCCGAGCGCGGCATCCGCTACAGCGCGGCCGCCGATCGACGCTCGTGGCGGACGCTGGAGGATTTTCTGGCGGAACTTTTCACTCTGTAGCGCGACAGTCACCGACTCCCGCTGGAAGCACACTCATGCGGCGGCTTGCCAGAGAATTTGGCGGAGAACATGCGGTGCACTGGTTCAACCATCATCGTTTGCTGGTGCCGATCGGGCATCGATTTCCTATCAGCTTGAACCGCCCCGGCTTACGGGGAGGCCATTTCATTCAAGTTCAAGCCCTCCTTCGCAGTGACCATACGTCCGTGTAGCATGGGCATGGAACGCAAGATTGCCCGGCCGGGCCGCCTGGCGCCTGAATTTCCTGGCCACTTCAACTCGAACCGGACCCCGCCATTTCATGAAAAAGCTGCTCGGCAACGTAGGCCTCGTCATCATTGCCTTGCTGGCCGGGGCGGCATTCGGACTGGCCGATCCGGCCACCGCACCGGCGCTGGCGCCGGTCGCAAAGTGGGTACTGCAACTGATCAAGGCAGCCGCCACCCCACTGGTATTTTTCGCCGTGCTGGAAGCGATATTGCGCTTTCGCGTGGCCGGCAGGGATTTCCTGAAGTTGCTGACGATCGCGTTGATCAACGCCAGTCTCGCAATCACCATTGGCATCGCGCTGGCCAATGCGCTGCAGCCGGGCCAGTACTTGCAGCCGTTGATCAGCGCCTCTGCTGCCACCCTGCAGCCGATTGATTTTGGCGACCTGCTCGCTCGGCAGTTGCCCAGCAGCGTTGTTCAACCGTTCGTGGACAACAGCATCATGCCGCTGGTGATGGTGGCGATTGCGTTTGGCTTTGCCTGGCGCCGCGTGCGACTGACGCGGGACGCCGACACCCTGCCACTGATGGACAAGAGCGAAGTCTTGGTTTCGGTACTGCGGGAAGTGTGGGAGACGCTGCTGATCTGGATCGTCAAGCTGGTCCCGCTGGCGGTGTTTTGCGCCAGCGCCAACGTGACAGCCAAGCACGGACTGGCGTCGTTCACCGGCCTTGGACAATACGTCGCCCTGTGTCTGTTGGGCATGGCGGTGCATGTGCTCTTCACCTACAGCGCCTGGTTGCTGCTGTACGCGCGCATCGGGCTGCGCCGCTTCTGGCGCCAGGCTGCGCAGCCGGCGCTCTACGCATTCAGCGTCAACAGCAGCCTGGTTGCACTGCCCCTGACGTTGCGGGCACTTGACCGGCTGGGCATTTCGCGGCGCGCCTCGACGCTGGCCGTCTGTGTCGGCACCAATCTGAACAACGACGGCATCATTCTGTACGAAGGCTTTACCCTGCTGGCGCTGACGCAGGCCATGGGCATCGAAATGAGCCTGGCCGCGCAGGTGTTCGCCGCACTGTATTGCGTCGTGGCCGCGATGGGTGTGGCCGGCGTGCCCGAGGCCGGTGTGGTCGCGCTGACGCTGGTACTGGGTGGACTGGGGTTGCCGACCGAGGCGCTGGCGGTGCTGCTGTCCGTGGACTGGATCATTGCCCGCGCGCGTTCCCTGCTGAACACCACCTCGGATATGGTCGGCTCGGCGGCGCTGGATCGGTGGCTGCGGTTGACCACGGCCACCCCCGCTGGCGGAGACCCTGGCGCGGCTGCGCCTGAGTCGGCAGCGGAGCGTTGAATGAAGCCATTCTGGATTTCCGTGCGCCCGACTGCGGGCGATCCAGCAGGCCGTTGATCGGCGCACCCCGAAGCATTCAGCGATTTCGGTAATCGCATAATCTCTACTGGGATGATTGCTCACACTTGGCTGATGCAACAGTGCGAGACCCTGTTATCCTGTGGCGATTGTTGCCGCGCTGGATGATGTGCAGAGGGACGTCGGCTAAAGCGAGGCGGGCACGCCGGGGCATGGCCGGTGTCCGGGCAGAAAGCTCGGCCCACTTTAGCAAGAAACCGTGGTCTGTCCCCTATTATTCAACCCCGGCGCACCGCCGCTTTCGAGGAAGCGGCGGATGGACCTGCAAAGTGTCAGCGTGGCGTATTCCTGGAAGCTGTCGGCAGGGTCGAAAGCATGCAGAAACCCCTCTTCGAGGGCGAGCAGATGGCCGCGTAGGGTTTCGGCAGATTGACCCGAATTCAACACGGCCTCGGCGATCGTCAAGACGTTGTTCCAGAACACTGTTTCTGCCGACGGCGTGTGGCTCATAGCGGCTTCGGCTCCCGCGGCGGTTGGACCTCTGCCACCCGCAGGTGCCTGGTGCCGCTGACCGGAACTGGCCACTCGATGGTTTGACCGACCCGCAAACCCACCAGGGCTGCGCCCACAGGTGCCAGAACCGAAATCCGGCCCTTCCGGGCGTCGGCCTCATCGGGATAGACCAGAACAATAGTGGACGATTCCGACGTCTCGACGTCATCGAAGGTCACCACGGAACCCATGGAAACCACATCATCCGGAAGCTCGTCATCGGCGACGATGATCGCCGAGTCCAGTTCCTCGTGCAGAAGTTTCACGGTGGCGGGCTCGGCGTTGCGTATCAGATTCTGCAATCGGGCATGGTCCCGCCTGCAAATAGTAACGGATCGCGACTGATTCACGACAACTCTCCTCAACGGTAAGCTGGAGTAGATGAAAAGTTTGAGTGGCGGGGCGGCGGAGGCAGGAAGTGTGGTGCTTCAGCCGCCTGCAGCAAGTGCGGCGGACACCCATCGCGCAGGCATAAGCCCGCTTTGAGTGCGCGCACTGTGAATCGAAAGGGATTGGAGGGTAGAGCCGTTCATCGGGGGAGTCTACTTCATCGGCACGGATTTGTAAGCACCAGCCTTTTCCAATGACACATGAGCCTGAAGGGGGTGTCGTGATTCCACCCTGAGGTGATCCTGAAGGGCCCGGTTCCGGGATCATAATCCAAAGGGGTCGTAGTGATTTATTTTAAATCACTACGACCCCTTTTGCTGTCCCAGCGCCTTCATCAGCGCTCCCACCGCCTCGCCCCGACCGGCCGAGATCAGGAGATGCACATGGTTGGTCATCAGCACATAGGCATGCACTTGGCAGCCGGTCTTGCCGGCATACTCAGTCAACCAGTCGAGATAGAAGCGATAGTCCTCGTCGGCGAAAAAGCAAGCCTGGCGATTGTTGCCGCGCTGGATGATGTGCAGGGGGACATTGGCTAAAACGAGGCGGGCACGCCGAGGCATGGCCGGTGTCCGGGCAGAAAGCTCGGCGCAGTTTAGCGAAAACCGTGGTCTGTCCCCTATTTTCTGTTCGGGCGCCGACTTCTTGCACCTGCTGCTGCGCCATGTCCTGCCCAAGGGGCTGCGCCGCGCGCGCAACTTCGGCTTTCTCCACCCCAACAGCAAGCGCCTGATCCAACTGCTGCACCTCCTGTTCCGGATCAACCCCGGCCGCGCCGCCGCCGCGATCCGCCCGCGTCCGGCACTCGCCTGTCTCGACTGCGGCGGCGCGATGCGGATCGTGCGAACGCGGATCATGCCGACACCCTCAGGGAGTGACCGACCAACCGATGTAACCGCCGGAGCCATGCCGATGTGAACTCCGCCGCCTACCAGTTCCGGCCTTCGGCGCCAGCAAGCCGAGGGACGCGTTTAGCCTGGCGCAGGACGAAATCGATCCAAAACGTCCTCTCCACCTCACCCAGGGCCGAAACGTCATCACTGCCACCAGCGCCAAAGACAAAACACCGTTCAACAGCCGCTGCGCGCCGGTAAAACTCAGAAAGCTATTTTCATAACCAGCAGGACCCTCACCCAAGCCGGGCTTGTCCAACAAACGGTTCAGATCGTGGCTCGCTTCGCTCACACGATCTAACCTTATTCGTTAGACCGCACTAGATGAGGGCGTGGTGTTTAGCTTGATTGCCGCCGCCGCTGCTTTGGGGGTAAACCGGGGACAGACCACGGTTTTCTTGCCCGTGCCCCCCAATTGCGCCCCCTAAATTGCACACCCCACAGCGACTACGGAACCTGCCTGACCCGGCCAAGCCAGTACCCGGGGGCACGCCGATGATGAGCGAAGGCGGTGATCTGCGGCGTCTCGTCGGGCAGGACACGATAGAACACGGAAAAAGGAAATTTCTTCAGGCCGATTCGCCGGATGCCGCCGGGATGGACTGTTTTCGAGGCCCGTGGCTTTTTGGTGACCAGGTCCATCACGCTTTCAAACTCTGTGATCCGGGCGGCGCCGAGCCCAGGCTGTCGTTCCTCGAAGAAACCAACGGCCTGTAGATACTTGATCTCGGCTTCAAGGAGGAAGCTGTAATTCACCGGAGCAAGGACCTGGCCTTGCGGGCTACCTCCGCTCCAGACGCAGTCCGAGTTCGCCCGGAATCGGCTTCGGCCGCGCGGCGGCGGGATTCTTCGCCCCAAAGCCGCTCGTACTCGGCTTCGGACACCTCTTCCAGGCTTTTCAGCAGACGACGCGCCAAGGCGGCGCGTGCGTCGATGGGGAGGGAAAGTGCCTGGGCTTCAAGTTCCTTGACGTCCCTGCTCGCGCTCATGGCGGGTCTCTCCAACCGGGTACGTAACCCGAGTTTCATGCGATGCCGGCCACGTTAAAACAAAAAATACCGCTGCGCGAGCGGCAGCACCTTGGCCGGCTCGCAGGTCAGCAGCATGCCATCCGCGCGCACTTCGTAGGTTTGCGAATCCACTTCCATCAGCGGCAGGTAGTCGTTGTGCACCATGTCGCGCTTGGTGATGGCGCGGGTGTTTTTGACCGCCACGGCACGGCGTTTCAGACCGAGCTTTTCGGGCACGCTGGCATTCAGCGCGGCCTGGGAAACGAAGGTCAGGCATGTCGAGGCGATGGCGCCGCCATACGCGC